>NZ_JBEYXH010000016.1:0-159640 GCF_040644755.1 Streptomyces sp. NPDC046887
TCAGCCGGCAGGCCAGGGCGAGCCGCTGGGTGGTCAGCCAGGCCAGCGGGGTGGTGCCGAGCTCCGCACGGAAGCGGCGGTGCAGAGTGCCGTCGTCGTCCCGGGCCACCGCCGCCCGGGGACCGTCAGTAGTCGACGCGGTCGGCCTTGGCCAGCCAGGCGTCGAACGGCGCGGTGCGGTTCGGCAGGTCCAGCCGCTCCACCGGCATCGGCCACAGCGAGGCGGGCTTCTTGTCGAACAGCTCGTAGAACCGGCGGTCGTCGAAACCGGCCACCGCGGCGTCGTGCCGGTCGGCGGCGTAGACGATCCGGTCGATGCGCGCCCACAGCGCGGAGGAGAGGCACATCGGACAGGGCTCGCAGGAGGTGACCAGGACGCAGCCCTCCAGCGAGAAGTCACCCAGCCGCCGGCAGGCGGCCCGCATCACGCTCACCTCGGCGTGCGCCGTGGGGTCCAGGGTCGCGGTGACCTGGTTGTTCCCGCTGGCCACCACCACGCCGTCCTTGACGACCAGCGCGCCGAACGGACCGCCGCCGCCTGCCACACTGGTGGTGGCGAGCGTGATCGCCTCGTTCAGCCAGGCGTGCTCAAGGTCCTGGACGCCGGCTTCCTGGATGGGTGCGGTCACGGTGACTCCTTGTCGGTAACGGTGCGGGGGGCACGCGCGGGTGCTCCACCGCTAAGGAGTACACAGCCAACCGAGGGTATTCAGCCAGGAAAGGAAGCCATGAAAGCGTCCCGGGGCCGGGGCCGGGAGTTCGTAGATTCCCACAACGCCGCCGGTCCGGGGCCTCCGGCGTCCCCGTCCTTCCCAGACTCCCTCAGGCGTTCTCAGGCGTTCTCCTTGCGGAAGGTCCGGGTGCCCCACAGCAGCGCCAGGGCGGCCAGCAGGAGCAGCACCACCGAACCGGTCAGCAGGGTGGACGAGTCCCAGTCGCCGCGGAACGCGGCCCGCTCGGCGTCCACCACATGGGTCAGCGGGTTGATCCGGGCCAGGTTGTACAGCCAGCTCGGGGCCATCTCCTCGGTGACCGGCAGCAGCACGCCGGAGAGCAGCAGCAGCGGCAGCAGCACCGCGTTCATCAGGGACGGGAAGGCCGCCTCGCTCTTGAGTATCAGCGCCAGCGCGTACGACCCCGAGGACAGCGCGATGGCCAGCACCGCGGCGATCGCCAGGCTGAGCAGCATCCCGGACAGCGGCGCGTCCAGATCGAAGACCAGCAGGGTCACCAGCACGATCAGCACCGACTGCGCGGCGGCCTGCACGGCCTGGGCCAGCACCTTGCCGAAGAGCAGGGCGGACCGGCTGGCGGCGGTGGTGCGGAAGCGGTCGACCACGCCGACCCGGTACTCGGTGAGCAGCCCGACCCCGGCGAACGCCCCGCTGAACAGCGCCGTCTGCACGATGAGGGCCGGGGTCAGCACCTTCCAGGCGTCGCCCGAGGGGAAGCCGGGGGTGTGCTCGGCCACCGTCACCATCAGCGGGCCGAACAGGAACAGATACAGCAGCGGCTGCATGATGCCGATCAGCAGCCAGGTGGGGCTGCGCAGGGACAGCGTCATATCGCGGGTGAAGATCAGCCAGGTGTCACGCAGCATGGGTGGCCTCCACGGCCGGGTTCGGGCTCTCGCCGTCGCGCAGCGAACGGCCGGTCAGACTGAGGAACACATCGTCCAGGGTGGGCCGGTTGACCTTCACCGAGGTCATGGTGATGTCCTGGGCGTCCAGGGCGCGCAGCAGCTCCGGCAGGGCCGCGTCACCTCGGGGCACCCGGAAGCGCACGGTCGTCTCGTTGACGGTGACCTCGTGCGCCCCGGGCAGCCGGTGGGCCACCTCGGCGGCCTCCTCGGCCCGGTCGGCGACCTCCACGGTGACGGCGTCGCCGGCCACCCGTGACTTCAGCTCGTCGGGGGTGCCCTCGGCGACGATCGTGCCGTGGTCGGTCACCAGGATCCGGTCGCACAGGGCGTCGGCCTCGTCCAGGTAGTGGGTGGTGAGGAAGACGGTCATGCCCTGCTCCGCCCGCATCCGCCGCACATGGTCCCAGAGGTTGGCCCGGCTCTGCGGGTCCAGCCCGGTGGTGGGCTCGTCCAGGAAGACCAACTCCGGTCCGTGCACCAGCCCCAGGGCGATGTCCAGCCGACGGCGCTGACCGCCGGAGAGCGTCTTGGTGGGGCGCTGGCCCAGGTCGGCCAGGTCCAGTTCGTCGGCCAGCAGCGCCCCGCGCCGCCTGGCCTCCGCCCGGGACAGCCCGTACAGCCGCGCCTGGGTCTCGATCTCCTCCGCCACCCGGGCCTCCGGCCAGGAGGACCCGCCCTGGGCCACATAGCCGATCCGGCGCCGGACGCCCTGCGGGTCCGCCAGCAGGTCGCAGCCGGCCACGGTGCCGGTGCCGCCGGTGGGGCGCAGCAGGGTGGTCAGCATCCGCAGGGTGGTGGTCTTGCCGGCCCCGTTCGGGCCGAGGAAGCCGACGAGCTCGCCGGCCGACACGTCGAAGTCGATGCCCTTCACCGCGTCGACGGTCCGCCCGCGCACGGCGAACTGCCGGGCCAGACCTCGCACTGTGATCATGAGTCCTTCTCTCTTGCCCGCGGTGCCCGCCGTGTCCACCAGGCAACGGGCGGTTCGACGCCGGCGGGCCGTCCCGGCTCGGGCGAGGGGCGCGTACACCCGCTCACCTGATATGCTTACACCGTAAAGAGTTGCCTCGGTGGAGGTTACTTTATGCGGTAAGGAGTTGCAAGGTGGTCTTTTTTGCCGGACAGGGCGACGCCCGTCGCTCGATGGCTCTGCTCTGGCGCTCGGCCGATTCCGCGGCCACCCGGTCGGTGCCCGGACCCAAACCGGGGCTGGATGTCGACACGATCGTGGCCGCGGGTATCGCACTCGCCGACGAGCAGGGCATGGACGCCCTCTCGATGCGCGCGGTGGGCAGTCGGCTGGGGCGCACCGCCATGGCGCTCTACACCTATGTGCCCAGCAAGAGCGAGCTGGTCGACCTCATGCACGACCGGGCGCTGGCCGAGCTGCCGACCGCCTACGACACCGCTGCGGGCTGGCGCCCGGCGATCACCGGCTGGGCGGACGACACCTGGGACTTCTATCTGCGCCACCCGTGGGTGCTCTCGGTCTCCCAGGCCAGGCCGGTGCTCGGCCCCGGCGAGTACGCGCAGCTGGAGACGGTGGTCCGGATCCTCGGCGGCATCGGCCTGGAGCCGCTGCGGGTCCGCCGGGTGATTGCCCTGCTGTTCCAGTTCGTCCGGGGGATGGCCCGGGTGGCGTCCGAGCAGCGGCAGGCGGCGGCGGCCACCGGGGTGTCCGATGACGAGTGGTGGTCGGTCCGCTCGGCGCTGCTGGCCGAGGTCGCCCCCGACTTCGCCGAGCGCTTCCCGGCCCTGGCGGCCCTGGAGGCACGCGCCACCCCCGCCGCCGAGCTGCCCGCCGGGTCCGGGCAGCCCGAGGAGGCCGAGGGGTCGCCCGCCGAACGCGAGGCCCGTCAGGCCTTCCTGGCCGGACTCCAGGTCATCCTCGACGGCGTCGACACGGCCGTACGGGCCGCGGGCGAGGAGGGCTGAGGCCCCGGCGCCCCGCCCCCGTGGCCGCCCGCGAACCCATTACCACACAATGACGTTACCTATTCGGAAGTGCGATTTCCGGACCTCCCGCTGAACTTCCGCGTACTGACCGGAAGTGCACATTGACTCGATCTCGAAAGCTGTTCTACGGTTTTTCGGGCTTACGGCCTTAACTGGGCAAGCCGTGGGCCGAAAACGGCTGGTGCGAGATGTGTCGGTGCCTCGATGGCAGGGGGATGCGTGCAGCAAATCGCCAGAGACGACCAGGACGACCGGCGGCTACCCGTCAGCCGGCGGGGGGCCGCCAGGTCCGCGCCCCGCAGGGATCCCGGCCAGGAGCGCATCCTGACCACCCGGGTCGGCCTGAAGATCCCGGTCGGCCTGCCGTACGACCGGTGGCAGAAGGCGGGAGCGCACATCTTCCAGATCGCCGACTCCTCGGCCTGGTGCCTGGGCGACTGGATGGTCTACGGGCAGGAACGTTACGCCGACCGCTACCAGACCGGGGTGCAGGCCGCCGGGCTCGACTACCAGACCCTGCGCAACTACGCCTGGGTGGCACGCCACTTCGAGCTCTGGCGGCGCCGCGAGGAGCTGAGCTTCGGCCACCATGCCGAGGTCACCTCGCTGCCGCCCGCCGAGGCCGACGCCTGGCTCGACCGCGCGGAGCAGCACGGCTGGTCCAGGAACCAGCTCCGCGCCCAACTGCGCCAGAGCCGCCAGGGCAACCGGGCGGTCAGCGCACCCGAACGCGCCAGCCTGCCCCGTATCTCCGCCCCCTCGGACCGGGTGGAGCGCTGGCGGGAGGCGGCCTCCCGGATGGAGCGGGACTTCGAGGAGTGGATACTGGTCGCTCTCGACCGGGCCGCCGCCCACGAGATCGGCCCCTGACCCGCGCCGCTGGGCCGCGCCCCTGAGCGGCCGCCCCCGGCCGGCCGCATACCCCACGTGCCGGCCCCACCGGCCGCGTACCCCACGTGCCGGCCCCACCGACCGACCGCGTACCCCGCTGCCGGCCTCACCGGCCACTTCCCCGAGGGGCCGCCCATCACGGGCGGCCCCTCACCCATGCCGCGGGCCGGCACGCCCCGACCCGGCCGCTCAGGGTGTCAGCCGCAGCCGCAGCGAGTTCAGCCGCCAGCTCCCGGGCAGATGGGCCCGGTCCAGCTCGCCGTCCGGATCGGCCAGCGCCAGGTCCGGGTAGTGCTCCAGCAGCGTGCCGAACGCCACCTCGCCCTCCTGCCGGGCCAGCGTCGCGCCCAGGCAGTAGTGGATGCCATGGCCGAAACCGACATGGTTCTCCGCCTGCCCCTCCTGGTGGCGCAGGATGTCCAGCCGGTCCGGCTCGGCGTAGTGGCGCGGGTCGAAGTTGGCCGACACCAGCACCAGTTGGACCGCGTCACCCCGGGCGACGGGCACCCCGGCCAGCTCCAGGTCCTCGGTCGCGTACCGCAACCTGGCCACCTGCACCGAGCCGCACCAGCGCATCAGCTCATGGACCGTGCGCGGCAGCAGCGCGGGGTCCTTGCGCAGCAGCGCCAACTGCTCGGGATGGGTGAGCAGTGCGGCGGTGCCGTTGCCGATCAGATGGGCGCTCGTCTCATGCCCGGCCAGCACCAGGGTCAGGATCATGGTGACCATCTCGGTGTCGCTGAGCCGGCTGCCGTCGTCGTCCTGCGCCCGGATCAGCGCGCTCAGCAGGTCTTCGCGGAGCGCGGCCCGCCGTTCGCCGATCAGCTCATGGCAGTAGCGGATCATCACCGGGAAGGACTGCTCCAGCCGCTCGGGCCGCATCGAGACCAGATCGCCGCCCCACTCCCGCCAGGAGTCCAGATCGGCCGCCGGGATGCCGACCAGCTCGCAGATCACCCGGATGGAGAGCGGATAGGCGAAGTGCTCCAGCAGATCGACCGCGCCGTCCGGCTCCGCCCGCTCCGGCAGCCCGGCGAGCAACTCCTCGGCGATCCGCTCGATGTCCGGCCGCAGATCCAGGATCCGGCGGGCGGCGAACGCCCGGGTCACCAGCCGTCGCAGCCGAGGATGGTCCGGCGGGTCGCTGTCCAGGATCGAGCCGAGCAGATACACCCGCAGCTGGTGGGGGACGTTGAGCAGGTCCATCATGGACTCGCGCGGATCCGCGCCCTGCTGGCCGGGGACGTGCGAGGGCGTGTTGACGAACCGGGGGTCGCGCAGCACCCGCCGGACGTCCTCGTAGCGGGTGACGAACCACACCGGGGTGCCGTCGACGAACCGGCCGCGGACCACCGGCGCCTGCTCGCGCAGCCGGCCGTATCCGCCGAACGGGTCCGCCAGCAGCGGCGGGTCCATCATGTGGGGGCAGGTGCCCGGGCCGGTCTCGGCGGCGCCGGGGGCAGTCAGGGACATGGTTCGGGCTCCGGTTGGCTCGCAGGTGCCCCACGGGAAGACCGCGGGGGCGTCACTCAACCGCACCACCACGGCGCGGAGCGGTCACTTCCAGTCATTCGGCAATCACTTGACCGCGCTGATCACACCGTGCGGCGTCCACCGGCCGCCCGGCAGCCGCTCCGGCTTGACGAAGCCGGCGGCGGCGAACCACTCCTCGTACTGGCCCCACCGGTAGATGGTGCTGCTCCCGGCGGGCAGGGTCGCGAAGTAGACGTTGTCCAGCGCCGCGTACAGCGGGCCGTCGCCGCTGTCGTCGGACATCGCGCTGAACACCAGCACCCGGCCGCCCTCCGGCAGGGCCGCGTACGCCTTGCCCAGCAGCCGGGTGTTCTCCTCCGGCGACCAGATCACCAGCTGGTTGGCGAAGAGCACGCAGTCATGGCCCGGCGGGTAGTCGTCGGCGAAGATGTCCGCGGCCCGCACCTCGATCCGGTCGGCGAGGCCGCGTTCGGCGATCCTGCGCCGGGCGATCTCCACCGTCCCCGGCAGGTCCAGCACGGTGAAGGAGACCCCCGGGTTCGCCTCGGCCAGCGCGATGGCGTTCACCCCGTCGCCGCCGCCGACGTCCAGCACCCGGCGCACCCCGGTCAGATCCGCCTTCTCCACCAGCACCGGGTTGGACAGCCGCGACCAGGACCGCATACAGCGGTAGAACAACTGCTCAAGCTCCGGGTCGGCGGACAGCCGGTGGTACAGATCCGGTCCGCTGCCCTTGATCCGCCGCAGACCCACATTGGTGTCGGCGCGCAGCGACTCGGTGAAGTCCACCTCGGCGGGGCGGACGATCCGCTCCTCGTAGTCGATCAGATCGTCGATGATCTCCCAGGTGCCGTCCGCGAACAGCCCGTCCAGCAGACCGGCGTTGCGGTAGCCCTCGCCCTCCCGGACCGTCAGGCCCAGCGCGGTGGTGCCCAGCAGCAGGATCTGCACCGGCCGCTCCGCCAGGCCGAGTTCCCGTTCGACCTCCCGCGCGGTCAGCCCGGGACTGCTCCGCAGCAGCCGGAACAGGCCGAGGTTCCGGCCCGCGTTGAGCATCTGGAAGGCCGAGGAACCGAACAGGATCCGGACCAGGCCGTCGGTGGTGAGCGGGGACACGTCTGCCATCAGGGCTCCCAAGCGAGACAAGCGATAGACGAGACAAGCGAGATAGACGAGACAAGCGATACAGACGAGACAGGCGAGACGACGAACGGACGAGGAGAGGTACGGGGGTGAGGGGCCGCGATCAGGTCACCCGGGCCAGTCCGGCCGGGCGGGCGAGGTAGGCGCCCCGGGCGGCGACCTCGCGCAGCCGGTCCAGCGCGTCCCACACCTCGGTGAACCGGGTGTACAGCGGGGAGGGGCCGATCCGCAGCCGGTCCGGGGTCCGGTAGTCGCACACCACCTTCGCCTCCGCGGCGAGCGTCTGGCAGATCCGCCAGGCCTCCGGATGGTGCAGCGACAGATGCGACCCCCGCAGCTCCGGCGGGCGCGGCGAGGCCGGCCGGAACCCCAGCGGGGCGAGCCAGTCGTCCGCCAGGGCGTCCGCCAGCCGGCCCAGCAGCAGCCCCTTGGCCCGGATGCGCGCCACCCCGGCCTCCTCCACCACCGTCAGCGCCGGATCGATCGCCGCCAGCGACAGCAGCGGCGGGGTGCTCACCAGGAACCGCCCGATCGACGCCACCGGGTCGTACTCCGGCCCCATCGCGAACTGCTCCCGCTGCCCGAACCACCCCCACACCGGCTGCCGCAGCACCTCGTGCAGCTCCCGCCGCACATAGAGGAACGCGGGCGAACCCGGGCCGCCGTTCAGATACTTGTAGGTGCAGCCGACCGCCAGCTCCGCGCCCGACGCGGTCAGCTCCACCGGCACCGCTCCGGCCGCGTGCGACAGGTCCCACAGCACCCGCGCCCCGGCCGCGCGGGCCAGCCCGTTCACCGCCGCCATGTCCGCCAGCGCCCCGCTGCGGTACGACACCAGGGACAGCACCACCAGTGCCGTGTCCCCGTCCAGCGCCGCCCGCAGCACCTCCAGGTCCAGGCCGCCGTCCAGGTCCGAGGCGAGCCGGCGCAACCGCAGCCCGCGCTGCTCGGCCAGCCCCTGGAGCACATAGCGGTTGGTCGGGAAGTCCTCGGCGTCCATCAGCACCGTGGTACGCCCCGGGGCCGCGTCCAGCGCGGCGGCGGCCAGCTTGTAGAGGTTCACCGAGGTCGAGTCGGACACCACCACCTCACCGGGGCGGGCGCCCAGCACCCGCTCGGCGAGGCGGTCACCGAGCCGCGCGCCCCAGTCGATCCAGTCGCCCCAGGACCGCACCAGCCCGCCGCCCCAGCCCTCCTCCACCACCCGGCGCAGCAGCTCCGGGGTGGCGGCCGGCAGCCGGCCCAGTGAGTTTCCGTCCAGATAGATCGTTTCCGGGTCGGTGATGACGAACCGCTCCCGGAACGCCGCCAGCGGATCGGCCGCGTCCAGCTCCTCGGCCACCGTGCGCGAGATCCCGCCCTTCATGGTCCTCCCCTTCCTGGTGTCCCCCTCGTCAGAGCGCGGCGCGCGCCGACCACAGCTCCGGGAAGAAGCGGTGCCCGCTGATCCCGGCCAGCCAGGCCACCCCCTCGGTGCCGCCGGTGCCGGGCTTGGCACCGAGGACCCGCTGCACGGTCAGCAGATGGGTGTAGCGCCAGCGGGCGAACTGCTCGGCGGTGTCCATCAGCGCCTCGGCGAGCAACTGCAGATCCCGGTGGCGCACCGGATCCCGGTACACCGCCAGCCAGGCCTCCTCCACCTCCGCCCCCACCCGGTACGGCGCGGCGGCACCCTCCTCGCTCTGGCTGTCCTCGGGCGCCGCCAGCAGACCGCGCCGCACCAGCAGCTCCAGCGCCGCGTCATACAGGCTCGGCTCGGCCAACTGCCCCACCACCGAGTCGTATCCGGCGGTGCCCCGATGCGGTCCGGCCATCGCCGGGTTCTTGTTGCCCAGCAGGAACTCCAGCCGCCGGTAGCCCACCGACTGGAACCCGGAGGCCGAGCCCAGCACATCCCGGAACTCGGCGAACTCCACCGGCGACAGCACCGAGAAGGTGTCCCAGGAGACCAGCAGCACCTGCTGCACCCGGGCCGAGCGGCGCAGCGTCCACAGCGCCTCGTCCACCAGATCCTTGGCCAACTGGTCCCGAGCCGACGTCAGTTCCGTATGCAGCAGCTTGAACAGCAACTCCTTGACCTGGCTCATGATGATGAAGCCCGGCTCGGTGTCGGCCGTGCTCAGCGGGTGCTGGAGCGCCAGCAACTCGTCCATCCGGGCGTAGGAGGCGTACGGGGTGGTCCCCGCCGCGGAGCCGCCCCCGAACGGGCACCCTCCGGTCGGCTGCCCGCCGCCCGCCTCGCCCGCACTGCCATCCACGGTCATCCGGTCGTCCCTCCCCGCTCCGGTCCCAGCCCCAGCAGGCCGAGGACGGTGTCACCCAGCTCGGTGCCCCGGACGCCCAGGTCACCGGGGAGGTCGAAGTGGTCGTGCCGCTCGGCGACGACCTCCGCCACCTCCGTCCGGCCGCGCAGCGCGGCCACCATCCGCTCGTGCTGGCGGACGTACTCCTCGGTCTCGTTGCCGCCACGTGCCATCACCACCGGTGGCAGCCGTTCCGGCAGGCGGTGCAGCGGGCTGTTGCGCAGAGCAGCCGGCTCGTCCAGCCGCAGGGCCTCGTTGACATAGCTCAGCCGCACCGGCTCCAGGTCGTACATCCCGCTCAGCAGCACCGCCCCGGCGATCCGCCCGGACACATCCGGGCCGCCGGCGGGCTCGGCGTACGGGCCGGGCAGCAGCGCCATCGCCGCCAAGTGCGCCCCGGCCGAGGTGCCGCAGAGATACAGCCGGTCCGAGGCGAACCCCAGCTCCTCCGCCCGGTCCAGCAGCCGGCCCACCGCCCGCCGCACCATGCCCGCCATCGCGTCCAGACCGGTGCCCGGCGCCAGCCCGTACCCGACCACCGCGACCGCCGCCCCCGCCCGCAGCAGCGGCGGCGCCGGGAACGCCGACTCGGCCCGGCCCAGCGCCTGCCAGTTGCCGCCGTGGACGAAGACCAGCAGCGGCGGCCGACCCGGCCCGGGGCCCGGGCGGCCGGGGAAGTAGTCGAGCAGCTCGGCGGGGTGCGGCCCGTACCGCAGCCCGGCCCGTACCGGATGGTCCCGCCGGGCGGCCGCGCTGCGCCGCTCGTACAGGGCGAGATACGCCGCCAGACTGGGCACCCGCGAGCTGGGCGAGTACTGCCGATCCAGCGTCGCCTGGTCCATCCCCCGGTATACAGCCCCCGCCGACACGGTCTCCGTGGACACGGCCTCCCGGGTCACGGGGTGCCCTCCGTCCCGTAGGCGGCGCGGGCCCGCTCGTACACCCGGGTCAGCACCGGGTCCACCCCGTGCCCCGAGTCCCGGTAGCGGACCCCGAAGCGGCTCGCGTACTCCTCGAACCACTCCCGCCGGTCCGCCAGGAACAGCACATCGTGGATGGCCATCGACCGCACCGCCACCATCGGCACCGGAGCCCAGCTCACCTCGAACTCCGGGTTGTGCGCCGCCCGTTCCGTGCACCGCTCGTGGAACTGGCCGATCATCAGCCCGCGCCGCACACTCTCCGGCTTCAGCGCGGCATGTGCCGCGTCCAGCAGCCCGAGCTGGGCGTACGGCAGGTCCGGCAGTACCAGCAGCAGTGAACGCAGGTTGGGGTTGCCCGACATTCCAGCCAGCTCGCCGAACTCGTCCAGGGCGCACCGGATGATCTCCTCCACCAGGGTCAGGCTCGGGGTCGGGCCCACCAGCCGCACCCGGATCTCCAGCGCCTCGGCCTTCTGGGCGGGCGCGACGAACGGGCACACCGGGCCCGAGCGGCCCAACTCGGGGTGCGGGCGGCGGATGTAGTCGCTCAGCCAGCCGTCGACGGCCTGGAGGGACTTGGCCAGGTCGACGGAGAACACATCGGTCAGCATCGGTCCCGGTCCTCGGATGTCGGTTCCTGCGATTCGTTGAGTACGCGCTGCTCGTGGACTTCGTGGAGCTTGGTGGAGAGGATCCGGCCGAGTTCGGTCAGGGTGGCCGGACGGTTGAGCATGGTGCCGTGCTCCCCGGGCACCACATGGGCCTCGACGGAGCCGCGTACATACGGCGCCCAGGCCTTGGCGGTGACCGGCGGGTCCTGCTGCTCCTCGCAGGCGATCAGCAGCAGGTCGCCGTCGATCGGCCCGGGCCGGTAGTCCACGGTCAGATGGGTGTTGTTCGCCGAGATCTCGGTGATGGTGCCGAGCCGGTCCTCGTCCAGATTGGCGAGCACACTGCCCTGCCGCCGCAGGATGTCCCGCGCCTTGGCGAA
This sequence comes from Streptomyces sp. NPDC046887, assembly GCF_040644755.1. Lineage (NCBI taxonomy): Bacteria > Bacillati > Actinomycetota > Actinomycetes > Kitasatosporales > Streptomycetaceae > Streptomyces > Streptomyces sp. NPDC046887. Next base: position 11,344 of record NZ_JBEYXH010000016.1, read on the forward strand.
GGTCATCGGCCCGTCCTCGTGGCGGTGGCTGCCGTCGTCCACCAGGCCCACGTGGTAGAGCAGCATCACCCGGTCGTCCGGGGCAGGCACATCGGCATGGGTCAGGCCCTGCCAGTCCGGGATCACATCCAGCACCGCGACCAGCCCGACCGGTTCGCCGCGCCGCTGGAACTCCGCGGCCAGCGCGTGCGCGCAGAGCCCGCCGAAGGACCAGCCCGCCAGGTGGTACGGGCCGTGCGGCTGCACCGTCTGGATCTGGTCGGCGTAGTCCACCGCCATCTCCTCCACACTGCCCGGCCGCGGCTCCGGCCGGGCCAGGCTGCGGGCCTGGATGCCGTAGAGCGGGTACTCCGGCCCGAGGTGCTTGATCAGCGCGCTGTACGACCAGCTGATACCGCCGCCCGGGTGGACGCAGAACAGCGGCGGCCGGCTGCCCCCGGTCCGCAGCGGCAGCAGCACCTCGTACGAACCGTCCGGGTCGTCCATGTCCAGCCGGGCGGCGATCCCCCCGGGCGTCGGCGCCTCGAACAGGCTGCGCAGCCCCAGCTCGGCCCCGAACGCGGCGCGGAGGCGGGCGATCAGCCGGGTGGCCAGCAGCGAGTGGCCGCCGAGCTCGAAGAAGTCCTGGTCCACGCCGACCACCGGCCGGCCCAGCACCTCGGCGAACAGCTCGCACACCACCTGCTCCTGCGGGGTGGCCGGCGCCCGGCCGATATCGGCGCGCTCCCCGTCCAGCGCGGGCAGCGCCGCCCGGTCGAGCTTGCCGTTGGCGGTCAGCGGCAGCCGGACCAGCGGCACGACCGCCGACGGCCGCATGTACTCCGGCAGGTGGCTGCGGGCGTGGTCCCGCACCGAGCCGAGCAGCGCGGCCGTGCCCCGGGCGGTGGCCGGGCTGCTGGTCCACGCCGCCGGCGGGGCACCGGCGCTCCCCGCCCCGCCGGAGGCGTACGTCCCGGTGGGCGCCGCCCCGTCCAGCAGCTCCCGCCGCACATAGACCACATCCACGGCCGCCGGGTCCTGGGCGTTCCAGCTGATCGCCGTACGGTAGCCGTGCTCCGCACCAAGGGCGGTGAACTCCGCGAAGTCCGGGCCCGGGTGGGCGGTAGACGGCGCGGCGGCGGACTCCAGGGCCCGCTGGGCCGCCAGGTCCCCTGCAATCCTGGCGTTGGGCACCCGGACCACCCGCAGGGCCTCCGGCCGCTCGCTGCCCAGCTGCCGGTCCAGGGCCCCGAGGTCCCGGTCCCACACCAGGGTGGGTGCGTCGGTGAGCGGGTGGAGGAGAGTGCCGGGGCCGGTCTTGTGGAGGACGGCGTCGTAGCGGTAGCGGGTGAGTTCGTTCTGCGCGGTGCCGTCCTTGAGGCGGATGTCGGTGCCGGCCAGGTCGGGGAGGTGGTGGGTGAGGGCGGTGAAGTACTCGGGGTCGACCAGGAGTTCCTTCTCCAGGACCAGGCTCTGTTCGACGGCGCGGCGGATGGCGGGGGTGTCGGCGGGATCGGTGGCGCGGGCGGTCTGGACGGCGCTGGTGAAGGTGCGCAGCAGCCGGGGGTGGCGCAGATCGCCGAGGAACACCGCGCCACCGGGCGCGAGCAGATCAAAGGCATGCTCGATGACCTGGGCCAGATAGCCCGCGTCGGGGAAGTACTGCACCACCGAGTTGATCACGACCGTGTCGAAGTGGCCGGCCGGCAGCCCGCCGTGTTCGTGGGCCGCCTGGGTGCGCAGGGTGACCCGGGCGGCGAGATCGGGGTCGGCGGTCACATGCCGTTGCAACGCGGCGATGACGGTGGGGGAGAAGTCGGTGCCGGTGTACTCCTCGCAGTGCGGCGCCAGATGGGCGAGGAGCAGCCCGGTGCCGACACCGATCTCCAGCACCCGGCGGGGAGACAGCTCCCGGATCCGCCGCACGGTCGCCTCGCGCCACTCCCGCATCTCCGACAGCGGGATCGGCTGTCCGTCGTAGCTGCTGTTCCAGCCGGAGAAGTCCTCACCGAACTCGGCCTCCGGCGTGGCGTAGAGGGAGTCGTAGAGGTCCTGCCACTCGGCGATCTGGTCCTGCTCCTCCTCCTCGCTCGACGGAACCGAGCCGTCGGCGACCACATAGGCGACCAGGCGCGCGTCCCCCGGTTGGTCCTCGCGGACGGTGACGGCCGCCTGGGCGATACCGGGATGGCCGGTGAGGACCTTCTCGATCTCGCCGGGTTCGATGCGGAAGCCGCGGATCTTGACCTGCTGGTCGATGCGGCCCTGGTATTCCAGGTCGCCGTCGGGGTTCCACCGGACCAGGTCTCCGGTGCGGTACATCCGGGCGCCGGGGGTGGTGGCGTGGGGGTCGGCGGTGAACCGCTCGGCGGTCAGCCCCGGTTGGTTGAGGTAGCCGTGGGCGAGACCGTGGCCGGCCAGATAGAGCTCACCGATGACCCCGGGGGGTACGGGTTGGAGGTGGTCGTCGAGGACGTAGGTGCGCATGGTGGCCATGGGGCGGCCGATGGGGACGGTGGGGGGTCCGGTGTAGGGGCGGGGGATGGGGTGGTGGGCGGCAAAGGTGGTGGTCTCGGTGGGTCCGTAGCCGTCCACGAGGAGGGTGTCGGGGCAGGTGGCGTGGACGCGGGTGACGGAGGTGGCGGAGACGGCTTCACCGCCGGTCCAGACCTGCCGGACGGTGGCCAGGGCTTCGGGGGCGTGTTCGGCGATGACATTGAAGAGGGAGCTGGTCAGCCAGAGGGCGGTGACCCGCTGTTCGGCGATCACCCGCTGGTAGTCGAGCACATCGAGGTCGCCTGGGGGTGCGATGACGACGGTTCCGCCGTTGAGGAGGGGTACCCAGAGTTCGTAGGTGGCGGCGTCGAAGGCGGCGGGGGAGTGGAGGAGTACGCGGGTGTGGGCGTGGGGGTCGAAGCGGGGGTCGAGGGCGAGGGCGGTGACGTTGCGGTGGCTGACCAGCACGCCCTTGGGGGTGCCGGTCGAGCCGGAGGTGTACATCACATAGGCCGGCGCCTCCACCGCCACCTCCACGGCGGAGAACTCCACCGTCCCCTCGGTCGACACCAGCAGCACCTCCGCCTCGCACGGGGGCAGTTCGGCCCGTGACAGCTCGTCGGTGACGATCAGTCCGGCCCCGGTCTCGGCCAGTACATGGCGGATGCGCTCGGCCGGATAGCGGGTGTCCAGCGGTACATACACCGCTCCCGCCGTCGCCAGGGCCAGCACCGCGGCGACCGACTCGGCCGACCGCTGGAGCAGCACGGCCACCGCGTCACCGGGACGCACGCCCCGCTCCACCAACCGGTGTGCCAGAGCGCCCACCCGGGTCGCCAACTCGGCGTAGGTCCACTCGGTGCCGCCGTCCACGACCGCCGGAGCCTCGGGGGTCCTGGCCGCCTGGCGCCCGAACAGCTCCCCGAGGGAAGCCTCGGGCAGATCGAGCGCGGTGGCGTTCCGCTCGGCGAGCGCCCGATGGTGTTCCTCGGCGGTCAGCAGCTCGATACCGCTGAGCGGGCGGTCGGGGTGGGTGGTGGCCGCGTCCAGCAGCCGTACCCAGCGATCAAAAAGGGCACGGACCGAGGGCGGGTCATAGACATCGCTGGAGTACTCGACGGCACCGGCGATGCCCTGGGGCCGGCCGTCGGGGCCGCGCTGCTCGGCGAGGCTGAAGAAGAGGTCGAACTTGGCGGTGCCGGTGCGGCCGGGGGCGATGTCCACCCGGACGCCCGGGAGGTGGAAGACCCCTTCGGGGGCGTTCTGGAGCGCCAGCATGGTCTGGAAGAGGGGATGGTGGGCGAGGGTCCGGGTGGGGTTGAGATGCTCGACCAGATACTCGAAGGGGACGTCCTGGTGGGCGTACGCGGCGAGGCTGGTCTCCCGTACCCGGCCCAGGAGTTCGGTGAAGCTGGGGTCTCCGCTGGTGTCGGTGCGGAGTACGAGCGTGTTGACGAAGAAGCCGATGAGCTGGTCGAGATGGTGGTCGGTGCGTCCGGCGATCGGGCTGCCGAGGGGGATGTCATGGCCGGCGCCCAGGCGGGTGTAGAGGGCGGCCAGTCCGGCCTGGAGGACCATGAAGAGGCTGGCACCGTGCGCACGGGCGGTGTCCGCCAGCCGCTGGTGAAGCTCGGGGTCGATGTCGACGGTGAGGTAGTCGCCTTGGTAGCTGGTCACCGCCGGGCGCGGTCGGTCGGCGGGCAGGATCAACTGATCGGGCAGACCGGCAAGTTGCCTGGTCCAGTAGTCGACCTGGGTGGTGAAGAGGCTGTCGGGGTCGTCGTGGTCGCCGAGGAGTTCGTTCTGCCAGAGGGTGTAATCGGCGTACTGCACGGGCAGCGGCGCCCACTCCGGTGCCTGGCCCTCGGTGCGGGCGGTGTAGGCGGTGGCCAGGTCGGCGGCGAGCGGGCCCAGCGACCAGCCGTCCCCCGCGATGTGGTGCACCACCAGGAGCAGCACATGCTCCTCCGCCGACAGCTCGAACAGCTCGGCCCGCAGCGGCGGTTCACCGGCCAGGTCGAAGGGGTGGCAGGCGGCCGACCGCAGCAGCTCCGGCAGCCCGGCCTCGTCCGTCGGGGTGAGCGACACCCGGGGCGCCGCCGCCTCCGGTGTCAGCACCCGCTGCCAGGGGGTGCCGTCGGCCTCCGGGAACACCGTCCGCAGGCTCTCGTGCCGCGCCACCAGGTCGCCCAGGGCGGCCCGTAGCGCATCCCGGTCCAGCGCACCGGTCAGCCGCAGGGCGAGCGGGATGTTGTACGTGGCGCTGGGGCCCTCCATCTGGTGGATGAACCACAAACGACGCTGCGCGAAGGAGAGCGGCAGTACCTCGGGCCGCTCCCGGACGGTGAGCGCCAGCCGCCCGGGCCCCGCGGTGTCCAGCAGCGCGGCCACCGCGGCGGGTGTCGGCCCCTCGAACAGCGCGCGCAGCTCCAGCTCCACCCCGAAGGCGGCGCGGATCCGGGCGATCAGCCGGGTGGCCAGCAGCGAGTGTCCGCCCAGCTCGAAGAAGTCGTCCTCCACCCCGACCCGGGGCAGCCCCAGCACCTGGGCGAAGAGATCGCGGACGATCTGCTCTTGCGGGGTACGCGGCTCCCGGCCGAGCCCGGTGGAGGTGAACTCGGGCGCGGGCAGCGCCGCCCGGTCCAGCTTGCCGTTGGCGGTCAGCGGCAGCCGGTCGAGCGGGACGACGGCCGAGGGCCGCATGTACTCCGGCAGATGGTGGCGGGCGTGCTCGCGCACCGCGGCGACCAGCGCCCCGGTGCCGCGCCGGGCCGCCGGATGGGTGGTCCAGGTGGCGAGCGGCGTGGCGGAGCCGCCGGTGGCGAGGGGTGCGTAGACGCCGACCGGGACCCGGTCGCCGAGCCGGTCCCGGGCGACCAGGACCACATCGACCGCCCCGGCCTCATGGGTGTTCCAGGTGGCGGCCGTCCAGTAGCCGTGCTCCACGCCCAGAGCGGCGAACTCCGCGAGATCGGTACCGGCCTCGGAGGGGGGCGGCGGGGTGGTGGCATCGGCCTCCAACGCCTGCTGGAGGGCCAGTTCAGCCGCGATACGGGGGTTGGGCACCCCGGTGATCCGCAGCTCGGTGGGCCGCTCGGTGCGCAGCCGGTGGGCCAGGGCGGACACATCCCCGGTCCAGGCCTCCACAGGCGCGTTGGTGAGCGGGTGGAGGAGAGTGCCGGGTCCGCTCTTGTGCAGGACGGCGTCGTAGCGGTAGCGGGTGAGTTCGTTCCGCGCGGTGCCGTCCTTGAGGCGGATGTCGGTGCCGGCCAGGTCGGGGAGGTGGTGGGTGAGGGCGGTGAAGTACTCGGGGTCGACCAGGAGTTCCTTCTCCAGGACCAGGCTCTGTTCGACGGCTCGGCGGATGGCGGGGGTGTCGTCGGGGTCGGTGGCGCGGGCGGTCTGGACGGCGCTGGTGAAGGTGCGCAGCAGCCGGGGATTCCGTAGATCGCCGACGAAGACCGATCCACCCGGCGCCAGCACCCGCAGGGCGTTGTGGAGGACCTGCTCCAGATAGCCGGCGCTGGGGAAGTACTGCGCCACCGAGTTGATCACCACGGTGTCGTAGTGGCCGGCCGGCAGGGCGTCGAAGTCATGCGCGGGCCGGGTGTGCAGGGTGACTCGGGCGGCGAGTTGGGGGTCGGCGGCCACATGGCGTCCGAGCTCGGCGATGACGGTGGGGGAGAAGTCGGTGCCGGTGTACTCCTCGCAGTGCGGCGCCAGTCCGGCGAGAAGCAGTCCGGTGCCGACACCGATCTCCAACACCCGGCGCGGGTCCAGCTCCCGGATCCGCCCGACCGTCCGGTCCCGCCACTCCCGCATCTCGGTCAGCGGGATCGGCTGTCCGTCGTAACTGCTGTTCCAGCTGGCGAAGTTCTCACCGAAGCCGGTGGCCGGCGCCGAGGTGTAGACCGAGTCGTACAGGTCGAGCCACTCGCTCAGCTGCTCCTGCTCTGCCCCCTGCTCCTCCTGGGCCCCCGCCGAGGTGTCGGCCACCACATAGGCGACCAGCCGGGCGTCACCGGGCTGGTCCTCGCGGACGGTGACGGCGGCCTGGGCGATGCCCGGGTGGTCGGTGAGGACGCTCTCGATCTCGCCGGGCTCGATCCGGAAGCCCCGCACCTTCACCTGGTGGTCCACCCGGCCGAGATACTCCAGCTCACCGTCGGCCTTCCACCGCACCAGGTCCCCGGTCCGGTACATCCGGGCGCCGGGCTCCGTCCCGAACGGGTCGGCCGTGAACCGCTCGGCGGTCAGCCCCGGCCGCCCCAGATAGCCGCGCGCCAGCCCGGCGCCCGCGATATACAGCTCGCCCACCACCCCGGGCGCCACCGGCGCGAGCCCCTCGTCCAGGACGTACACCCGGGTGTTGGCGATCGGCCGCCCGATCGGCGGAGCCCCGGCCCCGCCCTCGGAGAGCCGGGCGGCGGTGGACCAGATGGTCGTCTCCGTCGGCCCGTAGAGATTGGTCAGGTCGTTGGTGAGCGCGCGCAGCGACTCGGCGAGCACCGGCGGGCAGGCCTCACCGCCGACCAGGATCCGCAGGCCCCGCAGCGCCTCCGGCTCATGCCCGACCAGCAGCTGCCAGAGCGAGGGGGTGCCCTGCACGGCGGTGACACCGTGCCGGGCGATCAGATCGAGCACGGCCGAGGGCTGCGGCACCGCCTCCTTGGGGGCGAGCACCACGGCGGCCCCGGACAGCAGCGGGTGGTAGAGCTCCAGCGCGGCGATGTCAAAGGCGACGGTGGTCACCGCGAGCAGCCGCTCGTCCGGCCGCAGCGGCACCAGACGGCCCATGCCCACCAGGAAGTTGACCAGCGCCCCGTGCGGCACCACCACCCCCTTGGGGCGGCCGGTGGACCCGGAGGTGTAGATGACATAGGCGGCGTCCTCGGCCCGCAGCGGCGCGGCCCGGTCGGCCTCGGACGGGTCGGTGTCGGGGCCCTGGTCGAGCAGCGCCTCCGCCTCCGGGGTATCCAGCACCAGCCGGGGCGGTACGCCGCCCCGGTCCGGGATCCGCGAGTCGGTGCCGGTGGTGGTGAGCAGCAGCGCGGGGCGGGCGTCCGCCAGGACATACGCCAGCCGCCCGGCCGGATGGTCCGGGTCCAGCGGCAGATAGGCGGCCCCGGTCTTCAGCACCGCCAGCAGGGCGACCACCAGTTCGGCCGAGCGGGGCAGGGCCAGGGCGATCACCTGGCCCGGTCCGGCGCCCCGCCGCAGCAGGGCGTGCGCCAGCCGGTTGGCGCGGCCGTTCAGCTCCGCGTACGACCACTCCCGCTCACCGGCGATCAGTGCTACCGCCTCCGGGGCCGCGGCCGCCCGCGCCGCGAACCGGTCCGGCAGCAGCCCGGCCCCGAGTGCGGTCTCGGTCCGCTGCCAGTCGCCGAGCACCTGCCCGTACTCGGCCGGGGTCAGCAGGCTGATCCGGCTGAGCGGCTGGTCGGGGTGGGCGGTGGCCGCGTCCAGCAGCCGTACCCAGCGATCGAAAAGGGTACGGACGGTGCCCGGGTCGTAGAGGTCGCTGGAGTACTCGACGGCGCCGGTGATGCCCTCGGCCCGGCCCGTTGTCCCGCGCTGCTCGACCAGGCTGAAGAACAGGTCGAACTTGGCGGTGCCGGTGCGGCCGGGTTCGATGTCCACCCGCAGACCGGGCAGCCGGAAGACGCCCTCGGGGGCGTTCTGCAGGGCCAGCATGGTCTGGAAGAGCGGGTGGTGGGCGAGGGTGCGGGTGGGGTTGAGCACATCCACCAGATGCTCGAAGGGGACATCCTGATGGGCGTAGGCGGCGAGGCTCGTTTCCCTTACCCGGCCCAGGAGTTCACCGAAGGACGGATCCCCGGTGGTGTCGGTGCGGAGGACGAGGGTGTTGACGAAGAAGCCGATCAGGTGGTCGAGATGGTGGTCGGTGCGTCCGGCGATCGGGCTGCCGAGGGGGATGTCGGTGCCCGCGCCGAGCCGGGTGTAGAGGGCGGCCAGCCCGGCCTGGAGCACCATGAAGAGGCTGGCACCATGGGCACGGGCCAGATCGGCGAGCCGCTGGTGGAGATCGCGGTCGATGTCCACGGTGAGGTAGTCACCGCGGTAGCTGGTCACCGCCGGACGCGGTCGGTCGGCGGGCAGGATCAACTGGTCCGGCAGTCCGGCCAGTTGCCGGGACCAGTAGTCGACCTGGGTGGTGAAGAGGCTGTCGGGGTCGTCCTGGTCGCCCAGGAGTTCGTTCTGCCAGAGGGTGTAGTCCGCGTACTGCACCGGCAGCGGAGCCCACTCGGGCGACCGGCCCTCGGCGCGGGCGGTGTAGGCGGTGGCCAGGTCGGCGGCGAGTGGGCCCAGCGACCAGCCGTCTCCCGCGATGTGGTGCAGTACGAGCAGCAGCACATGCCGGTCCGGCGCCAGCCGGAACAGCTCGGCCCGCAGCGGGGGCTCGGTCGCCAGGTCGAAGGGGTAGCGGGCCGCCGCCCTCAGCACCTCCTCCAGCTGCTCCTCCCCGGTCTCCCGGGCCGGAAGCACCAGCCCTACCTGCCCCAGCACCCGCTGATACGGGGTGTCCTCCACCTCCGGGAACACCGTCCGCAGGCTCTCGTGCCGGTCCGTCACATCGGCCAGCGCGCCCCGCAGCGCCTCCCGGTCCAGCGTGCCGGTCAACCGCAGGGCGAGCGGGATGTTGTAGGTGGCGCTGGGGCCCTCCATCCGGTGCAGGAACCACAGCCGGCGCTGGGCGAAGGAGAGCGGCACCCGCTCCGGCAGCCGCTGCCGGGTCAGCGCGGGCCGGGCCGGGCCCGCGGTGTCCAGCCGGGCCGCCACCGCGGCGGCCGTCCTCGCCTCGAACAGCGTCCGCAGCCCGACCTCCACACCCAGCGCGGCGCGAATCCGGGCGATCAGCCGGGTGGCCAGCAGCGAGTGTCCGCCCAGCTCGAAGAAGTCGTCCTCCACCCCGACCCGGGGCAGCGCCAGCACCTGGGCGAAGAGATCGGAGACGATCTGCTCCTGCGGGGTACGGGCCTCCCGGCCGAAGCCGGGCGAGGTCAACTCGGGTGCGGGCAGCGCGGCCCGGTCCAGCTTGCCGTTGGCGGTCAGCGGCAGCCGCTCCAGCAGCACCACGGCGGCCGGGACCATATGCTCGGGCAACTGCCCCCGGGCGTACGCGGTCAGCTCCTCGGCCCGCAGTCCGGAGTCCCTGGCCACCGCGTACGCCACCAGCCGGGTCCGGCCGGGCTGGTCCGTCCGGGGCAGTACCGCCGCTCCGGCGACCCCGGGGTGGTCGGTGAGGACCTTCTCCACTTCGCCGGGCTCGATCCGGAAACCTCGGATCTTGACCTGCTGGTCGGCGCGGCCCACATACTCCAGCTCGCCGTCCGCGTTCCACCGCACCAGATCCCCGGTGCGGTACATCCGGCCGCCCGGCTCCACCGCGTACGGGTCGGCGATGAACCGCTCGGCGGTCAGCCCCGGCCGCCCCAGATAGCCGCGAGCCAGCCCGGCGCCCGCGATATACAGCTCGCCCACCACGCCGGGGGCGGCCAACCGCAGCCCGCTGCCCAGCACATAGGCGCGGACACCCGCGATGGGCCGCCCGATCGGCGCGGGCAGCCGCCAGCCGTCCGGGTCGCCGCCGAGGGTGTGCGCGGTCACCACATGGGTTTCCGTCGGGCCGTAGTGGTTGTGCAGCCTCCGCCCCGGGGCCGAGCGGGCGAAGGCCCGGACCGGGCCGCCCAGGGTCAGCGCCTCGCCCGCCTGTGCGACCGTACGCAGCTCCGGCAGCGCCACACCCTGCTCACCGGCCGCCTCGGCCAGCGCCTCCAGCACCAGATTGGGCGCGAACAGCTCCGCCACCCGCTCCTCACCCAGCCAATTGGCCAGTCGCGCCGCGTCCCGCCGTACCTCCTCCTCCGGCACCACCAGGGTCTTGCCCGAGGTCAGCGCCGACAGCACCTCCTGCGCCGAGACATCGAAGCCGACCGCGGTGAACTGCGCCACCCGCTCGCCCCGTTCACCCCCCACCGACGCCTGATGCCAGCGCAGCAGATTGAGCAGCGCCCCGGCGGGCATCACCACGCCCTTGGGCAGGCCGGTCGAACCGGAGGTGTAGATGACATACGCCGGGTGGCGCGGGTCCAGCGGCGCGGTGCGGTCCGCGTCGGTGAGGTCGTCTACGGGCCGGGCGGCCAGCTCGGCGGCGGTCTCCGCACCGTCAAGGAGCAGTACCGGCACCCCGGGCGGCGCCTCCACCACGTCCGCCGTACGGGTCAGCAGCAGCGCGGGCCGGGCGTCACCCGCCATCCGGGCCAGCCGGGCCGCCGGATAGGCCGGGTCCAGCGGCAGATAGGCCGCGCCCGACTTGAGCACCGCCAGCAGGGCCACCACCAGCTCCACCGACCGGGGCAGGGCCAGCGCCACCACGTCCTCGGGGCCGATCCCGCGCGCCGCCAGCAGCCGCACCAGCCGGTTGGCCCGGGCGTTCAGCTCCCCGTACGCCACCGTCACCCCGCCGCACACCACGGCCGGCGCCTCCGGTGCCCCGGCCGCCCGCGCCTCGAACAGACCGGGCAGGGAGGAGCCGGGCGGCAGCGCGGTCACCTCACCCGCGGCCGGGAGCGCCCGCCGCTCCTCCTCACCGAGCAGATCGATCCGGCCGACCGGCTGCTCCGCATCGCCGACCACCGTGTCCAGGGCCCGCACCAGCCGGTCCACCAACCCCTGCGCCTCTGCCCGGTCGAACAGGTCGCCCCGGTAGTCCAGCCGCAGATACAGCCGGCGCCCCGGAGCGGCGATCAGGGTGAGCGGATAGTGGGTGGCGTCCCGGCCCCTGGCCAGCTCCGGAGTGATCCGCGGACCGGCGCCCGGCTCCGCCGCCGAGCCGTCCCATGGGTAGTTCTCGAACACCAGCGAGGTGTCGAACAGATCCCCCTGCCCGGCCAGTTGCTGGATACGGGCCAGCCCGAGGTGCTGGTGGCCGGTCAGCGCCGACTGCTCCCGCTGGAGCCGGGCCACCGCCTCCCGCAGCGGCGTGGCCGGGTCCAGCCTGACCCGTACCGGCACCATGCCGATCAGCAGCCCCACCATCGACTCGACCCCCGGCAGCCGCGGGTCACGCCCCGACACCACCGCCCCGAACACCACATCGTCCTGCCCGGTACGTCGACTGAGCACCAGCCCCCAGGCCGCCTGGAGCACCGTGTTGAGGGTGACCCCCTCCCGCCGCGCCCAGGTGGTGAGCGCCGCCGTGCGGTCCTCGTCCAGCTCCCGGGTGATCCGCTCCGGCATCAGCCCGGGGCGCGCCGGGTCCACCGGGGCCAGCAGGGTGGGCTGCTCCAGCCCGGACAGCGCCTCCCGCCAGGCCGCCTCCGCGCCCGGCCGGTCCTGCTCGGCCAGCCAGCGCAGATAGCCGCGGTACGGGGTGGGGCGGGGCAGCGCCGACGGGTCGCCGCCACTGGCGTACAGCGTCTGAAGCTCCCGTACCAGGATCGGCGTGGACCAGCCGTCCAGCAGCACATGGTGGGTGGTCAGCACCAGCCGGTGGTGCTCCCCGGCCAGCCGCAGCAGCGAGAACCGCAGCAGCGGCGGCTCGGCCAGGTCGAACCGGCGGCCGTGCTCCTTGGTGGCGATCCGCTCCGCCTCGGCCTCCGCCGCGCCGCCCGGCAGCGCGGACAGGTCGTACTCCTCCCAGGGCAGCTCCACCTCACGGGCCACCAGCTGCACGGTCTGCCCGGAGTCCACCTGCCGGAACGCGGCCCGCAGATTCGGGTGGCGGCGCACCAGCGCCTCCACCGCCGCCCGTAGCCGCGCCCCGTCCAGGGCGCCCCGCACCTCGAACACATGCTGCACCGCGTAGACGTCCGCGCCGTCCTGCTCATAGCGGGAGTGGAACAGCAGGCCCTCCTGCATCGGGGAGAGCGGCAGGATGTCTTCCAGACCGGACGCGGTCGTCACTTGATCCTCCAGGCGGCTTCAAGCTGCTCGATGTCGTGCTGGCTCAGTTCGGTCAGGGGGAAGTCGGACGGGGTGTGGCCGCCGGTGCCGGACCGCTCACCGTGCCGGACCAGGCCGCGGACCGCCTGGAACCACTGCTCGGCCAGCGCCCGTACCGGCTCCTCACCCCACAGCCGGGGCGCCCAGCTCCAGACGGCCTCCAGCGACGGCCCGCCCGGGGTGTCGCGGACCATGGAGTTCACCTCCAGGCCGTGCGCCAGGGTCGTCGCCGGATCGGCCCCGCTCAGCAGCCCGGCCTCCGGCGCCACCGTCCACCCGGACGCCTCGGAGCCGGGCGCCACGGGTGTCCCGGCGGCCGGGAAGCGGCCCAGATAGTTGAAGCCCAGCTGCGGCACCGCCCCGCCGTCCACCGGGCGCTCCGGGTGGAGATGGCGCAGCAGCCCGAATCCGATGCCCCGGTCCGGCAGCGCGCGCACCTGCTCCTTGACCCGCTTCAGGGCCTGCCCCAACTCCCGGCCGCCGTCGGTCACCTCGTCCCAGGCCAGCGGCCCCGGATCGATCCGTACGGGGTAGAGCGAGGTGAACCAGCCTACCGTGCGGGTCAGTTCCACCCCCTCGGCGATCTCCTCCCGGCCGTGCCCCTCCACATCGACCAGCAGCGCGGTGTGCGGGCCCCGGCCGTGGCCCCGGCGCCACCGGGCGACCGCCAGCGCCAGCGCGGTCAGCAGCACATCGTCCACCCCGGCGTGGAAGGCGGCCGGTACCGAGGTCAGCAGCGGCTCGGTCACCTCCGGCGGCAGCGATACGGTGAGCGAGCGGGACCCGCCGACGGTGTCCCGCCCCGGGTCGAGCCGGTCGGCGGTCAGCGGCGGATCCTCCGCGCCCAGCACCCCGTTCCACAGCGCGGCCTCCGCCACCCGGGCCGGGCGTCGGGCCTCCGCCGCCAGCAGCTCCGACCAGCGCCGCAGCGAGGTGCCCACCGGCTCCAGCCGGGGCGGCCGGTCCTCCGCCACCGCCTGCCAGGCGGCCACCAGGTCCGGCAGCAGGATCCGCCAGGACACCCCGTCCACCACCAGATGGTTGACCAGAAGCAGCAGCCGGCCCGGGCGGTCCGCCCCGGCGTCGAACCACACCGCCTGGAGCAGCGCGCCCCGCGCGGCCGACAACCGCCCGGTCGCCGCTGCCACTTCGGCCCGCAGCAGCGCCTCGTCCACCCCGGCGCCGTCCGCCTCCACCCGGCGCACCAGCCCGGCCGCCGCGACGGCACCCACCGGCAGCACCTCCAGCGCGCCCTGCTCCTGGGTGCGGGCCAGCCGAAGGGCGTCATGGTGGTCCAGCAGCGCCTGGACGGAGGAGGTGAGCCGTTCCCGTCCCAGCCCGGCCGGCACCCGCAGCAGCATCCCCTGGTGGAAGCGGTCGAGATCGCCGCCACGGGCCTGATACCAGCGCATGATCGGCGTGGGCTCCACCCGGCCGATCCCCGAGCCGCCCTCCTGCCGCACCGACCCGGAGTCCGCCAACTCCTCGGCCACCGCCGCCAGTCCGGCCGCCGTCCGCTGCTCGAACACCTCCCGTACGGTGAAGCCGAGCCCCGCCGCACGAGCCAGGCTCACCAGCCGGATCGAGCCGATACTGTCCCCGCCCAGCGCGAAGAAGTCATCCTCCACACCGGCCCGTTCCAGGCCCAGCGCCTGTGCCAGCAGCTCGGCGAGCAGCCGCTCGCGCTCCGAACGCGGCGCCCGGCCGCCCGGCTCATCCGCCTTGGTAGCGGGCTGGGGCAGCGCCGACCGGTCCAGCTTCCCGTTGGCCGTCAGCGGCAACCGCTCCAGCGCCAGGAACACCGACGGCACCATGTACTCCGGCAACCGCCCGCGCACCCAGGCCCCCAGCTCGCCGCTGGAGACCTCGCCGACCACATAGGCCACCAGGCGGCCGGCTGCCCTGGTCGCCGGGTCCTGGTGAACGGTGACGGCCGCCTGGGCGACGCCGGGATGGCCGGTCAGCACGTTCTCGATCTCGCCGGGCTCGATGCGGAAGCCGCGGATCTTGACCTGTTGGTCGGCGCGGCCCTGGTATTCCAGGTCGCCGTCGGGGTTCCACCGGACCAGGTCGCCGGTGCGGTACATCCGGGCGCCGGGGGTGGTGGCGTGGGGGTCGGCGGTGAACCGCTCGGCGGTGCGCGCGGACTGCCGCAGATAGCCGTGGGCGAGCCCCTGGCCGCCGAGGTACAACTCACCCGTCACCCCGGGGGGTACGGGTTGGAGGTGGTCGTCGAGGACGTAGGTGCGCATGGTGGCCATGGGGCGGCCGATGGGGACGGTCGGGGGTCCGGTGTAGGGGCGGGGGATGGGGTGGTGGGCGGCAAAGGTGGTGGTCTCGGTGGGTCCGTAGCCGTCGACCAGGAGGGTGTCCGGGCAGGTGGCGTGGACGCGGGTGACGGCGGTGGCGGAGACGGCCTCGCCGCCGGTCCACACCTGCCGGACGGCCGTCAGCGCCTCGGGGGCGTGTTCGGCGATGACATTGAAGAGGGAGCTGGTCAGCCAGAGCGCGGTCACCCGCTGTTCGGCGATCACCCGCTGAAGGACCGCCACATCGAGGTCGCCTGGGGGTGCGATGACGACGGTTCCGCCGTTGAGGAGGGGTACCCAGAGTTCGTAGGTGGCGGCGTCGAAGGCGGCGGGGGAGTGGAGGAGTACGCGGTTGTGGGCGTGGGGGTCGAAGCGGGGGTCGAGGGCGAGGGCGGTGATATTGCGGTGGCTGACCAGCACGCCCTTGGGGGTGCCGGTCGAGCCGGAGGTGTACATCACATAGGCCGGCGCCTCGGGTGGGACGGAGACCGGCGGTGCGGCGGAGTCGCCCGCGTCCAGGTCAGCCACCCGTACCGCCTCCACGGTCCCGGGATCGGCCCCGTCGGTGACCACCAGTCGGGCGCCCGTCTCCGCGAGCACATGGTGCATGCGCTCGGCCGGGTAGCGCTCGTCCAGCGGTACGTACACCGCCCCGGCCTTCGCCAGCGCCAGTACGGTGGCGACCGCCTCGGCCGACCGCCGCAGCAGCACGGCCACCGCGTCACCCGGGCGGACGCGCCGGTCCGCCAGCCCCCGGGCGATCCGGTCGGCGCGGGCGTCCAGCTCGGCGTAGGTCCAGCCGGTGCCCCCGTCGAGTACGGCCACCGCCTCGGGCGTCCGGGCGGCCTGCCGGGCGAAGAGCTGCCCCAAGGACGTGTCCGGCAGAGCCAGTTCCGTGTCGTTCGACTCGACCAGCAGCGAGCGCCGCTCCTCGGCCGAGAGGACGTCGATCCGGCTGAGCGGGCGGCCCGGGTCGGCGGTCGCGGCCTCCAGCAGCCGTACCCAGCGCTCGAAGAGCGTACGAACGGTGGGACCGTCGTAGAGGTCGCTCGCGTACTCGACCTGGCCCGTCAGACCCTGGAGCCCACCGTCCGCGCCGCGCCGCTCGCTGAGGCTGAAGAACAGGTCGAACTTGGCCGTACCCGTCCGGCCCAGCTCGACGGTGGCCCGCACCCCCGGCAGGTCGAAGGTGCTCTCCGGGGCGTTCTGGAGGGCCAGCATGGTCTGGAAGAGAGGGTGGTGGGCGAGGGTGCGGACGGGGTTGAGCACATCCACCAGGTGCTCGAAGGGGACATCCTGGTGAGCGTAGGCGGCGAGGGACGATTCCCTTACCCGGCTCAGGAGTTCGCCGAAGGACGGATCCCCGGCGGTGTCGGTGCGCAGGACGAGCGTGTTGACGAAGAAGCCGATGAGCTGGTCGAGATGCTGGTCGGTCCGTCCGGCGATGGGGCTGCCCAGCGGGATGTCGGTGCCCGCGCCCAGCCGGGTGTGGAGGGCGGCCAGTCCGGCTTGCAGCACCATGAAGAGGCTGGCGCCATGGGCGCGGGCCAAGGCGTCCAGCCGTCGGTGGAGTTCGGGGGCGATCTCGACGGTGAGGTAGTCGCCCCGGTAGGTGGAGACCGCCGGGCGCGGCCGGTCGGTGGGGAGGGGCAGCTGATCGGGCAGCCCGGCCAACCGCCCCCGCCAGTAGGTGATCTGCCCGCCGTAGGGCGTCTCCGGGTCGCTCTGGTCGGCGCCCAGCAGCTCGTGCTGCCAGAGGGTGTAGTCGGCGTACTGCACCGGCAGCGGGTCCCACCGCGGCGCCCGGCCCTCCGTACGGGCGGTGTACGCCTCCGTCAGCTCCGCGGAGAGCGGGCCCATCGACCAGCCGTCCGCCGCGATGTGGTGCACCACCACCAACAGGGCGTGTTCCGTCTCGGACAGGGCGAACAGCTCGGCCCGCAGGGGCGGTCGGTCGGCCAGGTCGAAGGGGTACCGGGCGCCCGCCTCCAGCGCGGCCGGCAGCTCGGCCGCCGTGCTCGGGGTGACCACCAGACGCGGTACGGCCTCCTCGGGCGGTAGCACCCGCTGGTACGGCGTACCGCCGTCCTCCGGGTACACCGTCCGCAGGCTCTCGTGCCGCGCCACCACATCCGCCAGCGCGCCCCGCAGCGCCTCCCGGTCCAGCGCACCGCCCAGCCGGACCACCAGCGGGATGTTGTAGGTGGCGCTCGGCCCCTCCATCCGGTGCAGGAACCACAACCGCCGCTGCGCCGAGGAGAGCGGGAGCACCGCGGGCCGCGGCCGTACGGTCAGCGCGGGCCGCCCGGAGGCCGCGCCGTCCAACCGGGCCGCCACCGCCGCCGGGGTGGGACCGTCGAAGAGCGTCCGCAGCTCCAGCTCCACCCCGAAGGCGGCCCGGATCCGGGCGATCAGCCGGGTGGCCAGCAGCGAGTGGCCGCCCAGGTCGAAGAAGCCGTCCTCCACCCCCACCCGCTCCAGCCCCAGCACCTCGGCGAACAGCGCGCACATCCGCCGCTCCCGCTCACCGTGCGCCGTCCGGCCGCCGCCCGCCGCGGCCGCGAAATCGGGCTCCGGAAGCGCGCCCCGGTCCACCTTGCCGTTGGCCGTCAGCGGCAGCCGCTCCAGCAGCACCACGGCGGCCGGCACCATATGCTCGGGCAGCCGCTCCCGGAGGAACGCGCGTAGCTCTCCCGCCCGCAACTCCCCGGCCCTCGGCACCGCGTAGGCCACGAGCCGTACGTCACCGGGCCCCTCGCCCCGGGCCACCACCATCGCCGCCGCCTCGGCCACCTCCGGGTGGGCGGTCAGCGCGGCCTCGACCTCGCCCGGCTCGATCCGGAAGCCGCGCACCTTCACCTGCTGGTCGGCGCGGCCCAGATACTCCAGCTCGCCGTCCTCGTTCCACCGCACCAGGTCCCCGGTGCGGTACATCCGGGCCCCCGGCTCAACCGCGTACGGGTCGGCCACGAACCGCTCGGAGGTCAGCCCGGGGCGTCCCAGATAGCCGCGCGCCAGCCCGGGCCCCGCGACATAGAGCTCGCCCACCGCGCCCGGTGGAAGCAACCGCAGGGCGGAGTCCAGCACATGGGTGCGCAGGTCCGGCAGCCCGGTGCCGATCACGCTCGCCGTCCCGGACTCCGCCCGCTCCTGGGTGAGCGGGTGGTGGGTGACATGGACCGTGGTCTCGGTGATGCCGTACATGTTCACCAGCGCCGGGGCATCGTCGAGATGGCGGCGGTACCAGTCGGCGAGCAGGGCGGGCCGCAGCGCCTCGCCACCGAAGACCACGGTGCGCAGCGCGAGCCGCCGCGCCGGGTCCGGCGCCTCCGCCTCGGCCTGGGCCAGCTGGTGGAAGGCGGACGGCGTCTGGTTGAGGACGGTGACCCGCTGGTCGGCCAGCAGCTTGAGGAAGGCGCCGGGTGTCCGGCTGGTCTCATGGTCGACCACCACCAGCCGCCCGCCGTGCAGCAGGGCACCCCACAGCTCCCAGACCGAGAAGTCGAAGGCATAGGAGTGGAACAGCGTCCAGACGTCGTCCGCGCCGAAGCCGAACTGCTTGCGGGTCGCCTCGAAGAGCCGCACCACATTGCGGTGGGTGTTGACCACGCCCTTCGGCAGCCCGGTGGAGCCGGAGGTGTAGATGACATACGCCGGGTGGTCCGGGCTGAGCGGAGTGGCCAGGGGTGTGTCGCCCGGGTCGGTGTCGGTGTCGATGTCGGGGGCGTCCAGCAGCAGGACGGGCAGGTCGGGGGTGGGCGGCAGCCGGGTGGCGGCTTCGCCGGTGGTGACCAGCAGCGCCGGCCGGGCGTCGGTGACCATATGGGCCAGCCGGGCGGCCGGATAGGCCGGGTCGAGCGGCAGATAGGCGGCGCCCGCCTTGAGGACCGCCACCACGGCCACCACCAGCTCCACCGAGCGGGGCAGGGCGAGCGCCACGATCCGCTCGGGTCCCGCGCCGAGTGCGGCCAGCCGCCGGGCGAGCCGGTCGGCGCGGGCGTTCAGCTCCCGGTAGGTCAGCTCCTGGTGCGTCAGCTCCTGGCATGTGCGTGAGGTCCCGCCGCCGACCACGGCCACCGCGTCCGGGGTCGCCGCGACCCGGGCCTCGAACAACTCCGTCAGGGTCGCCTCCGAGCCCGGCTCGGCACCGTCCGGTACGGCGAGCAGCGCGGCCCGCTCGGCGCCGGTGACCAGGTCGATCCGGCCGATCGGCTCGCTGGGCGCACTCCTCGCCACGGCCCGCAGCGCGGTCAGCAACCCCGCATGGTGGAAGCCCAGTTCACGCTCGGAGCAGAGCTCGGGGTGGGCGTTGAGGTCGACCACCGGTCCGGCGCCGTCCCGCCGGTCCCACACCGCGAGCGCCAGATCGCCGACCAGGCCCGAGGAGAGGGGGTGCGCGGTGGTGGGCAGGCCGCCGAAGGAGAGGGCGTGGTCAAAGGACATCACATTGACCACCGGGGCGTACCCGCCGCCGATCCCACCGGGCAGCCCCAGCTCCCGCTGGAGGTCCTCGGCCCGGTAGCGCTGGTGGCGGCCGAGTTCGAGCACCGCCCGGCCCACCTGGGCGGTCAGCTCACCGAGCGTCAGCGCCGGCCGGAGGGTGAGCCGCAGCGGCAGCACATTGGACGCCGTGCCGGGGGTCCGGCGCTGGACCTGGTCCAGCCGGGCCGTCACCGGCAGGCCCAGCACCACCGTCGGGTTGCCGGTGGTCCGGTGCAGCCGGAGCGCGGTGGCCGCGATGACCAGATGCGACCAGGGGGCCCGGCAGCGGGCGGCCAGCGCGCGCAGCTCCGCCAGGTCCTCGGCGCTCAGTCGGCCGGTCCGCCGGAGGTAGTGGTCCGGGACGGTCGCGGGGTGGCCGACGATCCCCACGGGCTCGGGCCGGTCGGCGAGCCGCGCCAGCCAGTACGCCCGATCCGCGTCCAGCCGGTCGGACGCACGGTAGGCCCGGTCGGCCTCCACCAGGGCGGAGAGCGGCCCGAACGGGCTCGGGCCCACCGGCCGGCCGGCCACCAGGGCGCCGTACACCTCGGCCACCCGGCGGTTGACCAGCAGTGACCCGAAGGCGTCCATCACCGCGTGGTGGTAGCCCTGGTACCAGTACCAGCGGTCGGCGGCCAACCGGAGCAGCGCATAGGCGAAGAGCCGGTCCCCGGCCGGGTCCATCGGCCGGGTGACCGCTCCGTCCAGCCACTCCCGGGCCGCCCGTTCGGGGTCGGGGTGCCCGGAGAGGTCCACCACCGGCAGCGGCCAGTCGCCGGGCTCCCGGACGGTCTGCCGCACCTCGCCGCCGCGCTCGGCGAACCGCACATGCAGGGCCTCCGCCTCGGCCACCACCAACCGCAGCGCCCGCTCGCAGAGCACCGGGTCCAGCCGCCCGTGGATCTCCAGGTACTCACCCACCCGGAATACCCGGTTCCGCGCCGGCAACCGCTGCTCGGCCATCCAGATCTCGCGTTGCGCGGCGGTGACGGGCAGCTCGGTGCCGACACTGACGGACACGTATTCCACCTCCGGGGAGTTCTCCGTGCGCAGGGCCCGGAGAGAGGCAAGAATGAACGGATCGCCACCGTCCGGGAAACGCCCGGAAAAGAGCGGAGAAGGAAGAGGGACTTCTCCGGGGTGGCGAGGGAGGGGCGACCTTCGGGCAGCCGAACGAGAGGTCGCCGAGCGTATTCGGATTTCGGAACACCGGACCGCGTCAAAGCCTTCGGCAACGTATCCCGGCCCTTCTCGGAGGGTCAAGGAGATCAAACGTCCATGCCCACCGGTCTATGCCCGACCGGCTATGCCCCGCGCACTTCCCGCCCACTTCCCCCGGATTCACCGGGTACCCCGGTGTCCCGCCGGCGGGACACGCCTCTCGTGATGGACCGCCGGCAAAACGCCACCGACCTGCGGGAAGACCTCGCGGGTCGCCCGCTGTCGTGCCACCCCGCCCCCGCCGCCGACCGCCCGGCCGCGCTCCCCACCCGCACCGCCGGCACCGCCCCGGTGATCTCCGGTGCGCTTGCCCGCCGTTTCACGCCAGTGTTAGCTTCGCAGTCGCCGAATGCCCGGCGGGATCCCCTCGTCTTATGGCTCGTATAGCCCGTCCCCTGGGTCTTATTCGACTCGCCCTATTCGGCCCGTCCTTTTTGATCAGTCTCATCCGTGAACCTGTTCCCGAAGGAAGCGCGTATGGCGAACACCTGGTGGGGGAGTCATCTTCTGGAGCATGGCGGCGATGACGAGCCATGGGCCTTCTCCAGCGCGCTCGTCACCCGGGGCGCATTGCGCGACGCGGTCGCCGGTATCGCCGAGCGGTTTCGGCGGCAGGGGATAGCGGAGGGCACCTCCGTCGCCCTGCGGATGAAACCGAGCTTCACCTACATCCAGGTGCTGCTGGCTCTGTGGAGCCGTGGGGCGCAGGTGGTCCTGGTCGACTTCCGGCTGCAACCGGCCGAGTACGAGCCCCTGGTACGGCTGGTGCGCCCGCAGTACCTGGTCGCGGCGGCCGGCACGGACGGGCCGGTGACCGGCTTCCGCCAGGAGTCCGCTTTCTCCGTCGAGGCGCTGCCGGACGGCCGGCCCGCCGCCGACGGGGTACGGCTGGTGCAGTTCAGCTCCGGCTCGACCGGGCGCCCCAAGGTGATCGGCCGGCCGCCCGACTCCGTACTGGCCGAACTCGAACGGCACATCGCCCTCCCCGGTATGCCCGGCCGGGACGAACCGGTGATGCTGCTCAACTCGGTCATGCACAACATGGGCCTGGTCACCGGGGTCCTGCACGCGCTCGCCGCGGGGGCCCCGCTGGTCATCCCGCCGACCCTCCGCCCGGCCGAGGTGGTGCGGCTGATGGCCCGCACCGAGGTGGCCGCCGTGTTCGGCACCCCCGTCCACTACGCACTGCTGTCCCGGGTCGGCGACCGGCCGGAACTCCCGGCGCTGCGGCTGGCGGTGTCCGGCGGCGAACGGGTGCCGCAGGACACCAGCGAGCAGTTCCGCGCCGGGTTCGGGCTGCCGGTCAGCCCGGTGTACGGGCTCACCGAGTTCGGCCTGATCGCCGGTGACCTCGTCGGTGCCCCACCGCCGCCGTGTGTCGGGCCCCCGGTGCCGGGGGCCGAGGTCAAGGTGGTCGGCGAGGAGCTGTACCTCCGGCTGGACCGCTCGCCGTATCTGTACGGGGAACACGCCGACCGCTTCACCGACGGCTGGCTGCGCACCTACGACCGGATCGCCCAGGACCCGGCCACCGGGGCACTGAGCCTGCTCGGGCGGGCCGACTCGCTGGTCGTGGTCGGCGGGCTGAAGATCGACCTGGCCGAGGTGGAGGCCGCCCTGCTGGCCCATCCCTCGGTCGCCGAGGCGGTGGTGGTGCACACCGGGGCGGTGGAGGCGCTGGTGGGCGACGGCGGCGCCGGCCTCACCGCGGACGAGCTCACCGCCTGGTGCCGCCGGCGGCTCAGCCCGGTCAAGATCCCCCGGCGCTTCCACCTCACCGACCGGCTGCCGAGGAACTCCATGGGCAAGCTGCTGCGCGACCCCGGGGCGCTCGGCGGGCCGGCCGCGCCGCCCGAACGGCACCGCTGACCCGTACATCCGACGAAGAACCGAACCAACAGATCGAACCGGCAGATCGAACCGACAGGGGGACTCGTGGTCACCAAGGACGACATCCGGGCGATCCTCACCGAGGAGGCGGGGCTGGGACCACCGGAGGAGTTCCCGGACGACGCCGAGCTGGTCGTCGACTCCTTCACCCTGCTCGTCCTCCAGCACGGGCTGGAGGAGCGGCACGGAGTGGTCATCGACCCGCAGTTCGAGGACATGGCGCTGTTCACCTCGATCAGCGGGGTGCACCGCTATCTGACCAGCGTGCTGAGCCCCGTCCCTTCCGCCCCGCACAGGGAGACACCATGAGCGGCAACCCCTTCGACAACCCCGAGGGCACCTTCCTGGTGCTCGTCAACGACGAGGGCCAGCACTCGCTGTGGCCCGCCTTCGCCGAGGTGCCGGCGGGCTGGACGGTGGTGCTCGCCGAGACCGACCGGGCCTCCTGCGTCGCCTACGTCGAGGAGAACTGGACCGACATCCGCCCGCTCAGCCTCGTACGCCGATAGGAGACCGCGATGGACGACGCCGCGTTCCGGCAGCTGCTGCTGGACGAGGAGGACCTTGACGAGTCGTTCTTCGGCGAGGAACCGAGCGCCGCCTACGACCCGGTGTTCGTCTCCGGCGACGAGTCGGGGCGGACCCTGGTGGACCTCACCAACATGCTCACCCACGGCTCGCACCCCGACACCACCCACCATGCCTCCGCGCTGTTCACCAACATCGTCGGCTCGGTGGTGTTCCACCATGTCGCGCAGTTCGGCCAGGGGGCCTGCCGGGAGGTGTACGAGCAGTTCCACGACGCGGCGAGCCGCTGCGGGCACTACCGGATGGAACTCAACGACGGAGTCCAACTGGATATCACCCGGACGGCGTTGGAGCCGGTCGACCTGGGCGACGGGGGATTCGCGGTGCGCTGGGTGTCCACCGTCGACCACTTCCGGATCGAGACCGCCTGGGTGGTGGTGGCCAAGGACTCCGTGCTGACCTTCGTCAACGCCCGTATCCCCGACCCGGCCGAGGTGCACCGGCTCGCCGCCGTCGCGGTCGGCCGGGTCGCCGATCTGACGGGTGCGCCGTGAGCCCCACCGCGGTCGACGTCGACTACGCGTCCACCCTGGCGGCGGTCGACTCCTGGCTGACCGGCTATATCGCGCAGAGCCATCCGGAGATCGGCCGCACCGGCCCGATCTGCCCGTTCGTCACCCCCTCCCGGAAGAACCGGACCATGGAGGTCCGCATCCGGCTGGTGGGCCATGCGCCGACCCCCGAGCTGGTCGAGGAGATCGCCCGCAGCAGTCTGCGCGAGTACACGCTGACCAGCTGGCAGGGCCGCAACCCGATGCTCCAGGCCATGGTGGTGGTGCTGCCCGATCTGAGCCCCGAGGACACCCCGCTGCTCGACCGGGCCCAGGAGCGGGTGAAGGACGAGTATGTGGCGCAGGGCCTGATGATCGGCCAGTTCCATCCGGACTGCGAGGTCACGGCGGCCCGCAACCCCGCCTTCGCCGTCAGCCGCGCCCCGGTCCCGGTGCTCGCGATCCGCTCCATCGCCCTGCACGATGTCTTCTTCCTGGCCGAGCACCCGCACTGGTTCGCCAAGTACCGGGAGAAGTTCGGCAAGTTCTACGGGCCCGGTACCGCGCTGATGGACCCGCTGCTGATCGAGCGGTTCGAGGAGTGCGAGCGGGCGTACGGCTTCGCCACCGCCAAGGCGACCGACCCGCTCTGAGCGGACCGGGTGGCGGAGGCCGGGAGAGCCGCGGTACGGCTCTCCCGGTCCCGCCCCCACGATCGCGGGTGTCAGGAGCCGGCCAGCTCCTCGCGGACCGTACGGGCCGCCGCCACCAGGTTCTCCAGGGAGGCGCGCGTCTCCGGCCAGCCGCGGGTCTTCAGCCCGCAGTCCGGGTTGACCCAGAGCCGCTCGGCCGGGATCGCCTCCAGACCCGTACGGAGCAGGGCCGCCGCCTCCTCGGTGCTCGGCACCCGCGGGGAGTGGATGTCGTACACCCCGGGCCCGGCCTCGCGCGGATAGCCGTGCGCGGCCAGCTCCCGGGCCACCTGCATATGCGAGCGGGCGGCCTCCAGGCTGATCACATCGGCGTCCAGGTCGTCGATGGCCTGCACGATGTCGCCGAACTCGGCGTAGCACATATGGGTGTGGATCTGGGTGTCCGGCCGCACTCCGGCGGTGGTCAGCCGGAACGCCTCCGTCGCCCAGGCCAGGTAGGCCGCGTGGTCGGCAGCCCGCAGCGGCAGGGTCTCCCGCAGCGCCGGCTCGTCCACCTGGATCACCGAGGTGCCGGCGGCCTCCAGATCGGCGACCTCGTCGCGCAGGGCGAGCGCCACCTGCCGGGCGGTGTCCCCGAGCGGCTGGTCGTCGCGGACGAAGGACCAGGCCAGCATGGTGACCGGGCCGGTCAGCATGCCCTTGACCGGGCGGGCGGTGAGCGACTGGGCGTACGAGGTCCAGCGCACCGTCATCGGCTCGGGGCGGGAGATGTCACCGGCCAGGATCGGCGGCCGGACATAGCGGGTGCCGTACGACTGCACCCAGCCGTGCTGGGTCGCCAGATAGCCGGTCAGCTGCTCGGCGAAGTACTGCACCATGTCGTTGCGTTCGGGCTCGCCGTGCACCAGGACGTCCAGCCCGGCCTTCTCCTGGAAGGACAGCACCTCCTGGATCTCGGCCCTGATCCGCTCCTCGTAGCCGGCGGCGTCGATCCGCCCGGCCCGCAGGTCGGCGCGGGCCGTGCGCAGCTCATCGGTCTGCGGGAAGGAGCCGATGGTGGTGGTCGGCAGCTGCGGCAGACCGAGGTGGGCGCGCTGGGCGGCGGTCCGCTCGGCGTACGGCTGGGAGCGCCGCGCGTCGGCGTCGGTGACCGCGGCCGCCCGGGCCCGTACCGCCGGATCCCGGGTGATCGGGGAGCCGGCCCGGGAGGCGAGAGCGGCGCGGTTGGCGGCCAGTTCGCCCGCGATGGTGTCGGTGCCCTGGGCCAGGCCCTTGGCGAGAGTGGCGATCTCGGCGGTCTTCTGCCGGGCGAAGGCCAGCCAGCGCAGGATCTGCGGGTCGATGTCCCGCTCGGCCGCCGCGTCGATCGGCACATGGAGCAGCGAGCAGGAGGCGGAGACGTCCACCCGCTCGGCCAGGCCCAGCAGGGTGCCGAGGACGGCGAGGGACTTCTCCAGGTCGTTGACCCAGATGTTGCGGCCGTTGACCACACCGGCGACCAGCCGCTTGCCGGGCAGTCCGCCGACCGCGGCCAGGGCCTCCAGGTTGGCGGCGGCGGCCTCCGTGAAGTCCAGGGCCAGGCCCTCCACCGGCGCCTTGGCGAGCACCGGCAGCGCCGTGCCCAGGCGGTCGAAGTAGGAGGCGACCAGCAGCTGCGGGCGGTCGGTGAGGGCGCCGAGGTCGCGGTAGGCGCGCTCGGCCGCGTTCAGCTCGGCCGGGCTGCGGTCCTGCACCAGGGCGGGCTCGTCCAGCTGCACCCACTCGGCGCCCGCGGCCCGCAGATCGGCCAGCACCTCCGCGTACACCGGCAGCAGCCGGTCCAGCAGGGTGAGCGGGTCGAAGTCGGCGGCCACCCCGGGGGCGGGCTTGGCCAGCAGCAGATAGGTGACCGGGCCGACCAGCACCGGACGGGCGGTCAGCCCCAGCGTCAGCGCCTCCGTCAGCTCCGCGACCTGCTTGGTGGAGTCGGCGGTGAAGACGGTGTCCGGGCCCAGTTCGGGCACCAGATAGTGGTAGTTGGTGTCGAACCACTTGGTCATCTCCAGGGGCGCGACCTCCTGGGTGCCCCGGGCCATGGCGAAGTAGCCGTCCAGGGCGTCGGCGGCGACGGCCTCCCGGTGGCGGGCGGGCACGGCGCCGACCATCACCGTGGTGTCGAGCACCTGGTCGTAGTACGAGAAGTCGCCGGTGGGCACCTCGTGCACGCCGGCCTCGGCGAGCTGCCGCCAGTTCCCGGCGCGCAGCTCGGCGGCGGTGGCCCGGAGGGCGTCGGCGGTGACCCGGCCCTTCCAGTACCCCTCGATCGCCTTCTTGAGTTCACGGTTCCGCCCCTGGCGGGGGTAGCCGTACACGGTGGCCCGTGCTGCCGCGGCTGCGGACTTCGTGGTCACGGAGATCTCCTTCGCGAGATGGATCCCTGAGGTCCCGGAGACGGGGACGAGGACGGCGAAGGTTCGACCGACCGGGCGGGGACCGGTACGCGCGGCAAGCGCGGTCTTCCGCCTGGTATGGGGGCCGACCCTCCCTCGGGGTCACCGGGACAGCCGTACGCGGTCGTTTCGCGCACGGGCAACGGGCAGGTCTTCGGACTCGCGGGCCCGCCCTCCCCGAAGGAGGACACCTACTGGCCGTCGCTTCCCAGGCCCGGCGGGCCCAGTGCGTATGACGGCGGTCGTTCCCGCTCACCGCTGCGGGGCAGTCCCGGATTCCCACCGGGTTCCCTCTTACGACGCCTCCCGTCTGGCGGACGGGGCGAACCAGCTGCACCGGCCACCCTACGGGTCCGGTCGACCGTCCGTCCGACCGCGTCCACGATTCGGAAAGTGAGCTGGACCACTCCACCGGGTGGGTGAACCGGCTGACCAGGGGGAATCCCGCCCGGCCTGCTCCTATCGCCGTCCTGCGTGATAGCGGCGGCAGCCTCGCAGCATGCCCTCCGCCGACAGGGTGAACACATCCACGAACTCGCCCAGCCCCGGCACCAGTCGGCCCATCACCACCACGCAGTCACCCTCGGCGACGATCCGCTGGATATGGTGCCGCCCGCCGTACGGGGCGGGGTCCGGGACGGCGCCCGGCGCCCCCTCGTGCAGCAGCGAGCCGAGGCCGTCCAGATCGCCGCTGTCCAGGTAGTGGTACGCCAGTCGCACATGGTCGACACCGGAGTCCGTGACGACACGGCTGGGCGGCAGGGGCCCGGCTTGCCGGCTCTGCATGGGGCAGTCCTTTCCGTACGCCCCCCCGCCCGGCCAGGCGGAGGCACCTCCACGGTGCGCCGGAGCCGCAACCCCCCGCTATCCCCGCCCTATCCCCGGCGGCCGCGCTCGTGCGAGCAGGCCGAAACCGTTCACCATCACCGAATCCACACACCATGGACAAGTGCGGAATCCTCCGTGAAAATGAGCCAGCGCACGCTCACCGCTCCGCTGCTCGGCCGCACCGCTTCTCACCCCTGTTCCCGTGCGCCCCCGGCTGGGAGACTCATTGACTGGTTCGCCCGGCGGGGCATCCGAGACCGAGGACACCGTCGTCTTCCGTGTTCTCGGACCGTTACAGGTCATCGGGCCCGGCGGCCCCGTGCGCGTGCCGCCCGGGCGCCAGGAGGCCATCCTCGCGGCCCTGCTGCTGGAGGCGAACCGGGTCGTCAGCACCGACCACCTGGTGGACCTGATCTGGGACGACGACCCCCCGGACACCGCCCGCACCCAGGTGCAGATCTGCGTCTCCCGGCTGCGCAAGCTCCTCACCGCCGTACGGATCGACGCCGCCATCACCACCCGGCCGCCCGGCTATGTGCTGAAGACCGACGAGGACGCGGTGGACGCCGCCGTGTTCGGCCGCCGGGTCGCCGGCGCCCGGGCGTCGGAGCGCCGGGGAGCGGTCGCCGAAGCCGTCGAACTGCTGCGCTCGGCCGAGCAGTTGTGGCTCGGTGACTGCCTGGGCGGGATATCCGGCCACACCCTGCGCAGCAAGGCGCGCCAGCTGGACGAGGAGCGGCTGACCGCGACCGAGACCCGGATCGGGCTGGAACTCGACCTGGGACGCCACCACCATCTGGTCGGCGCCATCCAGCTCCTGGTGCACCAGCATCCGCTACGGGAGCGGCTGCGCGGCCAGTTGATGCTGGCCCTGTACCGCTCGGGCCGCCAGGCCGAGGCGCTGGAGGCCTACCGGGTGGGCCGCGAACTGCTGGTGGAGGAGCTGGGACTGGAGCCCGGCACCGAGCTGCGGCGGCTGGAGTCCGCGATCCTGGCCGGCGAGGTGCCGCCCCCGGCCGGGAGCGGGCCGGGCGCCACTGGTTCCGACGCTTCCATGGATGACGCCGGCGCTCCCGCCGCCCCCGGGCCCCCGGTGGGTGCCCCGGACCCCGTCGTCATCCCCGCGCCGCCGGACCGGCGCGGCGCCACCCACGAGCCACCGGCCCCCGCGGCCGACGACGTCCCGGACCCACCCGTCCGCGCCGACGAGCCGGGCCCGGGGACCACGGCGAGCCGCGAGGACCGATCGACCGGGGCCACCAGTCGAGGGGAAGCCTCCCGGCCCCTCGGTGAGCAGGACGTCGCCGGTCGGCCCATCGAGGGACCCACCGCCCGCACGGGCGCCGAAGCGCCGCCTCCGGCCACCACGCCCGAGGTGCCCCGGCAACTCCCTGCCGATACCGCGGACTTCGTCGGAGACGAGCAGCGCATCGAATCCATCGAGCAGATCCTGCTCGGCGCCGGGGAGCGCCGCGCCGTCGGGCTCGCCGTGATCGTCGGAAAGCCCGGCACCGGCAAGTCCACCCTCGCCACCCATATCGCCCACCGCCTGGCCGACGCCCGCTTCCCCGACGGCCAGCTCTACTGCGATCTGCGCGGCACCGGCACCCCCGCCACCGCCTCCGAGGTGCTCGGGCGCTTTCTGCGGGCCCTCGGCATCCCCGGCCCGGTGATCCCTGAATCGCTGGACGAGCGGGCCGAGATGTACCGCACCCTGCTCGCCGCCCGCCGGGTCCTGGTGGTCCTGGACGACGCCGCCTCGGAGAGCCAGGTCCGGCCGCTGCTGCCCGGCGGCAGCCGCTGCGCGGTGCTGGTCACCAGCCGGGTCCGGCTCACCGGACTGCCCGGCGCGCACCGCGTGGAGCTCGACGTCCTGGGCACCGGGCACGCCCTGGAACTGCTGGGCCGGGTCATCGGCGCCGACCGGGTGGAGCGTGAGGCGGTCGCCGCCGAGGCCCTGGTCGGCACCGTCGGCGGGCTGCCGCTGGCGCTGCGGATCGTGGCCGCCCGGCTGGCCGCCCGCCCGCACTGGACGCTCGCGTCGATGGTGCACCGGCTCGCCAACGAGCGGCATCGACTGGACGAGCTGACCCACGGCGAGATGACCATGCGGGCCAGCCTCTCGCTCACCCACGACGGGCTGCGTCCGGACGACCGGCGGCTGCTGCGCCTGCTCAGCCTGGCGCAGGGGCCCTCGCTGCCCGGCTGGCTGGCCGGGGCGCTGCTGGACGACGACCGGCCCTTCCCCTCCGACCTGCTGGAACCGCTGGTCGATGTGCAGATGCTGGATGTGGTGGGGGTGGAGTCCACCGGGGGCTTCCGCTACCGCTTCCACGAGATCATCCGGGTCTTCGCCCGTGAGCAGCTCGCCGCCCATGACGAGCCGGCCGTCCAGTCGGCGGCGCTGCGCCGGATGATGGGCGGCTGGATGGCGCTCGCCGAGGAGGCCCACCGGCGGGTCTACGGGGGCGACTTCACCGTGCTGCACGGCTCCGCCCCGCGCTGGACGCCACCCGCCGCCTACCGGGACGAGCTGCTGGTCCAGCCGCTGGAATGGCTGGACAGCGAGCACGCCAACCTGGTCCAGGCGGTCGAGCACGCCGCCGCCGAGCAGCTGGACGAGCTCTGCTGGGACCTGGCCACCACCCTGGTCACCCTGTTCGAGGTGCGCGGCTATCTGGACGACTGGGAGCGCACCCACCGGCTCGCCCTGGACGCCGCCCGCTCGGCGGGCAACCGGCGGGGCAGCGCCGCCGTGCTCAGCTCACTGGGCTCGCTCTATCTCACCCGCGGCCAGCACGAGGAGTCCAGGGCGGCGCTGACCACGGCGCTCGGGCAGTTCGAGGAGCTGGACGACCGGCAGGGCCTGGCCCTCTGCCACCGCGATCTCGCCCTGCTGAAACGTTTCCGCGGACAGGAGGACCGCGCGCTGGCACTGTACGAGCGGGCGCTGCGCGACTTCGACCTGGCGGGCGATGTGGTGGGCCGGGCCATCGTGCTCACCCAGAGCGCCCAGATCTGGATGGCCCGCGGACAGAGCGCGGCGGCGCAGAGCCGACTGGACGAGGCCCTGGGCATCTACCGCTCGGTCGGCTACGTCGGCGGCCAGGCCCGCACCCTGCGCCGGGCCGGCCAACTGCTCCAGCAGCAGGGCGAGCACGAGCGGGCGGTGCGCACCTTCACGGAGGTGCTGGAGCTGTGCCGGGACGGCGGCGATGTGATCGGCGAGGGCCATCTGCTGCGCGACCTGGGCAACGCCCACGCCGTGATGGGAGCGGGGGAGCAGGCCCGCGGCTGCTACGACCAGGCGCTGACGGTCCGCGAGCAGATCATGGACCACGGCGGGGCCGCGCTGGTGCGCCTGGACCTGGCGCGGCTGCTGACCCGCGACGGCGGGGCGGCGGAGCGATCACGGGCCCGGAAGCTGCTGCGGGGCGCGGTCCGGGCCTTCCGGGACCGGCGGATGGAGCCGGAACTCGCGGAGGCGGAGCGCCTGCTCGCCCAGGCCGGAGCCGGGACGGAGGCCGTGAGCGCGGAGCCTGTGGTGGTGGGCGCGGAGGGGGAGGGCGGCGCGGACGCGGCGGTGCCGGGACTCGCCGGCCGGTAGGCGGCGGGCTGCGCGGCCGCGCGGGGGTCAGTCCCAGGGGTTGTTGCCGTCGGTCGTGCCCGGGGCGGGGGTGGTGGTCCCCGGGGTGGGGGTGCCCGTCTGGCTGCTGCCGGTCCCGGTGCCGGTTCCCGGGGCGGCGTCGTCGGCGAGGGCGGCCGGGGCGCCGAACAGGGTGACTCCGGCGAGGGCGACGGTGACGACGGCGGCGCGCAGGGCGGGGGTGACGGCCATGTCGGGCTTCCTTCCGAGGAGTTCGGCGGGCCGCGCCCCGGAGGTCCGGAGCGCCGCGTTCTTCGTGGTCACCACAGTGCTGGCCGCCGGAATCGCCGCGCCGTTCCCGCCTCTATCCCCGCGCTATCACGGCCCGGACGCCCCCGGGCCGGAGGGGGATAGCGCGCGTCGGGAAGGGGGATAGCAGAGCCTGAGAGGCGTGATAGCGCGGGCCGGAGGGGCCCGGTGGGCGGGGCGGTCGGGGGATGCTCCGGCGATAGCCCGCTGCCGACGATGGGAGACGTACCGCACACCGCGTCCCCCCAACGTCGTCGGGAGCCCGTATGAACACGGCCGTCGCTGTCAGCTCGTCGTCCGAGACCCCCGAGGTGGGAGCCCTCATACGTGCCCACCGGCTACGGATCGGCATGACCCAGCGGCAGTTGGCGGACCTCTCCACGATCAGCGTCCGGGCCATCCGCGACCTGGAGCAGGGCCGGGCGAGACGGCCCCGCACGGACACCGTGCGGCTGATGGCCGAGGCGCTGCGGCTCGGGCCACGGGCCCGAGCCGTACTGGAGGAGGCCGGCCGCCGCAGCCGCGGCACCGGACTCGGACCGGCCCCGGCCGAGCTGCCGGCCCCGCCCACCGCGCTCCACCCGGCCCTCGGCCGGGACGCCGAAGTGGACCTCCTGGTAGAGGAGTTGTCATCCCCGAGAGCGGAACGCCTGGTCACGGTGGTGGGACTGACCGGAGTCGGCAAGACCCGACTCGCCCTGGAGGTCGCGGCGCGGCTGCACACGGCGGGGATGCCGGTGCTGTGGTGGGACTACCCGGGAGCGCCGCGCGAGCATCTGGCGACGGCACCGGAGCCGATACTCCGACGGCTCTCCGCACTCGCCGCCGGGCTCTACCCCGACCACCCCGACCACCCCGACCACCCCGGCCACCCGGAGGTCGCCGCACCCGCCGACGGATGCGCCCCGGCGGAGGACCTCGCGGCGCTCATCGGCGACGGCCCCGCCCTGCTGGTCCTCGACGGGGTGCCCGCCGCCCCCGGCCGCCTCGACCGGCTGGCCCGGCTGCTGCGCGACTGCCCCGGACTGCGTGTCCTGGCCACCGGTGAGGACCCCTGGGAGGTGCCCGGCGAGCGCGTCTTCCTGCTCGGCCCGCTGGAGGTGCCCGCAGCGACGGAGACCGGGGACCCCCAGCAGGCCGCGGTACGGATGTTCCTGCACCAGGTCCGCCGAGTGCGCCCCGAGTTCACCCCGGACCCCGCCGACCTGACCCGGGCCGCCGCCGTCTGCCGCGGCCTGGACGGCCACCCGGCCGCGCTGGCCGCCGCCGCGTCCTGGCTGGTGGTCTGCGACCTGGCCGCGCTGTGCGGCACCCTCGGCGCCGACCCCTCGGCCTTTCTGGACCACCTCGGCGGCCGGGGCTCGGGCCGGATCCGGGACGCCCTGAACGCCCGGCTCGACCGGCTGCCCGCCGGGCCGCGCGAGCTGCTGGACCTGCTCTGCGACCAGCCCGCGGAGTCCTTCGCCCTGGCCGACCTGCTGCCGCTGACCGGACGCGGCCTGCCGGACAGCGGCCGGCTGCTGCGCGAACTGCTGCTCAGCGGGGTCGTCCGGGCCGCCCACGAGGACGACGGCTCCCGCTTCCGGGTCCTGGGCATCGTCCGCGCGCACCGCCGGGCGCGGCGGGCCGCCACTGCCCGCTGAACTGCTGCCCGAGTGCCGCAGGCAACTGCCGCCCGCGCCCCCGCCCCCGGGCTTGGATGGCGACGCCGGCACGGTCCGCACCCGGCCGCACCACCCCCCCGGACAGCGCCCCGGCAGGGGTCCGGCAGGGGTCCGCCCCCCCCGGCCACCGCCCCCCGGCCACCCGACAGCCGCCCACCAGCAGGAGGAGCCCCCGCATGCCCCCGAACGCCTCCGCGCCCGGTCTCGCGTCGTCCGGCCCCGTGCCCTCCACGGTGACCGGCACCGATCCCGGCTCCGCGTCCGTGGCCCGGCGGCTGCCCCTGTCCGCGGCCCAGCGCGACATCTGGCTGGCCCACGGCCTCGACCCCTCCGGCCGCCGCTACGGCATCGGCGAGTACCGGGAGATCCAGGGCCCCCTGGACCCGGAGCTCTTCGCCCGCTGCTGGTACCAACTCGCCCGCGAGGCGGACGTCCTGCGCATCCGAGGCATCGGGACCGACGAACACGGGCCCTGGCAGCTGCTGCACCCCGCACCCGGTGACCGAGCCGTACGGCTGGTGGACCTGAGCGACGAGCCCGACCCGGCGGCGGCCGCGCGGAGCTGGATGGCCGAGGAGATGGCGCGCCCCTTCGACCTGGCCCAGGACTGGCTCACCCGGCATGTGCTGCTCAAGGCCGCCCCGGACCACTGGTTCTATCTG
Source organism: Streptomyces sp. NPDC046887 (assembly GCF_040644755.1). Classification (NCBI taxonomy): domain Bacteria; kingdom Bacillati; phylum Actinomycetota; class Actinomycetes; order Kitasatosporales; family Streptomycetaceae; genus Streptomyces; species Streptomyces sp. NPDC046887. The sequence continues at coordinate 44,897 of NZ_JBEYXH010000016.1, forward strand.
CACACCTTCCACCACCTCGCCGTCGACGGCATGGGCGTCGCCCTGCTGGACCGCCGGCTGGTCGAGCTGTACGACCAGGCGGCCGCCGGCGGGCCCTGGGGACCCAGCCCCTTCGGCACCCTGCCCGATCTGCTGGCCGAGGACGCCGCGTACCGCCACTCCCCGGCGGCCGACGAGGAGCGCGCCCACTGGCTCACCCACCTCGCCGGGCTGCCCGACACCCCGCGCCTGGCCGAGCGCCGTAGCGCCCTCGGCCAGGACAGCGCTCCGCCCTTCGTCCGGCGCACCGTGCTGCTGCCGCCCGCCGAGGCGGACCGGCTCCGCGACACCGCCCGTGCCCATCGCTCCACCTGGTCGATGCTGGTGATCACCCTGGTAGCCGCCTATCTGCACCGGATCAGCGGAAGCCGCGAACTGGTCCTCGGACTTCCGGTGACGGGCCGCACCACGGAGCTGGCACGCTCCACACCCGGCATGGCGTCCAACATCGTGCCCCTGCGGATCGCGGTACGCGGCGGCGAAAGCCTCGCCGAACTGCTGGCGGGCGTGGTGCGCGAGACCAAGCGGGCCCTGCGCCACCAGCGCACCCGCTACGAGGACCTCCGGCGCGAGCTGGGGCCCGCAGGGGGCGAGAACCGTATCGCCTCACCTCTGGTCAACATCATGGCCTTCACCCCCGGGATGAGCTTCTGCGGCCAGCCCACCGTCCAGCACAATCTGTCCAACGGCCCGGTGGACGACCTCGCCGTGGGCGTCTACGACCTCGGACCGGCCGGTGGCCTCCGCATCGACTTCGACGCCGCGCCGGACGTCTGCGACCTCGCCGCGGTCGCCGACCACCAGGACCGCTTCCGCCGCTTTGTGACCAGCGCCCTGGACGACACCCAAGCCGCTCTGCGCTCTGTCGAGTTGCTGGAGGCGGAGGAGCGGAACTGGGTGCTGGGGGAGTGGACCGGGCGGCGCACAGAATGCGAACTCGGTTCGCTGGTGGAGCGGTTCGAGCGGCAGGCGCGACGGGCACCGGATGCACCCGCGCTGATCGCGGGCGAAAGCGTCACCTTCTACGCGGAGTTGGACGCGAAGTCGAACCGGCTGGCCCGTCACCTGGTGGCCCGGGGCCTGGGCCCGGGCGATCTGGCGGGGGTGCTGCTGGACCGTGGGGTGGAGTTCGCCGTCGCGGTGCTGGCGGTCATCAAGTGCGGCGCGGGATACGCCCTGCTGGACCCGGACTTCCCCGACGAGCGGTTGGCGGCGACGGCCCGGGACGCGGCCGTACGGCTGCTGGTCACCGACACCTGCCACGGTGACCGACTGGCCGTTGGCCCCTCGATGACCGTACGTGTGGACGACGAGGCCGCCGCCATCGCCGCGTACCCCGACAACCCCCTCGGCGTACCGCTCACCCCGGAGCACCCCGCCTGTGTGATGTTCACGTCCGGTTCGACCGGGCGGCCCAAGGGGATCCTGTCCTCCCACCGCAACCTGGTGTCCACCCTCACCGCCCAGTCCTACGCTTCCTTCGGCCCCGGTGAGGTGTTCCTTCAATGCTCGCCGGTGTCCTGGGACGCGTTCAGCCTGGAGTTCTGGGGTGCGCTGCTGCACGGCGGGGCGACCGTCCTCCAGCCGGGTCAGCGCCCGGATCCAGCGCTGGTGGCGGAGTTGGCGCGGACGCATGGGGTGACCATGCTCCAGGTCTCCTCCAGCCTCTTCAACTATCTGACCGATGAGCACCCGGAGGCGTTCGCCTCCGTCCGGACCGTCTTCACCGGTGGCGAGCCCGCCTCCCCGACCCATGTGCACACCCTTCAGCGGCTCCATCCCCACCTCACTGTGGCCAACGGCTACGGCCCGGCCGAGTCCATGGGCTTCACCACCACCTACACCGTCCCGCGCTCCACCCAGGTGCCCACCACCCTCCCCATTGGCTCCCCGCTGACCAACAAGCAGACCTATGTCCTCGACGCCGGACTGCGACCGGTGCCGCCAGGGGTGACGGGCGAGCTGTATCTGAGCGGCGACGGCCTGGCGTACGGCTATCTGGGGCAGCCCGCCACCACCGCGACCCGCTTCGTCCCGCACCCCTTCGGCCCGCCTGGCGCTCGGCTGTACCGCACCGGCGACCTGGCCCACTGGGACCGTGAGGGCCGGCTGCACTACACCGGGCGCTCTGACAACCAGGTCAAGGTGCGCGGCTTCCGGGTCGAGCCCACCGAGATCGAGACCGTCCTCACCACCCATCCGGCCGTCATCCAAGCCACGGTAGGGGTGTACGGCGACCGGCTGGCCGCCCATATCGTCCTCGCCCCGGCCGCCGCCATGACCGCGCCACCGGAGATACGCGCCTGGCTGGCCGAGCGGCTGCCCGAGCACCTGGTCCCGGCCCACCTGATGGTGCTGGACCGGCTGCCGCTCACCCCCAACGGCAAGATCGACCGGCGCGCCCTGCCGCCGATCGAAGCCCCACGGGCCGCCGCCGGCCGGGCCCCGCGCACCGAGCTGGAGGAGATCGTCCGCACCCTGGTGAGCGAGGTACTGGAGGCGCCCACCCCGCTCAGCATCGATGACGACTTCTTCCAGCACGGCGGACACTCCCTGCGCGCCGCCCGGCTGACCAACCGCATCGCCGCCACCCTCGGCACCTCGCTCACCCTCCGGGACGTCTTCGCCCACCCCACGCCCGCCGCCCTCGCCGCACACCTCGCCACCGTGGACGACCGACGCCCCGCACTGCCCCCGCTCGTCCCCACCGGCGGCCGGACCGGGCCGCCGCCCCCGCTCTCCGCCGCCCAGGCCCGGCTGTGGCTGGTGGCCGGGCTGGAGGGCACCGGCGGCACCGCGTACAACGTGCCGCTGGCCGTCACTCTCGACGGCGAGCTGGACATCGATGCGCTACGCGCCGCCTTCACTGACCTCACCGACCGGCACGCCCCGCTGCGGACCAGGATCGGCACCGGACCGGACGGCGAGCCCTACCAGCTGATCGACCCGCCCGCCCTCCGCTTCGAGCACCGGCATACGTCCACCGACGAGCTGGATGAGGCGCTGCGCACCGCCGCAAGCCACCCCTTCGACCTGACCGCCGAACACCCCCTGCGGATCACCCTGTTCCAGACCGCCCCCCAGTCCTCCACCCTGCTGATCCTGCTCCACCACATCGCCACCGACGGCCGCTCGCTGACACCGCTGCTCGCCGATCTGTCCTGCGCCTACACCGCCCGCCGCTCCGGCCGCGCACCCGACTGGGCCGCCCTCCCGATCACCTATGCCGACTACGCCCGCTGGCAGCACACCACCCCCGCAGGCCCCGACCAACTTGCCTATTGGCGTACCGCACTCGCCGACCTGCCCGAGGAACTGGGTCTCGTCCCGGACCGGCCGCGCCCACCGGTGGCGGGACACCGGGGCGGGGCCGTGGAGTTGGACTTCGGGCCCGAGCTGTACCAGCGGGTCACCGCGCTGGCACGGGCCGAGCGCTGCACCCCGTTCATGGTGCTCCAAGCGGCGCTGGCGGCCACCCTCACCCGGCTCGGCGCGGGCACGGACATCCCCCTCGGCTCCCCGGTGGCCGGCCGGCCGGACGAGACCCTGGACGGGCTGGTCGGGTTCTTCGTCAACACCCTGGTACTCCGCACCGACACCTCGGCCGACCCCGCCTTCCGCACCCTGCTGAAGCGTGTACGCACCGCCGACCTCGATGCCTTCGCTCACCAGGACATCCCCTTCGACCGGGTGCTGGAGGCCGTCAACCCGGTCCGCTCACTCGCCAGACACCCGCTGTTCCAGGTGTGCCTGGCCTTGGAGAGCGGACCGGCCGACCGGCCTGAACTGTCCGGGGTACGGGTCGGCGCCGTCGAACCGGTGGCCACCGGGGCGGTCAAGTTCGACCTGGAGTTCCTGCTCAGCGCCGACCAGGACCGTGGCCTCACCGGCCATCTGCTCTACAGCGCGGACCTCTACGAGCGGCACACCGCCGAACGGCTGGCCACCGCCCTGCGCCGCACCCTGGAACAGGCCGCCGCCGCGCCCGAAACCCGGATCTCCGCACTGGAGTTGCTGGACGCGGGGGAGCGGCGCCGGGTACTGGGGGAGTGGGCCGGGCGCCGGGCGGAGATCGGGACCGGTTCGCTGGTGGAGCGGTTCGAGCGGCAGGCGCGGTTCGCACCCGACGCGCCCGCGCTGATCAGCGGGCAGGAGACCGTCTCGTACGAGGAGTTGGACGCGCGGTCGAACCGGCTGGCCCGCCATCTGGTGGCCCGGGGGCCGGGTCCGGGCGATCTCGCGGGGGTGCTGCTGGACCGTGGGGTGGAGTTCGCCGTCGCTTTGCTGGCGGTCATCAAGTCCGGTGCGGGTTATGCCCTGCTGGACCCGGACTTCCCCGACGAGCGGTTGTCGGCGACGGTCCGGGACGCGGCGGTACGGCTGGTGGTCACCGATGCCCGCCACGGGGACCGACTGCCCGGTGGCCCCGGGGCGGCGACCGTGCGCGTGGACGACGAGGCCGCCACCATCGCCGCGTACCCGAGCACCGCTCTCCCCGTCCGTCCCCGCCTTGACGACCCCGCCTGTGTGATGTTCACGTCCGGTTCGACCGGGCGGCCCAAGGGGATCCTGTCCTCCCACCGCAATCTGGTCTCCACCGTCACTGCTCAGACCTACGCCCCCTTCGGCCCGACCGAGGTGTTCCTGCAGTGCTCGCCAGTGTCCTGGGACGCGTTCAGCCTGGAGTTCTGGGGCGCGCTGCTGCACGGCGGGGCGACCGTCCTCCAGCCGAGGCAACGCCCGGAACCAGCCCTGGTGGCCGAGTTGGCGCGGGCGCATGAGGTGACCATGCTCCAGGTCTCCTCCAGCCTCTTCAACTATCTGACCGACGAGCACCCGGAAGCGTTCGCCTCCGTCCGGACCGTCTTCACCGGTGGTGAGCCCGCCTCTCCGACCCATGTGCACACCCTCCAACGGCTCCACCCCCACCTCACCGTGGCCAACGGCTACGGCCCCGCCGAGTCCATGGGCTTCACCACCACCTACACCGTCCCGCGCTCCACCCAGGTGCCCACCACCCTCCCCATCGGCTCCCCGCTGACCAACAAGCACGCCTATCTGCTGGACGACCGGCTGCGGCCGGTGCCACCGGGGGTGACGGGCGAGCTGTATCTGAGCGGCGACGGCCTGGCGTACGGCTATCTGGGGCAGCCCGGCACCACCGCCACCCGCTTCGTCCCGCACCCCTACGACCCTTCCGGCGCCCGGCTCTATCGCACCGGTGATCTCGCCCACTGGGACCACCAAGGCCGGCTGCACTACACCGGGCGCTCCGACGGCCAGGTCAAGGTGCGCGGCTTCCGGGTCGAACCCACCGAGATCGAGACCGCCCTCACCACCCATCCGGCCGTCATCCAGGCCACCGTCGGCCTCCACGGCGACCGGCTGGCCGCCCATATCGTCCTCGCCCCGGCCGCCGCCACGACCCTCCCGGCGGAGATACGCGGCTGGCTGGCCGAGCGGCTGCCCGAGCATCTGGTCCCGGCCTACTTGATGGTGCTGGACCGGCTGCCGCTCACCGCCAACGGCAAGATCGACCGGCGCGCCCTGCCCGCCCCCGTACCGACTGCGTCTCCCGCTGCCCGCCGGCCGCGTACCCCGCTGGAAGAGACCGTGTGCGCGCACTTCACCACCGTCCTCGGCACGCCCGCGCCGCTCACCCTGGATGACGACTTCTTCGAGCACGGCGGGCACTCGCTGCTCGCCGCCCGGCTGGCGAACCGGCTGGCCCCGGCCGTGGGCGCCGCGCTCACGCTGCGGGATGTCTTCCGGCACCCCACACCCGCCGCGCTCGCCCAACTCCTCGACGGCCGGCTCCGCTCGGCCACCGCGAAGCCGCGACGGGTCAGGCCCGCCCTGCGCCGCCGCGCCGCTCCCGAGGCCGCTCCGCCGTCCTCCCCGCCCGCGCAGCCCGAACACGAACGGATCCCCTCATGAATTCCCTTACCGCCACACCCCCTTCCGCCGACCCCGAGGACATCGTCTGGGACCTCCCCGGCCAGGGCCCGCAGCGCACCTCGCTGCTGGTGCTGCCGCACGCGGGCGGCAACGCCCATGCCTACGCCGAGTGGCGCGGGCAACTGCCGGACGACGTACGGCTGCTGGTGGGCCAGTACCCCGGCCGGGGCGCCCGGTTCGCCGAGGACCTGCCCCGGGACATCGCCGATCTGGCCGGCCCGGTCGCCGCCGCCCTGCCCGCCGGGGTGCTGGACGACCTGGTGGTGCTCGGCCACAGCATGGGCTCGCTGGTCGCCTTCGAGGTGGTACGCCTGCTCCAGGCGGCCGGCCGTACCCCGCGCGCCCTGGTCGCCTCCGCCTGCCGGGCGCCGTTCCTGCCCAACCCCAGCGCCGTGTACCCGGAGCGGCTGGACGACGACCAGCTGGTCGCGGCCATCAAGGAGCGCGGCGGGACCGATGACGGCATCCTGGACGAGCCCGAGCTGCGGGAGATCATCATCCCGTCCATCCGGGCCGACTTCGCCATCGACGACGTCTACCGCTGCCCGGTCGCGGCCGCCCGGGTGGACTGCCCGGTCACCGTGATCGGTGGCGCCGCCGACCCGGTGGTGCCGGTGGACGCCCTCGCCCGCTGGGCCGAGATCACCGAGCACGGCTTCGCCCGCCATGTACTGCCCGGGGGCCACTTCTACTTCCAGCAGCGGCTGGCCGAGTTCTTCGCCCTGCTGCGGCCCGTCCTGGGCGCAGCCCGCCAGCCCGCCGCCTCCGCCTGACCTTCCCCGTACACCCCCCGTTCTTCCCTTTCCCTCGAAGCGAGGACCCACCATGACCACCTTCGCCGCCTCTCCCGCCACCACCGGTGTCGTCCCGGTGCGCGAGCCCGGAAAGCCCGTCATCGTGCACACCCCGGCCGGTGCCGACCTGGACACCGCCGTGGCCTGGCTGGAGGAGCACCGGGCCGCCGTCCAGGCCGAGTTGCACCGCTCCGGCGCCGTGCTGCTGCGCGGTCTGCCGGTCCACGACGCCGCCGCCTTCGCCCGGGCCCGGGACGCCCTGATCCAGCGGCGGGCCGGCTACAAGGAGAAGGCCACCCCGCGTACCGACTTCGGCGAGGGGGTGTTCTCCTCCACCGACCTGCCGGCCGTCCAGCCGATCAGACTCCACAACGAGAACAGCTACACCCTGGACTTCCCCGGGGTGCTGCTCTTCGGCTGCGTGACCGCGCCCGAGGAGGGCGGCGCCACCACCACCGGCGATATGCGCGAGGCGCTGCGGCTGCTGCCGCCGGAGCTGGTCGCCCGGTTCGAGCGGGCCGGCTGGCTGCTGGTGCGCAACTACTCCGAACTGGCCGGGCTGCCCTGGCAGAAGACCTTCGCCACCGAGGACCGGGCGGTCGCCGAGGCGTACTGCGACGAGAACACCGTGGGTCACGAGTGGACGGACGACGACTCCCTGGTCACCCGGCAGCGCCGCTCGGCCGTCGTCACCCACCCGGTGACCGGGGAGCGGACCTGGTTCAACCACTTCGCCTTCTGGAACGGCCGCACCCTGGACCCGGATGTCCGCGAGGTGCTGGTGGACACCTATGGCGAGGACGGACTGCCGTTCAACACGTATCTGGGCGACGGCAGCCGCCTCACCGACGCCGAGGTGGACACCATCAACGCCGTCTACGACCGGGTCACCGTCCGGGAGACCTGGCAGGTGGGCGATCTGATGCTGGTCGACAACATCCTCTGCGCACACGGCCGCGAGGCCTTCCGCGGTGACCGCAAGATCCTCGTCGCCATGGGCGAGCCGGTCGCGCTCGCCGACTGCTCGCCCGCCACCCGGCCGTCCACCACCCCGTTCGGAGCGTGAGCCCGATGACCGCCGTCCTCCCCGAGCGCCCCGCCGCCGCCGACGTCATCCCCTCCGCCCCCGCCGCCGATCTGCTGGAGCGGCTGGCCGCCGTCCCGGGCGACCGCCGGGCCGTGGTCGCCCGGGACCGTACGCTGAGCTTCGGCGCCCTACGGGCCGAGGCCATGCGGATCGCGGCCCGGCTCACCGCCCGCGGCATCGGGCCGGAGAGTGTGGTGGCCCTCTGCCTGCCGCGCGGCGCCGAGCTGGTGGCCGCGCTGATCGGCACCGTCACCGCCGGTGCCGCCTACCTCCCGGTCGACCCCGGGCTGCCCGCCGAGCGCCGCCGCTATCTGGTCGAGGACGCCGGAGCCGACCTGGTGGTCACCGCCGGACCGGTCGCCGGGGCTGACCAGGTCACCGTCGCCGAACTGACCGCCGGCGAGGCGGAAACGGCCACGTACGCCCCGGCCCCGGTGGCTCCCGGCACCCTCGCCTATGTCATCTACACCTCCGGATCCACCGGCCGCCCCAAGGGGGTGGAGATCGGCCGCGGGGCCGCCGCCGCCCTGCTGGCCGAGCTGGAGCGGACCGGGATCGTGACGGGGGACGGGGGAGGGGACGGCGGCAGGGTGGGCTGGAACGCCTCGCCCTCCTTCGACGCCTCCGTACAGCAGTGGGTACGGGTCTGCCGTGGCGACACCCTGGTGATGATCGACGAGGAGACCCGGGCCGACCCCGCGCTGCTCGCCCGGTTCGTGGACGAGCAGGGGCTCACCGACCTCGATCTGACCCCCTCGCACGCCGATCCGCTGCTGGACCTGCTCGGCGCCCCCGGGGCGCTCGGGGCCGGGCCGCGCCCGCTGACCCTGCTGGTCGGCGGCGAGGCGATCAGCCCCGCCCTCTGGCGGCGGATCGGGGAGCGCACCGCCGACGGCACGGTCCGCGCGGTCAATCTGTACGGGCCCACCGAGTGCACGGTCGACGCCACCGCAGGCTGGATCGACGGCACCGGCACCCCGCACATCGGCACCCCGCTGCCCGGACTGCGGACCCGGGTCCTGGACGAGAAGCTGAACCCGGTGCCGCCCGGTGAGAGCGGCGAGCTGTACCTCGCGGGCCCCCGGGTGGGCCGCGGCTACCGCAACCGCCCCGCCCTCACCGCCGAGCGGTTCACCGCGGACAGTGCCGCCGATGCCGCCCCCGGCGACCGGATGTACCGCACCGGCGACCTGGTACGGGCCCTGCCGGACGGCCGGCTGGCCTACCTCGGCCGGGCCGACGGGCAGGTCAAGCTGCGCGGCCACCGGATCGAACTGCCGGAGATCGAAGCCGCATTGGCCGCCCGCCCCGAGGTCGCCGAGGCCGTCGCCGTGCTCCGGGAGGACGTCCATGGCGCGCCCGGGATCGTCGCCTACTACCGGCCCGCCGCCGGGGCCGCCGGTGACACCACCCCCGAGGCCCTGCGGGCCCAGCTGGCCGCCGCTCTCCCCGCGTATATGGTCCCGGCCGCCCTGGTCGCCCTGGACCGCTTCCCGGTCACCGTCGGCGGCAAGCTGGACCGGGCCGCGCTGCCCGCCCCCGGGCCCGCACCGGCCGAGCCGGGGACGGCCGACGGCCCGGCGGGCGGGCTGACCCGCTCCGAGCAGCTGATCGCCGGGGTCTGGGCGGCCGTGCTGAACGCCCCCCGCATCGGACCGGAGGACAACTTCTTCAAGCTGGGCGGCCACTCACTGCTGGCGATCAAGCTGGTCTCCCGGGTCCGCGCCGAACTGGGCGTCGCCCTGCCGGTCAAGGCCGTCTACGCCCACCCCCGGCTGCGCGACCTCGCCATCCACATCGACGGGCTCATCGCGGCCCAGGACCGCTGAGGACGAGAACCCCATGGCATCCACCACCCCGTTGTCGTACGCCCAGCGGCGCCTGTGGTTCCTGGGCCGCCTGCACGGGCCCTCCGCCACCTACAACGTGCCCCTGGTGCTGCACCTCGACGGGGTGCCGGACCGCGCGGCGCTCGCGGCGGCCCTCACCGACCTGGCCGAACGGCACGAGGTGCTGCGCACCGTGCTGCCGGCCGGCCCGGACGCCGAACCACTGCGCCGGGTGCTGCCGGCCGGCGCCCTGCCCGCTCTGGACGTGGTCGAGTGCGCCGACGCTGCCGAACGCGACCGGCGGGTCACCGAGCTGGCCCGCCGGCCGATCGACCTCACCATCGAACCGCCCTTTCGCGCCGCCCTGTTCACCGAAGGCGGGGCCACCGCCACCCTGGTGCTGCTGATCCACCACGCGGCCACCGACGGCGGGTCGCTCCGGCCGCTGCTCGCCGACCTCGGCCAGGCCTACCGGGCCCGGCTGGGCGGCCGGGCGCCCGCGTTCGCGCCACTGCCGGTCTCCTACGCCGACTACGCGCTCTGGCAACGGGAACTGCTCGGCGACCCCGACGACCCGGAGAGCCTGGCCGCCGAACAACTCGGCTACTGGCGCGGGCTGCTGGCCGGTGCCCCGGAGCTGCTGCCGCTGCCCACCGACCGGCCCCGCCCCACCGAACCCACCGGCCGGGGCGGCACCGTCACCGCCCGCCTCGGCGCCGAGGAGCACCGGGGACTGCTCGCCCTGGCCCGCGCCCACCGTGCCACCCTGCCGATGGCCGCCCGCGCCGCGCTCGCCGCCACGCTGACCGCCCTCGGCGCGGGCACCGACCTGGTGATCGGCACCCCGGTCGCCGGCCGCCCCGAGGACGAACTGCACGACCTGGTCGGCTTCTTCGTCAACTCCCTGCCCCTGCGCACCGACACCTCCGGCGACCCGACCGCCGCCACCCTGCTGGAACGGGTCCGCGACGCCGACCTCACCGCCCTGGAGCACCAGGACCTCCCCTTCGACCTGCTGGTGGAGCGACTGGCCCCGGACCGCGCCCTCGGCCACCACCCCTTCTTCCAGACCATGCTGACCGTGGACGCCGGGACCCCGGCGTACCCGATCGCCCTCGGCGGGGGCCTCACCGCCCGGCTCGCCGACGCCGACCTGGCGGCCGCCAAGTTCGATCTGACCTGGTACTGCGCCCAGCGCCACACCGAGGACGGCGCACCCGGCAGGCTCGACCTCACCCTCGGCTACGCCCTGGACCTCTTCGACGCCCGGACGGCCGAGCTGCTGCTGACGGCGTATGTGCGGGCGCTGGGCGCCTTCGCCACCGCGCCCGAGCGGCCGATCGGCTCGCTGGAACTGCTCACCCCGGCCGAGGCCGCCGCCCGGCCGAGACGTACCGCAGCCCATGCCGCCCCCGCCCCGGACGACGGGGCCGGGGGTCGCGCGGATATGGCCGACCCGCGCCGGGAGATCCTGTGCGGACTCTTCGCCGAGGTGCTGGGCCGTGAGGAGTTCGCCCCGGACGGCAACTTCTTCAAGAGCGGCGGGCACTCGCTGCTCGCCGGGCGGCTGGTCAACCGCATTCGGGGCGCCCTCGGACTGGACGCGGCCATCCGCGACCTGTTCCTCGCCCCCACCCCCGCCGCCCTGCACCACCGGCTCACCACCCGGGAGCCGGCCGCCGGCACACCCGGGCGGCCGCCGTTGACCCCCGTACCGCCGGCGGAGCGCCCCGAACGGCTGCCGCTGTCGGCGGCCCAGCGCGCCCTGTGGCTCCAGGACCGGATCGACGGCCCCTCCGCCACCTACCACGCGCCGATCGTGCTCCGGCTGGACGGCATACCCGACCGGGACGCGCTGGCCGCCGCGCTCGCCGACACCACGGCCCGCCACCCGGTGCTGCGCACCTGCTACGCGTCGGTGGACGGCGAGCCGTACCAGCGGATCGCCCCCGCCTTCACGCCCATCCTGGAGACCGTCCACACCACCCCCGCCCGGCTGGACGCCGAACTGACCGCCCATACCCGCCGCCCGCTGCCCCTGGCCGGTGAACCACCCCTGCGCACTGCCCTGTTCACCACCGGCGACGGCACCGCCACCCTGCTGCTGCTGATCCACCACATCGCGGTGGACGGCTGGTCGCTGACCCCGCTGCTCCGGGACCTGGGCGTCGCCTACACCGCCCGGCTCGCCGGCCGCGCGCCCGACGTCGCACCCCTCCCGGTCTCCTACGCCGACTACGCCCTCTGGCAGCGGAAACTGCTCGCCGACCCGACCGCCCTGCTCGACCACTGGCGGACCGCCCTCGACGGACTTCCCGCGCGGACCGCGCTGCCCCACGACCGGCCCCGCCCGGCCGAACCCAGCGGTCGGGGAGCCACCGTCACCGCCACCACCGGCGCCACCACCCGGCGAGCGCTCACCGCGCTGGCCCGCGAACACCGCGCCACCCTCTTCATAGTGGCCCACGCCGCACTCGCCGCGGCCCTCTCCGCCACCGGTGCCGGAACCGACCTCGCCCTCGGCACCCCGGTCGCCGGCCGCCCCGACCAGGCCCTGCACGAACTGGTCGGCTGCTTCGTCAACTCCCTCGCCCTGCGCACCGACCTCTCCGGCGACCCGACCGCCGCCGAGCTGGTGGAACGGGTGCGGGACGCCGACCTTGCCGCCTTCGACCACCAGGACCTGCCCTTCGCCACCCTGGTGGAGCAGCTGGGCGGCCCGGACGACACCAGAAGCCTCGGCGAGCACCCCTTCTTCCAGACCATGCTGACCGTGGGCGGCGCATCGGACCCGGGCCCCGTCCGCCTCGGGCCGCTCTCCGCCACCGCCTCCTCCACCGATCTGGCCGCCGCCAAGTTCGACCTCTCCTTCCACTGCGCCCCCACCGCCGACGGCCTGGCAGTCCATCTCACCTACGCCGAGGACTTGTTCGATGCCGGGACCGCCCACCTCCTGCTCTCCGTCTACCTGCGGACCCTGGAGGCCTTCGCCACCCGGCCGGACAGCCGGCTGGGCGCGCTGGACCTGGTGACGGCGGAGGAGGCGGCTGAGCTCCGGCGCAGACACGACGCCCTTCGGGCAGCCGCGCCCCCCGCCGAACGGCCCACTGCGCCATCCGCCAAGGCCCCCTCACCCCGCGAGGAGATCCTCTGCGCCCTCTTCGCCCAGGTGCTGGACCGGGACCGGATCGGCCCGCATGACAACTTCTTCCGCTGCGGCGGCCATTCGCTGCTCGCCAGCCGGCTGGTCAACCGCGTCCGCGCGGTGCTCGGCGCCGAGACCGGGGTACGCGATCTGTTCCTCGCCCCGACCCCCGCCGCCCTGCACCGCCGGCTCACCGAGGCCGAGACGGCCGCCGGAAGCGGCGCCGGGTCCCGGCTCCCGCTCCGCCCCGTGCCCGGCCGCCCCGCTCGCGCGCCGCTCTCCTACGCCCAGCGCCGGCTCTGGTTCACCGACCAACTGGCCGGATCCTCGGCCGCGTACAACATCGCCCTGGTCCGCCGGCTCGACCGGCCGCTCGACCCCGCGCTGCTGGCCGCCGCCCTCACCGATGTGGCCGACCGCCACGAGGTGCTGCGCACCGGGTACGGGGTCGCCGACGGGGAGCCCTACCAGGAGGTACGGCCGGGCGCCCGGCCCCCGTTGGAGCTGGGCTTCCCCACCGACACCGCCGCCGCGGTGGACGAGGCGGCCGCCCATGTCTTCGACCTCACCCGTGAACTGCCCTTCCGGGCCTGGCTCTTCCTCCCGGTGGACGGCTGCGGTCAGCAGACCCTGGTGGTGCTGGTGCACCACATCGCGGCCGACGGCCACTCCACCGGCCGGCTGCTCGACGACCTCGGGCACGCCTATACCGCCCGCGCGGCCGGTCAGGCGCCGGGGTGGGAGCCGCTGCCGGTCCAGTACGCCGACTACACCCTCTGGCAGCGCGCCCGACTCGACACCGTCCCTGATCAACCGGGCTACTGGGAGACGGCGTTGGCCGGACTTCCGCCGCTGACCGACCTGCCCACCGACCACCCCCGCCCGCCGGAGCCCTCCGGGCGTGGAGCGCTGCTGCCCTTCGCGGTGCCCGCCGAGGTGCACCGGGGACTGGCCCGGATCGCCCGGGAGGCGGGCGCCACCCTCTTCATGGTCGTCCAGGCCGCCCTGGCGGCTGTCCTCACCCGTCAGGGCGCGGGCACCGACCTCGCTCTCGGCACGGCGGTCGCCGGGCGGGAGGACGAGGCGCTGGACCGGCTGGTCGGCTTCTTCGTCAACACCCTGGTACTGCGCACCGACACCTCGCGCGACCCGTGCTTCACCGAGCTGGTGGCCAGGGTCCGGGAGGCCGACCTGGCCGCCTACGCCCATCAGGACACCCCCTTCGACCTGCTGGTGGAGCGGCTGAACCCGCACCGCTCGGCCGCCCACCACCCGCTGGCGCAGATCATGCTCCAGGTGCACCGGGCCGCGCCGGCGGGCCCGGACCGGGACGGCGGCCATCCGCTCGCGGGCGGGACCCTCCCGTACGGCTCCGCCACCGCCAAGGCCGATCTGACCTTCGCCCTCACCGAGCGACTCGCCGAGCAGTTCACCGAGCAGCTCAACGAGCAGCTCAACGAGCGGCTCACCGAGGCGGGGGAGGAGGGCGGTCTCGCCGGTGTCCTGGAGTACGCCACCGATCTGTGGACGGCCGAGGGGGCCCGGCGGCTCACGACCGCGCTCACCGGCGCGCTGGCCGCCTTCGCGGCGGATCCCTCGGCCCGCCTCTCCACCCTGCCGGCCGGCCCCGGCCACCGGGGCGAGCGCCCCCTGATCGACGGCTACCGGGTGGACATCGGCCAGGTCGAGCGGGTCCTCGCCGCCCACCCCCAGGTGACCGCCGCCGAGGTCCGGGCGGAGGGGGAGCGGCTGGTCGCCGAGGTGAGCGGAGACGTGGACGAGGACGAGCTGCGTGCCTGGGCGGCCGACCGGCTGCCCGAGTACGCGGTCCCGGCCACCGTGCGCACCCCCGGCCGGGAGTCTCGGGATGCCGGCGCCCCGGGTCAGCGGCCGGCCCACGACCCCGGCGGGCCGCTTCCCCTGCTGCTGGCACTCTTCGCCGAGGTGCTGGGCGGTCGGCCGGTCGGGCCGGACGACAACTTCTTCCGGTCCGGCGGACACTCCCTGCTGGCGGTACGGCTGCTCAACCGGGTCCGCGCCGAGCTGGGCCGGGACCTCACCCTTCGGGAGGTCTTCCGCCACCCCACCCCGGCCGCCCTGGCCGCCCATCTGGCCGCCACCGGGGCCGCCCCGGCCGCCTCCCGGCCCGCGCTCCGGCGCCGCCGGGTGCCCCAGGGGTGAGCCGAGGGGGCGGGAGCGGACGCGCGGCACCCCTTTGGCGCAGCCCGACGCGGTGGACACCGGGTAACCACGGTACGGAGCACCCGTCGGCCCGGGCGGGCGCTCCGTACCGCCCGGGCCGCGTCCCCCACCGGGACCCGGCACCGCCCCGCCCCCTCCCGAGGAGTGCCGCCGTGAACCCGACCCCGACCGAGCCGCCCATCGCCAACACCGAGCAGGCCGAGGCCTGGAACGGCTACGAGGGCGAGCACTGGGCCCGCCACCAAGGCCGCTGGGACGCGGTCAACGAGGGGTACTGCGCACCGCTGCTCAACGCCGCCGCGATCGGTTCGGGAGACAGGGTGCTGGACGTCGGCTGCGGCTCCGGGCGCACCACCCGGCTCGCCGCCGAACGCGCCGCGACCGGCGGCGCCACCGGCCTGGACCTGTCCGCCCCCATGCTGGAGCGGGCCCGGGCCACCGCCGAGCGGGAGGGGATCCGGAACGCGGAGTTCCTCCGCGGCGACGCCCAGGTGTACCCGTTCGAGCCGGGTTCCTTCGACCGGGCGATCAGCCGCTTCGGGCTGACCTTCTTCGCCGATCCGGCGGCCGGCTTCGGCAACATCGGGCGGGCGCTGCGCCCCGGCGGGCGGCTGGCCTTCGTCTGCCCGGCGGAGCCCGAGGCGAACGAGTGGCTGGCCGCCCTCACCTCGCTGAAGGACATCGTGCCCATGGGCGGCTTCGGGGCCGCGGGCAAGCCGGGGATGTTCTCCCTGGCCGATCCCGCCGCCATCCGGTCGGTGCTCGCCGCCGGCGGCTACGCCAACCCCGGTGTCCACCGGGTGGAGGCGTACGGGGAGTGGGGCGCCGACGCCGAGGAGGTGGCCGCGTTCATGCTGGGGATGGGGCCGGGGCGGCATCTGCTGTCGCAGGTGGGGCCCGAGGCGCGCGAGGAGGCGGGCCGGCGGCTGACCGGGGCGCTGCGCCGGTACGAGAAGGGGGACGGCCCGCTGCGACTGCGCTCCACCGCCTGGCTGGTCACGGCCGAGCGCCCGGAGTGAGACCCCCGTCAGCTCATGCCGGAAGGCCGGCCGCGCGGGGCGGCCGGCCTTCCGGCAGGTTCACGGCGGTGGCTCCCCGTACCGCCTGACACGGGGAGCCGCCTGCCATCGGCCTAGTAGGGGCCGTTGACGTTGTCGATGGAGCCGTAGCGGTCGGCCGCGTAGTTGCAGGCGGCGACGATGTTGGCGACCGGGTCGTAGCTGTCGGTCGAGGTGCCGGCCACGTGGTACGCCTGGAAGGTCGGGTCGATCACCTGGAGCAGGCCCTTGGACGGGGTGCCGTTGACGGCGTTGACGTCCCAGTTGTTGATGGCCAGCGGGTTGCCGGAGGACTCGCGCATGATGTTGCGGTGGATGCCCTCGTAGCTGCCGGGGATGCCGTTCTGCGCCATGACGTCCAGGGCCTCGCGGATCCAGCCGTCCAGGTTGTCGGCGTACGCCGTCTTGGCGGCGGCGGGCTTCGCGGCGGCCGGGGCGGCCTTGGCGACGGCCGGCACGGCCTCCGGCTTCGTCGCGGCGGCGGCCTGGGCGACGCTGAGCTTCAGGCCCGGGCGGATCAGCGAGGGGTCGGCGCCGACGGCGGCGCGGTTGGCCTCGTACAGGCTCTTCCAGCCGCCGGCCACCTCATGGGAGCGGGCGATCGTGGACAGGGTGTCGCCGAGGACCACGGAGTACGTGGCGGGGGCGGCCTTGGCGGCGGCGGGGGCGGCGGTCTTCGCCTGGACGACGGCCGCGGCCGGGGCGGCGGCGGGAGCGGCGTGGGCGGTGGCCGCGCCGATCACCGGCAGGGCGAGCGCGGCGCCACCGGTGCCGACCGCGAGAACGCGGCGGGCCAGGGCGCTGTTGCGGACACGGCGGTGCTTACCCATTGCGGGCATGGTGCTTTCCTCTCCGGCGCCTACGAGGTGAGCTGTCGGGTTCGGGCTGGAGTTGCCCGGCCGCGGAATTCCGCGACTTCACCCCAAGCCGTTCCGCGGCTGTGCGGTCCGGCGCTTACCTGGGTCCCCCGCTCCTGCCGTGCGTGTGGGTGAGTGGGTGCGTGTCCGGACGGCGGCAGGATTCGGCGTTCCACCCGGAATGAGCGTGACCGTAGGCGAGGGAATCGGGGCAGAACAAGCGCCGATCTACCGCCGCACGGCCGGTAGTCGGCGAATTCCGGGAATTGGATCTCCCCGCCTTTTCTGGCGGCCCGTCAAATGCGCTGCCGTATAAGCATTGGATCAATTTCGGAAATGCGCATGTCATTTCCGGGCGGTGATGGACATCACGGGTCCGCCCTCGGTGGGATAAGTCAGTCTATGTTTCCCTAACTTGACCCATAGGGATCTAAAGCCCCAAAGGTGCGCCAGCTGTCAAAAGGGACAGATCGGTGCGCCTGTCCCGGACGGCCCGCGGCTACCAGGCCAGGTCGTCCAGCAGGGCGTCCACCGGCTGCCGGTCACCGTCCGCCGGGGACTGCTCGGTCCACATGACCTTCCCCTGCGCGGTGTAGCGGGTGCCCCAGCGCTGGGCGAACTGCGACACCAGATACAGCCCGCGCCCGCCCTCGTCCGTGTCGGAGGCCCGCCGCAGATGCGGGGAGGTGCTGCTGCCGTCGGACACCTCGCAGGTCAGCCACCGCTCGTACAGCATCCGCACATGGATCGGCGCCGAGCCGTAGCGGATCGCGTTGGTGACCAGCTCGCTCAGCATCAGCTCGGTGGTGAAGCCGATCTCCGCCAGCCCCCACGCCTCCAGCTGCCGCCCGCAGGCCGCCCGCACCTCGCCGACCGCGGCCGGATCCGGCGCCACGTCGAAGTCCGCCACCCGGGAGCGGTCCACCAGCCGGGTACGGGCCACCAGCAGCGCGATGTCGTCCCGCCGCCGCGAGGGCACCAGCGCCTCCACCACCGCCCGGCAGGTCTCCTCCGGAGAACGCTCCGGACGGCCGCCGAGCGCCGAGCGCAGCATCGACAGACCCGTCTCCACATCCTGCTCCCGGTGCTCGACCAGCCCGCCGGTGTACAGCACCAGCCGGCTGCCCTCGGCCAGGTCCAGCTCCACCGTCTCGTACGGCGCACCGCCCAGCCCCAGTGGCGGGGCCACCGGCACCTCCGGGCTGCGCACCGCCCCGTCCGGCCCCACCACCAGCGGTGCGAAGTGCCCGGCGGTCGCCACCGAGGCCCGCCCGGACACCGGGTCGTACACCGCGTACAGACAGGTCGCGCCCGTCACCGCGGCCACCCCCGCGCCGCCCTCCTCCTGGTCGATCCGGGACACCAGCTCGTCCAGATGGCCCAGCAGCTCGTCCGGCGGCAGGTCCAGCGCCGAGAAGTTGTGCACCGCGGTCCGCAGCCGCCCCATGGTGGCCGCCGCGTGCAGCCCGTGTCCCACCACGTCCCCCACCACCAGCGCCACCCGCGCACCGGGCAGCGGGATCACGTCGAACCAGTCACCCCCGACCCCCGCCTGGGCGGGCAGATACCGGTAGGCCGCCTCCACCGCGTCCTGCTCGGGCAGGCTGTGCGGCAGCAGACTGCGCTGGAGGGTGACCGCCATCGCGTGCTCACGGGTGTAGCGGCGCGCGTTGTCGATGGCCACCGCGGCCCGCGCCGCCAGCTCCTCGGCGAAGGCCAGATCCTCCGCCTCGAACGGCGCCGGCTGCTCCGACCGCCAGAAGTTCGCCATCCCCAGCACCACCCCGCGGGCCTGCAAGGGCACCGCGAGCAGCGAATGGACCCCGTACGCCAGCGCCGCGTCCGCGCCCGCCGGGTCCTGTGCCCGCCAGCCGTCGGCCAGCGAGAGGTCCGGCTCCAGCACCGCGTGCCCGCTCGCCAGCGCGGCCGCCATCGGCGTCGTCGGCAGCGCGCACCGCACCAGATCGCCCACCGGTTGCAGTGGGTGGTCGGCGCGCACCCCGCGCACCGCCGCCCGGCGCATCTCGGTCCGCTCACCCGTCGGCTCCTCGCCGCGCAGCACCGGGTCCAGCAGCTCCACCGTGGCGAAGTCGGCGAACCGCCCCACCGCCACCTCCGCCAGCTCCTCGGCGGTACGCACCACATCCAGCGTGGTGCCGATCCGCACCCCCGCCTCGTACAGCAGCTGAAGCCGCTCCCGCGCCCCCTCGGCCACTCCGGACAGGGCGCGCAGCTCGGTGGTGTCCCGCAGGGTGGCGACGGTGCCGCCGGCCCTGCCGTGCGGCGCCGTCCGCCGGGTGTTCACCGCCAGCAGCCGGTCACCGGCGAGCAGCACCTCGTCGGTGACGATCCGGCCCGAGGAGAGCAGTTCGGCGGTGCCCTCGTCGAGCCCGAGCGAGGAGACCTCGCGGCCCTCCGGTCGGGCCGGCAGGTCCAGCAGCCGGCGGGCCTCGTCGTTGGCCAGCGTCAGCCGGCCGTCCCCGCCGATGATCAGCACCCCCTCGCGTACCGCGTGCAGCACCGCGTCATGGTGCTCGTACATCCGGGTCATCTCGGACGGCCCGAGCCCCCGGGTCTGCCGGCCCAGCCGCCGGCTCACCAGCAGCGAGCTGCCCACCGCCAGGGCCAGCGCCGCCGCCGCGGACCCCAGCAGCACCGGAAGGTGGCGGTCCACCGCGTCCCCCACGCTGGCGATGGTCACCCCCGCCGTGACCAGCCCGACCACCCGCCCGTCCGGGCCGGTGACCGGCACCACCGCCCGGGCCGCGTCGTTCGGGGAGCCGGTGAAGATCTCGGTGTACGCCGGCCGCCCGGCCGCCTCCTCCAGCCCCTCGGCGCGCTGCCCCACCAGCGAGCGGTCCTCGTCCGCGTACCGCACCCCGTCCGGGGCGTGCACGGTGACGAAGTCCACCCCGGTGTGCCGGGTGGCCCGCTCCACCGAGGACTGCAGCGCGGCGCCCGGGTCCGGCGAGGCGAGCGCCGCCGCCGTCCCGGGAGCGTCCGCGAACGCCTCGGCCGCGGCCAGCGAGCGGTTGCGGGCGTCGTCCTCGCCGTCGGCGCGGGTCTGCCACACCACCGCCGCCACCGCCGCCGCGATCAGCAGGACGGCGGCCACCACCTGGAGCAGGAGCACCTGACCGGCCACGGTGCGCACCCCGAGGAGGGCGTGCCCGGACCGTCCGCTCCGTCCACTCATGTCATATTTTTACCATTCCGTACCCATGTGTACTCATCGAGATACGCACCGATGACGCCCCGGCCGGCGCACCGGGCCGATCATCCCCGCACCGGCTGAACGCCGCACCCGCCCCGCCCGTACCTGAGAGCGGACGCGTCCCCCCGGTCGCCGTCGGCGACCGGAGTCCGAACCAGCGGCAGGAGCGGTGGAGTTGAGTCACAGGCGGATACCCAAGCGGAAAGCGGTACTGGCGGGTGCGGGAGCGGTGGGAATCGCCGCGGCGGCGATCCTGCTGCCCCAGGCGAACGCCTCCCAGTCCGGCCAGGACGACGACCGGCCGACCGTCCGGACCATGACCGCGGCCTCGGCCGCACAGACGGCCAAGCAGCTCGCCGGCTCCCTCGGCGACTCCTACGGTGGCGCCTACTACGACGCCGGCACCCGCCGGCTGGTGGTCAACGTGGCCGGTAAGGACCCCGCCCTCGCCGAACGCGTCAAGGCGGCCGGGGCCGTCGCGAAGACCGTACGGAACGGGGCGGCCGCGCTGGCCGGCGCCACCCGCACCCTGTCGGCCAAGGCGGGGGTCCCCGGCACCGCCTGGGCCGTCGACCCGCGCACCAACCAGGTGCTGGTCACCGCCGACCGCACGGTCACCGGCGCCCGCTGGGACCGGCTGGAGTCCACCGTCCGGGGGCTCGGCGAGGGCGTGGCCGAGATCCGCAGGTCGAAGGGCGAGTTCCGGCCCTTCGCCGATGGCGGGGACGCCATCTTCGGCGGCGGCGCCCGCTGCTCGCTCGGCTTCAACGTGACCACCTCGGACGGCGCCCGCGGCTTCCTCACCGCCGGGCACTGCACGGTGGCCGCCCAGCAGTGGTCCGACGGGAACGGCGCCGTCCTCGGCTCGGCCCAGGAGTCCGTCTTCCCGGGCGAGGGCGACTTCGGACTGGTCACCTACGACGACCCGGCCGCCGAGGCGCCCGACGAGGTGGACCTCGGCGACGGGCAGCGGCTGGCCATCAGGGGCGCGGCCGAGGCCGCGGTCGGCCAGCAGGTGTTCCGGATGGGCAGCACCACCGGCCTCCGCGACGGTCAGGTCACCGGGCTGAACGCCACTGTCAACTACCCGGAGGGCACGGTCACCGGCCTGATCCAGACCGATGTCTGCGCCGAGCCCGGCGACAGCGGCGGCTCGCTCTTCACCCGTGACGGGGACGCCGTCGGCCTCACCTCCGGCGGCAGCGGTGACTGCGACGCCGGTGGCGAGACCTTCTTCCAGCCGGTGACCACCGCCCTCGCCGCGGTCGGCGCCACCATCGGCGACGGCGAGCAGCCCCCGGGCCAGGGCCAGGGCGGCCAGGAGGGCCAGGACCAGGGCGGTGCCGGTGAGGAGGACCAGGGGCAGGGCGGCCAGGATCAGGGAGGCCAGGACCAGGGCGGACTGGGGCAGGGCTCCGAGGAAGGGGCCGGCCAGGACCAGGAGGCGGGCGCTCAGGGCCAGGACGCCGGCGGCCAGGGCCACGAGAGTGGCCAGGGTGACCGGGGCGCCGATCTCCCCTGACGCCCGTGGCGACCGCTCCCGCGCCGGTGCGGCGTACCCCGGCTAGGCCTTCTTCGAGGAGACCAGCACGCCGATCTTGTCGATCCGGTGCTCCGGATTGCCCTTCTCGTCCCGCCAGTGGTTGCCGGCCGCGTCGTCCTCCGGCGTGGCGCAGGTGGAGAGGGTGATCATCGCCCGGGTGGCCCGCTCGCCGGGCTCGCCCGGGACGGCGGCCCGTTGCTCGGCCAGGGAGCGCTCGGAACGGAAGGAGGTCTGACGGGTCTCCGTGATCCGGTACGCGTGGACCGTGCCGCCGGAGGTGACCCGTACCGTGTCGCCGGGCCGGAGCTCGGGCAGAGCGCGCAGCGGGCCCCCGGCGGACAGGCGGTGCGCGGTGACCAGGTAGTTCCCCACCTCGCCCGGGCCCACTCCGCCCTTCTCCCCGTACGGGCTGGCGGCCACCCCGCGGTCCTGGATCCTGGTTCCGGGCCAGTCGTCGGTGGTGCCCTGGTAGGGGACCACCCGCAGCTCCTCGACCCCGATCGACGGGATGGCCAGGACCGCGGGCCGGGTACGCGCGGGATCGTCCGGCGCCGGCTCGGCGGTGACCGGGGGCGGCCGGTTGTCGGAGGCGGTGCCCGGCGGCTCCGCGGTGGCGCTCGCGACGGCCGGGGGTCTTGCGGTGGTGCTCGCGAGGGCCGGGGACGCGGCCGGGGAGACGACCGAGGTGGCGGAGGGTGCCCCGGCGGGGCCGGCGGACAACCGCTCGGCGGCACCGCCGCCCCCGACGGCCCCGCAACCGGCGAGCAGCAGGGCGGCCGCGCTCAGCACGGCGGCCGCGGGGGCGGTACGGGGTCTGGGCATGGGGCTCCGGAAGGGTCGATGACCGTCAGACCACCGTAAAACGCCCGCAGCCGCCCTGGCCAGCCTCGATCGGGGCACCGTCCGTCACACCCGGTGACCGCCCCGCGGCCGGAGTCAGGCGTGGCTGCGCTGCCGCCGCCGCGCGGTGCGCCGCTTCAGGGCCCGGCGTTCGTCCTCGGTCATCCCGCCCCAGACCCCGGCCTCCTGGCCCGACTCGATCGCCCACTCCAGGCACGATTCACGCACCGGGCAACGCCGGCACACGCCCTTGGCCTCCTCCGCCTGGAGCAGCGCGGGACCCGTGTTCCCGATGGGGAAGAACAGGTCGGGGTCCTCGTCGCGGCAGACGGCCCGGTGGCGCCAGTCACTCATGGAACTCTCCTGGTTCGTCGGGGTGGTGGACTGGATTCGTCCTTTCGGGTCGCCGCTGAACGGAGGATGAAACGGACTTGTGCCCGCCAATCGCCGCCGGCCCCGCGTCTCCCGCCCGCATCGGCCGTCAAGTGCGCCTGCTCACAAGGTAGTTGGCGACGAGGTTGAGGAGCTGATTTCACCCCCCGCGCGAGGAACGCCGAACACGCCGACGGGAGCCGCTCGGTCGAGCGGCTCCCGTCGTGGCGGAGCTTCCTCGGCTCGCGGTGGTCCGCGAGGGCGCGGAACCCGGTCCGTCAGGCCTCCTCGGCCGGGTCGGGCTCCCGGCGCTGCCGCAGCAGGACCCTGCCCGCCATCAGCACCACCAGCACCGAGGCGACCAGCGCCGCCGTCCCGGACCAGGCGAACGCCGCGCCCACACTCCGTTCGAGCAGCGCGAAGGTGTCCGCACCGGCCACCGTGTGCACCAGGAACACCCCGACCGCCGTCACCGCCGAGGCCATCCAGGCGCGCGCCGACTCCCGCATCACCAGCACCACCGCGGTCACCATGCACAGCGCGGTCACCGCCAGCGACACCATGCCGCCGCCGCCCGAGCGCACCCCCGCCAGATCCACCGGCAGATGGATCAGCCCGCACGCCAGCAGCGCCGCCGCGGCCGGCCAGCGCAGAGCGCTGTGCCCGGCCCGCCCGGCCCGGTCCGCGGGCTCCTCGGGGACGAGGACCTTCGGCTCCGCCGGGGCCGCCGAGGCGGTGACCGAGCGCGGCGGGCGGACGTTGGGGTTCTCCGGTACGTGGACCGAGGGGGCCGAGGCCGCCGCGGCCGGCTTCGCCGCGGTGGCGGCCACCGGTTCGGTGGGCGGTGCCGGAGGCACGGCCGCCGCCGGCTCGGGTGCCGGAGCCGCGCCCGGACCCACCGGGTCGACGACCGGCTTCCCGGCGGCTGCCCCGCCGCCCTTCGCGGTGCCCAGGATGCTCACCAGCTGCACCACGTCCTCGATCGGCCGGCCCACCGCGGCCGCCCGCAGCGTGGTGTCGGACTCGTCGATCGGGTGGCCGGCCTCGTTGAGCATGGCCACCAGCTGCCGGACCTCCTCCAGCGGCCGGGCCACCGCGGCCGCGCGCAGCGCCTCGTCGCCCGGATTGGACACGGCCCCGGTCCGCTTGAGCATGGTCACCAGCGCGGCGACCTCCTCCAGCGGGCGGTAGGTGGCCGCCGTCCAGATGATCGTCCTTATGCGCTCGTCGCTCATCTCGTCCACGTCACCGGAGTCCGCGAGGCCGACGAAGTCGGCGACGGCCCGGGCCGCGTCATCCGTCCCGCCCGCCGCGCCACTCCCGGGCACCGGGGCCGCCGCGTCGTCGGCCGCGTTCCCGGCGGCCCGGTGCGCGTCCGTCTCATACGCCCAGGGCTCGCGGGCACCGCCTTCGTCCGGACGGCTCTGGTGCGCGCCGCTCTCGTGCACGGCGGGGCTGTCCGCGTCGGACCCGTACGCGCCGGGCTCGTGCGGACCGCTCTCGTACGCGTCGGGCTCGCCGGTACGGCCCTGGTGCGCACCGCTCTCGTCCGCACCGGGCCGGTAGGTGCCGGGCTCCTGCGCACCGCCTTCGTACGTGCCGCTCTCGTCCGCACCGGCCCTGCGCGCATCCGGCTCGTGGACGGCGGTCCGGGGCGCGGCGGCCTCGTATCCGCCACCGGCCTCGAACCCGCCACCGGTCGCGTACCCACCGGCCGAAGGCCCACTGCCCCCGTCCCCAGCACCCTCCTGGGCGCCGCTCGGCACCGGCGCGGGGGTCGGGGGAGTGGTGGCGGTGGCTCCGTCGCGCGGCCCGTCCGGAGGGGCGGTACCGCCGGCCGCGCCCAGGTCGGCCGTGAGCGGGGCGAATCCGGGCGTCCCGCGGGTTCCCGCGGAGGCAGTCTCCTCGTACCGCGACGCGGTCGGATCCGTTCCGGCGACCGGGTCCGGCGCCGTGCCGGCACCGGCTGCCGGGGCCGCCGGGCGCGCCGTGGCGGCACGCCCGGCGTCCGGGGCTCCGTCCGGGTACGGCAGGCCGGAGCCCGCAGTCCCGTTCCCGGGGTGCCCGCCGAGCCTTGGCGCCGCCTCGCGGGGCGGCGGGTACTCGGGGCGGCCGGCCGGGGGCACCGGCTCCAGCGGCGGGCGCCGGTCGGGGCGCACCGCGGACTGCCGCAGCGCGACCTCCACCGAGGGCGCCGAGAACTCCGCGGGCACCGCCGCCGAGGGCGGCTCCATCAGCGGGTCCGGGCCCAACGCGGCCTCGAACGCGGCCTGTTCGCCCGGCGTGAGGGCGTCGAAGGGGGCGGCGCTACGCGGGCCCGCCGCGCGCTCGGGCGGCAGGACGAAGGTCCTCGGCTCCCGTGCCGTGAACCGGTCGCCGACCCCGGAGCGGGGCTCCGTCCCGGGCTCCTGCGGCAGCGGTCGGCCGGGCTCCCACGGCAGCCGGCCGGCCGGGTCGTTCGGGAAGGGGTCCACCGGTCCGCCGGGCGCGGGGCTTCCCGCCGGGTCGCGCGGGAACGGGTCGGCGGGGCCGTACGGGAAGGGGCCCGCGGGCTCGTACGGAGCCTCGGCGGGCGGCATCACGCCGTACGCCGGGCCGGTGACCGACCGGGTGTCACCGGCCGGCTCCGGCGCGCCCGCCGGGACGAGCGCCTCCGCACCCGGGTACGCCGCGGCCCACGCGGTGCCGGGCCCTCCCGGCTCCTGGGGCGCGATCCGCTCGGGTCCGCTCTCCTCCCGCCAGTGGCCGACGTCCGCGCTGCCCGCCGCCGCGGCGCCCCGCGGCGGCGCGGCCGTCGGGGGCGGCGGTGGGGTGAACGGCGGGTACGACGGCAGGGCCGGTCCCACGTCGGGCGGCCTGGACCGGTCACCGGGTCCTGGATTCGGGGGAGTTGTGGGATCTTCGGTGGTCATGGCGTGGCTCCGTTCGCCGGACTCCGGTGAGGCACACACCGTGTCGCCTGTTCCGCGCTCTACTGGCGCGCGGTCTGCACCATCTAAAGGACATCCGCGAAGATTGCGCCATCCGGGAAGCGCGGATGGGGGAACCCCGTCCACCGTCGCGGCACCGGCCGTTTCGCGGGGCCGCACCGTGCGCGTTCTACTGGAAGGGGCGCCCGCCGGACCCCGCCACGGCACCGGCCGCCCGCCCGCCACACCGGAAGTCCGCCCCGGAAGCCCCCCGCTGGTCCCGCACACACCGGAGGTTCACGCCATGCTGACGACCCGTCCCGTCCCCGGCACACCCAACTGGATCGACCTCGGCTCACCCGACATCGACGCCAGCGTCGCCTTCTACGCGGCTGTCTTCGGATGGACCTACCAGTCCGCCGCGCCCGGCGGCGACGGTGGCTACGGCTTCTTCCAGCGGGACGGCGGCATCGTGGCGGCCGTCGGCCCGCTCAGCGAGCACGGGGCCACCCCCTCCTGGACGGTCTACTTCCACACCTCCGACGCCGACGCCACCCGTCGGGCCGTCGAGCAGGCCGGCGGTACCGTCCGCACGGAGCCGGACGAGGTCCCGGGCGCCGGCCGACTGGCCGCCTTCACCGACCCCACCGGCGCCGACTTCGCCGTCTGGGAGCCGGGCGGCATCACCGGTCTGGACACCGTCATGGAGCCCTGCACCCTGATCTGGACGGAGCTGTACACCACCGACCTGGCCGCCGCCCAGGAGTTCTACCGCTCGGTGTTCTCCTGGACGTACCAGGAGATGGACGCCGGCGACGGCTCGACGTACTCCCTGCTCTCCGCGCCCGGCGGAGGCGACGGCGAGGACAGCGCCCACGGCGGGGTGCTCCAGCTCGGCCCGGAGCACCTGGCCGCCGGATCGGGCTCCGAGTGGCACCCCTACTTCGGGGTCCGCGACTGCGACGCCGCCTTCGCCGCCGCCACCGGCCACGGCGCCGGCACCCTCATCCCGCCCATGGACGTACCCGGCGTCGGGCGCCTGGCCATGGTCAAGGACCCGGCCGGTGCCGTCTTCGCCCTGCTCAAGGGCGACCCGTCGATGACCTGAGCTCCGGCGCCGCCGGGTGGGTCTTGACCTCGGAGGCGGTCAGTCGCCGGCCAGGACCAGCCCGTCGGTGCGGAAGGTGCGCCGGTAGGCGATCGGTGAGACGCCCAGGGTGCTGCGCATGTGCTGGCGCAGGGAGTTCGCCGAACCGAACCCGGCCCGGAGGGCGACCAGATCGACCGCCAGGTCGCTGGTCTCCAGCAACTGGCGGGCCAGGTCCAGCCGTTGCGCGGTCAGCCACTGGACGGGCGTCATCCCCACCTCGTCGCGGAACCGCCGGCTGAAGGTGCGCACGCTCATCCGCGCGTGCCGGGCGAGCCGGTCCACCGACAGCGGGCTGTCCAGCCGCTCCATCGCCCAGGCCCGGGTCGCCGTGGTGGTGGCGACCGTGGGCTCGGGCACCGGCCGGTCGATGTACTGGGCCTGGCCGCCGTCCCGCCACGGCGGTACGACACACATCCGGGCGGCCCGGTTGGCGACCGCGGTGCCATGGTCGCGGCGGATCAGATACAGGCAGAGGTCCACCCCCGCGGCCACCCCGGCGGAGGTGAGCACATGGCCGTCCTCCATGAACAGCACGTCCTCGTCCAGCACCACCCGGGGGAAGGCCCGGCGGAACTCGGGCGCCGAGTACCAGTGGGTGGTGGCGCGGCGACCGTCCAGCAGCCCGGCCGCGGCCAGGACGTACGAGCCGGTGCAGATGGAGACCAGCCGGGTGCCGGGCCGGATCCGGGCCAGCGCCTCGGCGAGTGCCGCCGGCAGCGGGGCGCCCTGGGTCAGCTCGTCCATGGCGTGGGTGGGCGGCACCACCACGGTGTCCGCCCGCTCCAGGGCCTCGGGACCCGCCGTCACCGCCACGGTGAAGCCGGCGTCGCTGGTGACCGGGGCACCGTCGGCGGTGCAGACGGTCACCTCGTACAGCCGGCGGCCCGTCTCGTCCCAGGCGTTGCCGAGGACGCGCGAGGGGATGCCCAGCTCGAACGGGGGGACGCCTTCGAGGGCGAGGACGGCGACACGGTGCATGGCCGAATTCTGTCACATAGTGGCCGTTCGGCCAGCACCGTACCGGCCCCGCTCCACCGATGCTGGAGGCACGCCGCCGGAACGAACCGGTGGCGACCGACATCAGGAGGAACCAGCCATGCCTGCCATGCGTGCCGTCGTCGTCAGCGAGTGGGGCGGCCCCGAGGTGCTCGTCGAGCGCGAGATCGAGCGACCCGAACCGGGCTTGGGCGAGGTGCTGGTACGGGTACGCGCGGCCGGGGTCAACCCGGCGGACTGGAAGACCCGGGCGAGTGGCGCGCTGGTCGACTGGGCCGAGACCCCGATCGTCGGCTGGGACGTCTCCGGCACCGTGGAGGCGGTCGGCCCCGGCGTGACGGTCCTGCGCCCCGGCGACGAGGTCTTCGGCATGCCGAGCTTCCCGAAGCAGGCCGGCGCCTACGCCGAGTACGTGACCGCCCCCGCGCGCCACTTCGCGCCCAAGCCGGCCGCGCTGAGCCACGAGGAGGCCGCCGCGCTGCCGCTGGCCGCGCTCACCGCCTGGCAGGCGCTGGTGCACACCGCCCGGGTCTCCCCGGGGCAGCGGGTGCTGGTGCACGCGGCGGCCGGCGGTGTCGGGCACCTGGCGGTGCAGATCGCCAAGGCGCGCGGCGCCTACGTGATCGGCACGGCGAGCGCCGCCAAGCACGAACTGCTGCGTTCCCTCGGCGCCGACGTGCTGATCGACTACCGGGCCGGCGCCTTCGAGGACGCGGTCGGTGAGGTGGACGTGGTGCTGGACAACGTCGGCGGCGACACCGGGTCCCGCTCCCTGAAGGTGCTGCGCCCCGGCGGCCATCTGGTGACCCTGCCCAGCCCGGACGACGTGCCCGGCGAGGCGGACGGCGTCCGCACCGACTGGATGCTGGTGGAGCCGGACCACCAGGGCCTGCTGGAGATCGCCGCCCTGGTGGCGGAGGGCCGGCTGCGCCCGGTGGTCGACACCGTGCTCCCCCTGTCCGAGGCCGCCAAGGCCCACCAGCTGGGCGAGCAGGGCCGCACCACCGGCAAGATCGTCCTCACCGTCGACTGACCCGGACGGCTGCCGTACCGGTACGGGGTCGGGGTCGGCCCGCCCCTCCCCGTACCGCTGCCGTCGCGGCCGTACGACGCCGGTGGCCCAGCCGGGGCTTCCGGGCCCACCACCCGCCGCACCTCAACCCGTGGCGGGCGCCCCCGCCAGCCGGGCCACCGCGGCCGCCGCGTCCTCCTGGAACAGGGCCGCCCCGGCCCGTACCAGGCGGTCGCGGGGCGGGCCGGGTGGGGCCAGGGTGGCGACGGCGGTCAGCAGGGCGGGCAGGCCGGGGGCGTACACCGTCAGGCCCTCCGCGGCCATCTCCCGTACCCCGGCCGCGCCGTGCCCGGCGATGGGGCGGAAGCCCACCACCGGCAGCCGGGCGGCGAGGGCCTGCACCGCGGTCTGCCCGGCCGCGTTGTCCACCAGCACCCGCGCCGCGCCCATCAGGCCCGGCAGATCGTGCGCCCAGCCCAGGGCCAGCACCCCGGGCAGCCGGCCGGCGCGCCGCCGCAGGCCCTCATCGCGTCCGCAGAGCAGCACCGGCAGGCAGCCGGCGCCCGCCAGGGCCCGCGCCGCCGGGAGCAGTCCGGGGCCCACCCCCCAGGCCCCGGCCGAGAGCAGGACCACCGGACGCCCGGCGGCCCGGGCGATGGCCAGCCGGGCCGCCGGGCCGGGCGGCCCGGACCGGCCGAACGCGGGCGGCACCACCGGACCGGTGGCCAGCGCCGGCCGCCCGGTGCCCGCCCGCACCCGCCGGGCCACCGGCTCGCTCACACAGAGGAAGAGGTCGTTGCCCGGGGCCGGCCAGGCCCGGTGCACCGCGAAGTCCGTGACATACACCGCGCACGGCACCTCCAGCGCCCCGCGCTCCCGCAGCCGGCCGGTGATCTGCCCGGCCAGATGGAAGGTGGAGACCACCACATCCGGCCGCCACCGGTCCACCAGCGCGCGCAGCGGACGCTCGGCGAGCGCCGCCAGCGGCCCGGTACCGGGCCTGCGCCGCCGACCACCCGCCCGCGCCGGGGCCAGGAAGACCCGGTGGACCAGCGCGTACACCCAGGGCACCCGCCGCACCGCGCACCGGTAGAAGCCGCGCAGCGCGGGCCCCGTGCCCGGCGGCAGCAGCGTCAGCACATCCCGCACCAGCACCTGGTGCCCGGCCGCCCGCAGCCGCCGGGCCAGCTCCCCGGCCACCGCGTCGTGCCCGGCACCCATACCGGCGGTCAGGACCAGGCATCGCCGCCCCATCAAAGGCCCCTTCGCTCGGCCGTCGCGCCCGTCGCGCGGCAGGACCCGCCAGCGTGGGGACCGGTGCCGCCCGGCGCCGCCCGGAGGGGCCGACCGCCAGCCGTTCGGGTGGGTACGCCATCCGTTCGGGCCAGCGGCCTCCTCCGCCTTCCGCCGCCGCCTCCGCGAGGCGGTCCCGAGGGGAACAGGGCACCACGCGGACCCCGCCGAGAGGCGGAGCCGCCGGAAACCGGGACGCTGGAAGGGCACGGCCGTCGACAGCCCGGAGGTCCGCCATGCCGCCCACGCACCCCCGTACGGACCCACCGTCCGCCATCCGGCCGGTGGCGCTCGTCACGGGAGCGTCCTCCGGGATCGGCGCGGCCGTCGCCGACCGGTTCGCCGCCGACGGGCGCTGCCGGCTGCTGCTCGCCGGACGGGACGAGGCGCGGCTCGACGCGGTGGCCGCGCGCACCGGCGGCACCGCGCTCCCCGGCGACCTGGCGGAGAGCGCGGGCGTGGCGAAGCTGGCCGCCGACGCGCTCGACCGGGCCGGCCGGGTCGACGCCCTGGTGGCCGCCGCCGGAGTGGGCTGGGCCGGGCCGGTCGGCGCGATGCCCGAGGAGGCGGTGGACCGGCTGGTGGCCGTCAACCTCACCGGTGTACTCCACCTGGTCCGGCTGCTGCTCCCCCCGATGGCCGAACGCGGCACCGGGCAGATCGTCCTGATCGGCTCCATGGCCGGGCGGGTCGGCGTGGCGGGCGAGGCGGTGTACGCCGCCACCAAGGGCGGACTGCTGGCCTTCGCCGACAGCCTGCGCTGCGAACTGGCCGGCACCCGGGTCGGGGTGACGGTGGTGCTGCCCGGCGCGGTGGACACGCCGTTCTTCGGTCGGCGCGGCGTCCCGTACCACCGCGAGCACCCCCGCCCGGTGCCCGCCGCCCAGGTCGCCGACACCGTGTGGCGGGCCGCCGTACGGGGCCGCGCCGATGTGTTCGTCCCCGCCTGGCTGGGCCTGCCCGCCCGGCTGCACGGGGCGGTCCCGGGCTTCTTCCGGGCCATGGCCAAACGGTTCGGCTGACCCCGTGCTCGCCCTGTCCATCGGCCTGGCGCTGCTGGCCGCCCTCGGCAACGCCGGAGCCTCCGTCCTCCAGCGGCGCGCCGCCGCCGAGCTCGGCCCCGACCCGGCCGGTGCCGCCCACGGCTCCTGGCTCACCGGTCTGGTGCACCGTCGGGTGTGGGTGTGGGGCGCGGCGCTACTCGGCGTCTCCGGGGTGCTGCAGGCACTGGCGCTGGCCACCGGGCCGCTGTCGGTGGTGCAACCGGTGATGAGTACGGAGCTGATGTTCACCCTGGTCGTCGGCGGCTTCGTGTTCCACCGCCGCCCCGACGCCCGCACCCGCTGGGCGTTCGCCGCGATGGCGGTGGGCCTCGGCGCCTTCCTCGCGCTGGCCGACCCCACCGACGGGCGCGCCACCGTGCCCATGGCCGCCTGGCTCTGGACGGCCCTGGGCGCCGGCCTCTTCATGGCGGTGCTGGGGGCCGTCTCGACGCGGCTGCCGCCCTCCGCGCGGGCCGCCGTGCTGGGCACCGCCACCGCCACCGGCTTCGCCGTCACCGCCGCCCTGCTCAAGGACGCGCTGGGCCGACTGCCGGACGGGGTGGACGCCGTGCTCACCAGCTGGATGCCGTACGCGGCGATCGTGGTCGGCCTCGGCAGCTTCCTGCTCCTCCAGGTCACCCTGCGGGCGGGCAGCCTGGTCGCCTCGCAGCCGGCACTCACCCTGGGCGACGCGCTGCTCAGTGTGGTG
This sequence comes from Streptomyces sp. NPDC046887, assembly GCF_040644755.1. Classification (NCBI taxonomy): domain Bacteria; kingdom Bacillati; phylum Actinomycetota; class Actinomycetes; order Kitasatosporales; family Streptomycetaceae; genus Streptomyces; species Streptomyces sp. NPDC046887. The sequence goes on from NZ_JBEYXH010000016.1 coordinate 76,947, forward strand.
CTCGGGGTCTGCCTGTTCGCCGAGGACGTCCATCTGGGCTGGCGGGTGGCCCCCGAGGCGCTGGCCCTCGCCCTGCTGGTGGCCGGCTGCGTCCAACTGGCCCGCTCGCCCCTGGTCACCGAGGACTCCGCCGCCCCCGGCGAGGAGGCCGACCCGACCGCCCGCCAGGACCACTGGTGAGAGCCGCCAGCCCCGCACACCGGTCCGCGGCCGGCAGAACCGCCCTCGGCAGCGCGGCCCTGCTCGCCGTGGCCGCCGCGCACATCGGGCCGGCCGCGAGCTGGCTGCCCGGGCCGCGGGCGGTGCTGTGGCCCGCGCTGGACGGCCGGGGCGACCCTGGGCGGGTGGCGCTCACCTTCGACGACGGCCCCGACCCGGAGAGCACCCCGCACTTCCTGAGCGCCCTGGACGGCCTCGGGGTCCGGGCCACCTTCTTCCTGCTCGGGGAGCGGCTGGCCCGCCACCCGGAGCTGGGCCGGCGGATCGCCGCCGAGGGCCATGAACTCGCGGTGCACGGCTGGCTCCACGAGCGGCCCTGGCGGCCCCGCCCGGTGGCCGACCGGCGGGAGGTGGCCCGGACCGCGGCGCTGGTCGCCGAGGCGGCCGGGCGGTGGCCGCTCTGGTACCGCCCGCCCTACGGCATCCTCACCGGCGGCCGCTGGGCCGCCGCCCGGGCCGCCAGGCTGCGCACGGTGCTCTGGTCCGCCTGGGGGCGGGACTGGACGGCCGAGGCCACCGCCCACGGGGTCCGCGCCGAGGTGGCCCGCTCGCTGCGCGGCGGCGGCACCGTGCTGCTGCACGACACGGACGCCACCAGCGCCCCCGGCTCCTGGCGGGCGGCCCTGGGCGCCCTGCCCGGGCTGATCGCCGACTGCCGCGCCCGGGGGCTGGAGGTGGGCCGACTGAGGGACCACCAGGCCCCCGTATGACCCGAACGGCCCCGGCCGGGCGAACGCATCGATTAGCTCGTACGTTCGAATGCGGAGGTACGCTGGGAGCATGCCGGCGCACCTCCAGAGCTCCCTGTTCGACCAGACCGACGAGATCCGCCTCGGCCCCCTCGCCGGGATCCGCCGCACCGACCTCGGCCGCGGGGCCTGGATCGATCTGCTGCCCGGCTGGCTGAGCGGCGCCGACGCCCTCTACGAGCGGCTCGCCGCCGAGGTCCCCTGGCGGGCCGAACGGCGCCGGATGTACGACGCCGAGGTGGCCGTGCCCCGGCTGCTGGCCTTCTACCGGGCGGCCGACCCGCTGCCGCACCCCGTGCTGGACGAGGCCCGCTCCGCGCTCAGCGCGCACTACGCCGCCGAACTGGGCGAACCGTTCACCACCGCCGGGCTGTGCCACTACCGCGACGGCCGGGACAGCGTGGCCTGGCACGGCGACCGCGTCGGCCGCGGCGGCCGGGAGGACACCATGGTCGCCATCCTCTCCGTCGGCGAACCCCGCGACCTGGCCCTGCGCCCCACCGGCGGCGGCCCCGCCCGCCGGGTCCCGCTCGGCCACGGCGACCTGATCGTGATGGGCGGCTCCTGCCAGCGCACCTTCGAGCACGCCGTCCCCAAGACCCGGCGCGGCGCGGGCCCCCGCGTCAGCGTCCAGTTCCGCCCGCACGGAGTGCGCTGATCCCGGGGTGTTTCCCCGGCGTTGCCCGGGGTGTTTCCCGGCATCGCCCGGAGCGTTTCCCGCGCCCCGGCCGCCGACAGCGGGCCGTACCCGTCCGGGCACCGAGGGCGACTCATGGTCGCGGTGGGCCGAGCGGTGTTAGAAAGGGGATCGTGGCCCCCTTCTTCGACCGACTCCGCGGCAGTTCGGTTCGGTCACCGGCCGACCGGCGCGGACGCCGCCCGCGGAGCGTCGCGGGACAGGTCTTCCTCCTGCAGGTCACCCTCGTGGTCCTGCTGGTACTGGGCGCCGTCCTGGCACTGGTCCTCCAGTCGCGCGGCGACAGCGACCGGGAGGCCCGCAACCGCTCCGTCGCGGTCGCCGAATCGTTCGCGCACGCCCCCGGCATCCGCGAGGCGCTCCAGGACGACGACCCCAGCGCCATCCTCCAGCCGCTCACCGAGAGCGCCCGCAAGGCGGCCGGGGTGGACTTCATCGTCGTCATGAACACCCGAGGCATCCGCTACACCCACCCCCAGCCCGAACGCATCGGCGGGCGGTTCGTCGGCACCATCGAGCCCTCCCTGCGCGGTGAGGTCCACGTGGAGAGCGTCGACGGCCCGCTCGGCGAGGAGGTCCAGGCCATCGTCCCGGTCCGCGGGGACAAGGGAGCCGTCGTCGGACTGGTCTCCGCCGGACTGGAGGTCCGCAACGTCACCGGGGTGGTCAACCGCCAGCTGCCCGTCATCCTCGGCACCGCCGCCGCCGGCATGGCCATCGCCACCGCCGGCAGCGCCCTGGTCGCCCGCCGGCTGCGCCGCCAGACCCACGGCCTCGGCACCGCCGAGATGACCCGGATGTACGAACACCACGACGCCGTTCTGCACGCCGTCCGCGAGGGCGTGGTCATCGTCGGCGGCGACGGCCGGCTGCTGCTCGCCAACGACGAGGCCGAACGCCTCCTCGGCCTGCCCACCGACGCCGAGGGCCGCGCCATCCGCGAGCTGCCCGGACTCGACCCCGTCATGGCCGAACTCCTCGGCTCCGGCCGGGTCGCCACCGACGAGGTGGTCCCCGCCGCCGACCGGCTGCTCGCCGTCAACCAGCGCCACACCGACCGGCACGGCGGCCCCGCCGGCACCGTCGCCACCATCCGCGACACCACCGAGCTGAACGCGCTCACCGGCCGCGCCGAGGGCGCCCGCCGCCGGCTCAACCTGCTGTACGACGCCGGCGTCGGCATCGGCACCACCCTGGACGTGGTCCGCACCGCCGAGGAGCTCGCCGACGTCACCGTCGGCCGGTTCGCCGACTTCGTCACCGTCGACCTCGCCGACCCCGTACTGCGCGGCGAGGAACCCACCGGCACCGCCGCCGACATGCGCCGCACCGCCGTCGCCGGGGTCCGCGACGACCACCCGCTCTACCCGCGCGGCAAGATGATCGGCTTCGTCCCCTCCACCCCGCAGGCCCGCGGCTTCGGCACCGGCCGCGCCGAACTCGTCCCGTACCTCTCCGAGGCCCTCGGCTGGCACGCCCAGGACCCCGAGCGGGCCGCGCAGATCGTCGACTTCGGCATCCACTCGCTGATCGCCTGCCCGCTGAAGGCCCGCGGGGTGGTGCTCGGCGTCGCCAACTTCTGGCGCATGGAGCGCCCCGAACCCTTCGAGGGCGAGGACCTCGTCCTCGCCGAGGAACTGGTCGCCCGCGCCGCCGTCAGCATCGACAACGCCCGCCGCTACACCCGCGAGCACGCCATGGCCGTCACCCTCCAGCGCAGCCTGCTGCCCCGCGCGCTGCCCGAGCAGAGCGCCCTGGAGGTCGCCCACCGCTATCTGCCCGCCCAGTCCGGCGTCGGCGGCGACTGGTTCGACGTCATCCCGCTGCCCGGCAGCCGGGTCGCCCTGGTCGTCGGCGACGTCGTCGGACACGGACTGCACGCCGCCGCCACCATGGGCCGGCTGCGCACCGCGGTGCACAACTTCTCCACCCTCGACCTGCCGCCCGACGAGCTCTTGGGTCGGCTGGACGACCTGGTCGGCCGCATCGACCAGGACGAGGAGCAGCCCTACCAGGACGGCGCCGACTCGACCGGCCTGGACGCCGCCGACGGCGGCACCGGCATGGTCGGCGCCACCTGCCTCTACGCCGTCTACGACCCGGTCTCCCGGCGCTGCCAGCTGGCCCGGGCCGGCCACCCGCTGCCCGCCCTGGTCCACCCCGACGGCCGGGTCGAGTTCCCCGACCTGCCCGCCGGGCCGCCGCTGGGCCTGGGCGGCATACCGTTCGAGACCACCGAACTGGAACTCGCCGAGGGCAGCCGGATCGCCTTCTACACCGACGGCCTGGTCGAGGACCGCACCCGGGACATCGACGTCGGCCTGGACCTGCTCGCCAAGGCCCTCGGCCGCCCCGCCGCCACCCCCGAGGAGACCTGCCGCATCGTCCTGGACGCGCTGCTGCCCGCCCACCCCAAGGACGATGTGGCGCTGCTCGTCGCCCGCACCCGGGTCCTCGGCCCCGATCGGGTCGCCGACTGGGACGTGCCCGCCGAACCGGAGGCCGTCGGCCGCATCCGCGCCGCCGCCATGGCCCGGCTGGCCGAGTGGGGACTGGACGACCTCGGCTTCGCCGCCGAACTGGTCCTCAGCGAACTGCTCACCAACGCCATCCGCTACGGCGCCGCCCCCATCCGCGTCCGGCTGCTGCACGACCGCGGCCTCACCGTGGAGGTCGCCGACCGCTCCAGCACCTCCCCGCACCTGCGCTACGCCGCCAGCACCGACGAGGGCGGCCGCGGACTGTTCCTCGTGGCCCAGCTCGCCGACCGCTGGGGCACCCGCTACACCCCCCAGGGCAAGGTCATCTGGGCCGAACTCGCCGCCCCCGGCCCCGGCGGATCCGCCGCCGCCGACGGCGCCCTGCCCTTCGACATCATGAACGCCGGCATGATCTGACGACCGGCCGGCCGCGGAGGAGCAGGTCGAAGACCGGGGCGGCCGACCGGGCCCGGACCGTAGGCTGACCGCCATGCCCCGCTCGAACGGATCCGGCCGCACCCTCCCCGGCACCCTCCTCCTCCAGCGCGCCCGCCAGGCGCTGTCCTCCACCCGCCGCGGCTACGACCTGCTCGCCCCCACGTTCGACCGCACCGCCTACCGCACCCCCGGCCCCGTCCTGGACGCCGTCGCCGAGGCCCTGCGCCCGCACGGGCCCTTCCGCACCGGACTGGACCTGTGCTGCGGCACCGGAGCGGGCATCGGCGTGCTGCGCGGGCTGTGCACCGACCGGGTCACCGGACTCGACTTCAGCGACGGCATGCTGCGGCGCGCCCGCGCCAACCACCCGCCCACCCGCTCCGGGCCCCGGCTGCACTGGGTACGCGGCGACGCCCGCGCCCTGCCGCTGAGCCCCACCGCCGACCTGGTGGTCAGCTTCGGCGCCTTCGGCCACTTCCTGCCCGCCGAGCGGCCCGGGCTGTTCGCCGAGGTCCACCGGGTGCTGCGGCCCGGCGGCCGGTTCGCCTTCCCGGTCGCCGCACCCCCGCCGGTCGGCTCCGCCCCCTACTGGCAGCTGTGGGGCTTCGACACCGCGATGCGGCTGCGCAACCTGGTGTGGCGGCCCCCGTTCACGATGTACTACCGCACCTTCCGCCTCCCCGACGTGGCCCGGGATCTCCAGGCCGCCGGGTTCACCGTGGAGCTGGCAGCCCTGGAGGCGCTCGGCCGCCGCCCCGACGGCTCACCCCGCTGCCGGCTGGTCACCGCCCACCGCCGCTGACCGCCCCCGACACCCGGGACACCGTGCCCGCCGATCCGCCGCCTGGGCGGCGACCGGTTGCGCACCCGTGCCCGGACCGGTCCAGTGGGAGACCGGTGGACGACCCGGCGGGTGAGCCGGTGGGTGAGCACGGCGCGTGCGCCGAAATCACAGCCCGGGCACACAACGCGAAGGGCCGGAAACCCCTCTTGGGTACCGCAAACGGAGGTTTCGGCGAAAGGCAGTGGAGAAGACATGGCCGTCGGCGCATCGAGTGTCACCGTCCCGAAGGACCCGGGCGAGGGACCCGCGCCCGGGCCCGGCCCGGACGGCGGCACGCGCTCCCTGCCCGGCCGTCTCTGGCCGTACGCCCTGGCCGCCCTGCCACTCGCCCTGCTCGCCGCCGCCGCCTACCTCGGCCGGTACGTCCGGCCCAGCGCCGACGAGTGGTGCTTCCTGCCCGTCGTCCGCGACGAGGGCATGCTCGGCCTGGTCCACAAGTTCTACTTCACCGACAACGGACGGGTCGGCAACGGGCTGCTGGTCGGCGCCTACGCCGAGTTCCCGGTCGCCGGGCACCAGTGGTACGGGCTGGTCAGCGGCGTCCTGGTGCTCGGGCTGCTGTGGGCGCTCACCTCGCTGGTGCTGCGCCGGGCGGGCCAGTCGGTGCCGCGGGGCGTCCCCCTGCTGGCCGCCGCCATGGCGACCGCGGCCATCCTGTTCGCCACCCCCAACACGTACAAGACCTTCTACTGGCCGGCCGCCTCCGTCTCGCACACCGTCGCCCCGGTGCTCGCCGCCGCCGCGGCCATCCCGCTGCTGCGGGCCTCCGGGCGGCGCGGCCGTACGGTCGCCCTGGCGGTGGTCTTCGCGGTCGGCGTCTTCATGGGCACGCTGTCCGAAGAGGCCTCGGTCGTCGCCCTGGTGGTGCTCGCCGCCCTCGTGCTGCTGGCCCACCGGCTGCTGGTCGCCCCGGTCCGGCGCTACGCCCGGCTCTGGGCCGCCGCCGGGATGGCCGGGGTCGCGGTCGGCACCCTCATCCTGGTCACCTCGCCCGGGTCCCGGCACCGGCGCTCCCGCTTCGGCGCCGACTCCGCCTCGATGCTGGCCCCGGACACCCTGATCGACGCGGCCAAGGCCTTCGTCCACATCCTCGGTACGGTCCTGACCACCTGGACCTACCTGGGCGCCGTCGCCGCCGGTGTGCTGGTCGGCCTGCTGGCCCGCCCCCGGCCGGGCGCCCACCGGGTCCTGGAGCCCGCCCGCCCCGGGCTGCTGCTGGGCGCCGGAGCCCTGGTCTTCCTGGTCAGCGGCTATCTCTGCACCGTGATCACCTACCCGGTGTTCGGTGCCCGGGTCATCACCACCGAGCGGACCTGGAACGACTATCTGATCGTGTGGGTGGTGCTGCTGGTCGCGGCCGGCGCCCTGCTGGGCCGGGCCCTGCGCCGGCACGGGGCGGCCGGCGCGCTGCCCGCCGCGCTCGCCGCCGCGCTGTGCGCGGTGACCGTGGTGGGGCTCGCCCTGCCGCTGTCCGAGCTGGGCGGGAAGATGCGGGTACGCGCCGAGCGCTGGGACCGCCAGGACGCGGTGCTGCGCGCGGGCGCGGCGGCGGGGGAGCGGGTCATGCCGTACACCCCGACCAAGGTGGGCTCGATGCTGGAGCCCTTCGCCGCGGGCGGCAAGCGGATCTGGCCGGCGCAGTGCGTCGCCGACTACTACCACCTGGACAAGGTCACTCGCGGGACGCGGCTTCCCTGACCGGCTCGGCGGGGGAGGGGGCCGGCCGTTCACGGCCGGCCCCGCGCCGCCCGCCGCCCGCGCCGCTGGTGATGGCCCACCGGGCCAGCAGGAAGGACAGCGGGGTGACCGCGACACCGGCGGCCAGCGCGGCGATGTTCTCGTCCATCCCCAGCCGGCTCACGCCCAGGTGGAGCAGCACCCCGCTGCCGACCAGGTTGACCGCGCCGGACAGCGGATAGCGGGCCAGCCCGCGCCAGGTGGGGCGGGTGCGGACCATCAGATACGAGTTGAGCAGGAACGAGCCGAGCACACTGACCGTGTAGCCCACGGCATGCGCGGCCAGATACGGCCACCAGATGTTCAGCGTGGCGTACACCGCGTAGTAGACGGCGGTGTTGACCAGTCCGATCAGCGCGAAGACGGCGAACTGGCGGACGGTGGCGGCGGAGACGGTCCTCACGGCTTGGGCCGCGCCCGTCCCGCGGCCTCCAGCCGCGCCTCGGGGCGCCCCGAGAGGGTACGCGCCGGGCGGCGCTCCTCCCGCCGCACCGTTCCGGTGGACCCCTCGGTCTCCCGGATCACATAGTGCGGCCGGCGCTTGGCCTCGTGGTAGATCCGGCCCACGTACTCGCCGATCACCCCGAGGATCGCGATCTGGATGCCGCCGAGCGCCACGATGGCGGTGATCAGCGTCGCGTAACCGGGCGTCTCCACCCCGTCCAGCAGCACGTTCGCCACGATCCACAGCGCGTAGAGCACCGCGGAGAGGAACAGCCACAGCCCGGCGTGGATGGCCAGGCGCAGCGGGCGGCTGTTGAAGGACAGCAGCCCGTCGATGCCGTAGTTGAGCAGATGGCGGCCGCGCCACTTGGAGGTGCCCGCGGCCCGCTCCACGTTCCGGTAGGCGAAGTTCACCGTGTCGAAGCCGATCCAGGAGAACAGCCCCTTGGAGAAGCGGTTGCTCTCCGGCAGCGCCAGCAGGCAGTCCACCGCGCGCCGCGACAGCAGCCGGAAGTCCCCGGCCCCGTCCGCGATCTCCACGTCCATGAAGCGCCGCACCAGCCGGTAGTAGGCCCGGCTGAACGCCTTGCGCACGGCTCCTTCACCGGTCCGGTCGCGTACGGCGACCACCTGGTCGTAGCCCTGCCGGTGCAGCTCCAGCATGCGCGGCACCAGCTCCGGCGGGTGCTGGAGGTCGGCGTCCATCAGCACCACCGCGGCCCCCTTGGCCATCCGCATGCCCGCCAGCAGTCCCGCCTCCTTGCCGAAGTTGCGGCTGAAGGAGGTGAAGCGCACCCGCGGGTCCGCGGAGGCGAGCGCGCGCAGCCGCTGGACCGTGCCGTCCCTGCTGCCGTCGTCCACGTAGCAGACCTCGAAGGACACCCCCGTGGGTGCCAGCGCGTCGAGCAGCGCGGTGTGGAAGGCGTCTATCACCTCGCTCTCGTCGAAGCACGGGACGACGACCGAAAGTTGGACCATGGGCTGGCTCACTCCAGGAGTGGGATCGGGGCCACGGCCAGGACTTTCCGGGCCTGCCACTGGAAGAGGATGGCCGCGTGCCGGACCGGGTTGCCTGCCGCGGTGCCCGACTTTTCCGACTTTCCCGAGCGAGTCGGCTCATCCCGCCCGTGCCGGGAACCCCCGGCGGCCCCTCCAGCCCAGCCCTGATCGGCCCGTTCCACCGCCCGGCGTCGTCCGTCCGGGTGAGGTGCGGTGGAGCGCGCCCCGGCCGGACGCGGACCGCCCCGCCGCCCGGGAGGACCGGTGCGGCGGGGCGGGATGAGCCGGTACGGCGGCGGGCCGCTCAGCGAGGCTCGGCCCCGGCCGGCGGCTCGGCCCGTACGCGCGGCTCAGCCCTTGCCGACCTCCTTGTTGACGGCGGCGGGGGAGTCGTACTCCTTGTCGGGCAGCGAGCCCAGGGCGTCCATGACCTCCTGGCCGGCCTGGTGCTTCGACGCCTGCTCGACGATGTCCTCCTTCGATGCCGGGTAGTTGACGCCTCCGAGGGCCTTCTGCATCTCAATCGGGTTCACAGCCATGGTGCGATGCGTACCACCGGCCCCCAGGCGCGATACCGGCGCCGGGCAGCGTCACGACAACGGAGCAAGGCGCCCGCGCGGGGGACCGCTTCTGCCCGTACGCAGCGTGTCCACGCAGAGCGGATCCGTCACGGTTGCATCACAATGTCGTGTGAGGGCCGGAAGGCGCGGGCACACCCATGTGCGGGAGGGCGGTCCCCGGTCCGGGGCCCGGCCCATCGCCCGGCTCCAGGAGGACGGTCCGGTGGCGGCAGCCGCCCGCGGTGTACGCGGCCCCGCCACGGCGCCGGCTTCCCCATCCGTAGCCCCGTGGCGTGGGAAAGGCAGGTACGTTCATGCTGTTGGCGCATCCCGCTGTGCTTCGCGAGCTCGTCGCCCGTTACGAATCCCTCTGCACCGCCGCCCAGGGGCTGGTCCTGGCGCCGGAGATGCAGCGCCGGCTGGACGATGTGACGTACACGCTCTGTGTGACCACCGGAACGCGGGACCTCGACCATGCGCTGGCCTCCGCCCGCGCCCGACTCGCCGCCACGGCCGCCGCCACGGTGGCCGCGCCGGACGTCCGTGTGAGCGCCACCCCGCTCGCCCCCGCCGTGGTCGCCCCCACGGGCTGACGCCGCTGCCGGCGGAGGGATGTTTTCGGCGGCCCCGGCCCAGGGGTTGACCGGGGCCGCCACGGGGGCTCGCACAAAGGCGGGCTCCCGGCCAGGCACCGGACGGCACGAGGAGGGAGTGCCGTGCACGGTGCTCTGTACCTGCCCCTCGGGGGAGAGGCACGGTTCGTTCCCGGCGCGTTGCGCCGGGGTGTGTGAGCAGTAAATATATTTACCGTCGAGTAAGCAAGGGCATGAAAAATTTCATGCCGACGAAGGGCGTGAAAACGGCCGAAAATCCTCTTGATACCGGCCTCTCGGATGGATTTCCCGCCCTGCGCCGCCTGCCTCACGGGGTCCGTGGGAGCCAGGGGAGCCGTGGGACCCCGGGGCCTACTCCTCCAGGAAGAAGTCGTGCTGCTCCGCGGCCTGCTCGTACTTCTCCAGCCGCCGCTGGGTGCGCTCCGGGCTGGCGTCCGCCATCGCCTGGAGCAGCGAGGCCGCCAGCAGCCCCGGTGCCGCGTACGAGTCGAAGACCAGCCGCGACCCGGTCCCGGCGGTGAGCGTCACATCGGCCTCGTCCACCAGCGGGCCCAGCGCCAGGTCCGTGATCAGGGCCACCCGCTGCCCGCTGCGCCGGGCCGCCCGCAGCGCCGCCAGCGTCTCCTTGGCGTGCCGCGGCATCGCGAACGCCAGCACCCAGCCGCCCCCCGCCTCACCCGACTGGAGCAGCGCGTCGTACGCCACGCTCCCGCCCCGGGTCACCAGCCGCACATCGGGGTGGATGCGCCGGGCCGCATACGCGAAGTACTCGGCGAGCGAGGCGGAGATCCGCAGCCCCACCACCGTCAGCGGCACCGAGGCGGCCAGCTCCCGCCCCACCGTGACGATCGGCCCGGGATCGGCCACCAGCCGCCGCAGCTGCTCCAGGTTCTCGATCTCGGCGTCCACCGCGGCCTGCAACTCGTTGCGGCGCGGCTCCTCACGGGCCGCGTCGGGCGCGGCGGCCACCGCGCTCAGCGCGATCGGCTGGAGCGCCTCGCGCAGCGCCGGATAGCCGCTGTACCCCAGCGACGTCGCGAACCGGGTCACCGAGGGCTGGCTCACCCCCACCCGCTCGGCGAGGTCGGTGATGGAGAGGAACGCGGCCTCGGTGAGGTGGTCGATCAGATACTGCGCGATACGGCGCTGGGCGGGGGAGAGCCGGTGCTCGCCGAACAGCGCCCGCACCCGGGCCGGCGGGTCGGCCGGGGGAGCGGGGGGCGGGGCCTTCGCCGCCGGGCCGGCCCGGCCCGGTCTGATCGCCGCCGACTGGGCGCGTGCCTGCTGACCTGATGGCACCGGTGTGCCTCCTTCTCGTCCCGCTCGTGCTCAACATAGTCCACCTGGCCCGGCGCCCCCCCCGAGCTCGGAATGCGTGACCCCGCGGCCCGGGAGCATCCTGGCTATGAGCTCCGGCGCCGCACCGCGCGGCGCCGCGACCCGCCGCCGAGCAAGGCTGGGGGACGATGCCAGGGAAACCGCACACCGACGGCCCCGTACCGGACGGACTGCCGCTGGTGCTGGCCCGGGCCACCGTGGAGGCCGTGGAAGCGACCGGAGGCTTCGCGGGCGGCGTCTATCTGCGCAGCGGCACCCCGGGGCTGCTGCGGCTGGCCGTCCTCGCCGGGCTGCCGGCCCGGCTGTTCCGCCCCTGGTGGCGGATGCACGCCAACCGGCCCTTTCCGGTCGCCGTGGCCTACCGCGGCCGGGAGGGCGTGCACCTCGCCGACGCCGAGGACGCCATGCGGCGCTTTCCGCAGCTGATGGCCGGCATGCCGTACCCCTTCGGCTCGATGTACGTGCCGGTGGTGCACGGCCAGTCCGTCTACGGCGTGCTCGCGGTGCTGCGCGCCCCCACACCGGGGCGCCCGGTGGCCGCCGCCGACCGCCGCCGGGCCCACCACGCCGCCGGGCGGCTCGGTGCGGCCCTCGCCGACCTGATGCTGCACGGTACCCCGGTGACCTGGGAGGGCGAGCCCTTCGGCGTCCAGCTCCCGGCGGGCAACACCCCGCCGTTCCGCGTCGGCCGGATGGACTGGACCCCGGCGACCGGCGCCCTGACCGCGGACGCCGCCCTGCGCGCCATGCTCACCGGCCGCGCGGCCCCTCCCGACCCACCCGATCCGCCCGCCCCCGAGGTGGTGGCCTCCGAGGGCCCCGCCCCGGAAGGCCGCACCCTCCTCGGCCCCGACCCGGACGGGGAGCAGGCGGGGGACGGTCCTCTCCCGGCGCGCCCCCACCCGCAGGACCGGGCCCCCGACCCCGTACGCCCCTCGTCCGCCGCCCCCGCCGGCCCGGCCGAGCCCGCCGACCCCGCCGACCCCGTCGAACTGACCGACCCGGAAGCCCCTGCCGGCCCACCGGGGCGGATCGGGCTCACCGAGCAGGGGGAGCGGGCAGGCGTCAGTGAGCGGTCGACCGAATCGCCCCCTCACCGGGAGCCGGCAGTGTCAGCCGCACCGGGGGACCCGACCCGGCCGGGGGCACCGGGCGAAGCCGAACCCCGGCCAGGGTCCGGGCCCCTCCGGCGTCCCGGGCCGGTGGAGCTGACGGATCCGGTCGAGCTGACCGACCCCCTGGAGCCCGCGGTGCCGCTCGTCGAAGAGGACGAGTCGGCTGCCGCCGACCCCGCCTCGGGACCTGACGACACCCTGCCCACGGACCGCCGCGCCCCCGGCGCCGACGACGCCCCGCCCTGGGACCGCACCCCCGGCCTTGGAGGCACCACGCCCGAGGACAGCACCTCGCCGCCGGAGCCCCCGCCCACAGACGGCCCCCCGGGGCCCGAGGGCACCCTCTTCCGTAACGGCTCCCCGCCTGAGGACCGCACCCCCGGTGGCAGCAGCACTCCGACCGGGGCCCACAGCCAGGGCGGCGCCGTGCCGGGGGACGGCATCCTCGGCAGCAGCGCCCTGCCCGAGGACGGCATCCCGGCCGGGAGGAGCGCCGTGCCCGAGGACGGCGCCCCGCCGGGGTACCGCGCCCGCGGCCCCGCAGGCGCCCCGCCCGGGGACGGCGCCCTGCCGACGGACGGCGCCCCCGACGGCCGGGCCATACCCGGCGGACCAGGCGCCCCCACCCGCCCCCTGGACGCCGCCGCGCTGGCCGGGGTGCTGGAGCCGGAGGACAGCTACGGGCTGTGGACGGTGGCCCAGCAGCTGACGGACGCCGAGCGGCCGGCGTCCCGGCGGATCTGGGTGCGGGGGAGCGAGGGGCGGCCGTTTCTGATGGAGTTGTCCACCCGGCCCGCCGCGCCGGGGGAGGAGCCGCCGGCCGACGGGCATGTGCGGGGATCGCTGGTGGATCCCGGGACCGGCCCGGTGGCCGCGGCCGTCGCCGACCGGCTGCCGCGCGGGATCTTCTCCATCGACCGGCTCGGCCGCGTCACCTTCGTCAGCCGCAGCGCCGAGACCCTGCTCGGCCGGGGGCGGCCGGAGCTGATCGGGCGGCGGATGTTCGATGTGCTCCCCTGGTTCGGGCACCCCGCCTACGAGGACAGCTTCCGGGCCGCCCTGCTCTCCGGGGAGCCCGTCCACTTCCTGGCCCACCGCGACTCCGGCACCTGGCTGTCGGTGTCGCTCTACCCCGGCCACGACGGGCTCACCGTCACCCTCGCCACCGCCGAGAAGCCCGCCTACGCGCCCGGCTCGGCCGTCTCGCCCGGCAGCGGACTCGGCTCCCCGGCCGACCGGGCGTCCGTGCTCTACCGGCCGGTCGCCCTCGCCATCGCCCTCACCGAGGCGGTCACCGCCCGCCAGGTCTCCGCCGTCGTCACCGACGAGCTGCTGCCCGCCTTCGGCGGCCGCCAGCTCGCCATCTACGTCCTCAACAACGAACGCCAGCTGCACCTCGCCTGGGAAACCGGTTTCCCCCAGGGTTTCCTGGACCGCTTCGAGGGCGTCGGACTGGACTCCCGGCTACCCGGTGTGGAAACCCTCACCACCGGCCGCCCGATCTTCTTCGAGTCCATGCAGCACCTCGCCGCCGCCTACCCCGGCATCCCCATGGACGCCCATGTCGGCGCCCGCGCCTTCCTGCCGCTGATCGCCTCCGGGCGGCCCGTCGGCTCCTGCATCCTCGGCTTCGACCGGCCTCGCGGCTTCAGCCCCGAGGAGCGCACCGTCCTCACCGCGCTCGCCGGCCTCATCGGCCAGGCCCTGGAGCGCGCCCGCCGCTACGACTCCGAGGCCGCCCTCGCCCGAGGGCTCCAGTCCGCGCTGCTGCCGCACCGGCTGCCCAGGCTCCCCGGCGTGGACACCACCGGCCGCTATCTGCCCGGCACCGAGGGCATGGACGTCGGCGGCGACTGGTACGACGTGATCGAGACCGGCCGCAGCATCGCCCTGGTCATCGGCGACGTCCAGGGCCACGGGGTGTCCGCCGCCGCCACCATGGGCCAGCTCCGTAGCGCCGTCCGGGCCTTCGCGCTCAGCGGCCACGACCCGGCCGCCGTCATCAGCGGCACCAACCGGCTGCTGATCGACCTCGACCCCGGCCAGTTCGCCAGCTGCTGCTACATCGACCTCGATCCGGCCACCGGCACCACCCGGGCGGTACGGGCCGGGCACCTCCAGCCGCTGCTGCGCCACCCGGACGGCCGAACCGAGGTGCTCGACCTGCCCGGCGGCATGGTCCTGGGCATCGACGCCACCGCCCCGTACCCCGTCACCGAGCTGACCATGGCGCCCGGCGCCGTCCTCGCGCTGTTCACCGACGGACTGGTCGAACAGCCCGGCACCGACATCGACCAGGGCATCGAACGGCTGCGCGACACCCTGTCCGCCATCCGCGGCACCACCCTCGCCGGCACCGCCGACCGGCTGATCCGGCAGGCCAGGACCGCCACCGCCCGCCCCGACGACATCGCCCTGCTGCTCGCCGCCCGCACCGGCGAGACCCGGCGCCCCGGAAGTGACCCGTGATGACCCGCCGATCCACCGCACCCCCGGGAGTGACCCGTGATGACCCCGCCGACCCGCCCCACCCCCGGGAGTGACCCGTGATGATCCCGCCGACCCGCCCCACCCCCGGGAGTGACCCGTGATGACCCCGCCGACCCGCCCCACCCCCGGGAGTGACCCGCGATGACCCCGCTCACCCACCGCGGACCGCGGTTGTGCCCGCCGGACAGCGGTCCGACGATGAGGGAACACGGGAGGGGACACGGGAAGGAAGGTGCCATGGGCGCGGTGTACGCGGACGAGGGTGCCGATTTCCGCGGCCCCCTCGACCTCACCCGCGCGGCCACGGCCGTGCTGGACGACGACGGCACCATCGTCGGCTGGAGCCCGGCCGCCGAGGCGCTGCTCGGCTACCGCCCGCACGAGGCCGCCGGCCGTACCGTCGGCTCCTTCGTGGTGGAGCGCCCCGGCCACTACCGGATGCCGACCGACCTGCCCGGCGCCGCGCAGGCCCGCCGCCAGGTCCTCCATATGCGCCACCGGGACGGACGGATCGTCCGGGTCGCCACAGCCTCCCTGCCGCTGGCCTCCACCCGCGGCGGCGGCCCCGGCCGGCTGCTGGTGGTCGCCGACGCCGACGAGAACGACCGCTGGGAGGCGCTGCAGTCCATGCTGCGCGGACTGGCCACCCAGTCCCCGGTCGGCCTCGCCATCTACGACACCACGCTGCGTGTCGTGTGGACCAACCGCGCCCTGTTCGAGGAGGGCGGCGACGGCCAGTACACCGGGATGGGCCCCGACGAGCAGGCCGCCGACGGGCGGGTGCTCACCCCCGGCCGCCCGTCCACCCTGGAGGAGACCATGCGGGGCGTCCTCGCCACCGGGGAGCCCGTCACCGACCTGCACTACAGCGGACGCCCGCCCTCCGACCTGGCCCACGACCATGTCTGGTCCTGCTCCTACTACCGCCTCGCCGACCCGGCCGGCACCACCCTCGGCGTCTGCGAGGAGAGCGTCGACATCACCGAGCGCTACCTCGCCCAGCAGCGCCTGGACCTGCTGGTACGGGCCGGCGGCATGGTCGGCAAGACCCTCGACATGGACCGCACCGCCCAGGAGCTCGCCGCCGTCATCGTGCCGCAGTTCGCCGACTCCGTCGCCGTGGACCTGCTCGACGCCGTCCTCGCCGGCGACCAGCCCGCCCCCGGCACCGCGCCCGCCCGCCGGCTGGTGCGGGTCTGGGACGGCCCCGGCCCGGCCACCACCCGGCCCGCCCGCCGCCGCGACCCCGTCGACCTCTCACCCGACAGCCTCCAGGCCCGCTGCCTCGCCGCCGGCCACCCGCTGCTCCAGGAACCGGGCCCCGACGACACCGTCCGCTCCCGGCTCGCCGTCCCGCTGCGTACCGAGGGCGCCGCGCTCGGCGTCGTCACCTTCTGCCGGGAGAGCCACCCCGACCCCTTCGGCTCCGGGGACCTGCCGGTCGCCGACGAACTGGTCGCGCGCGCCGCCGTCTGCATCGACAACGCCCGCCGCTTCACCCGCGAGCACACCGCCGCGCTCACCCTCCAGCGCAGCCTGCTCCCGCGCCATCTGCCCCGGGTCACGGGCGCCGAGGTCGCCCACCGCTATCTGCCCGCCGACTCCGGCGCCGGGGTCGGCGGCGACTGGTACGACGTCATCGCGCTCTCCGGCACCCGGGTCGGCCTGGTCGTCGGCGACGTCGTCGGCCACGGCGTACGGGCCGCCGCCACCATGGGACGGCTGCGTACCAGCGTCCGCGCGCTCGCCCGGCTCGACCTGCCGCCCGACGAACTGCTCACCCGGCTGGACGAGCTGGTCACCCAGGACGCCCACGAACGGACCGCCGTCCCGGACGGCGGCGAGGACGACGCGCTCGGCGTCACCTGCCTCTACGCGGTCTACGACCCGGTCACCGGACGGTGCAGCATGGCCCGCGCCGGGCACCCCCCGCCCGCCCTGGTCGACCCGGCCACCGGCGCCGTGCACCACCCCGAGATCCCCGCCGGACCCCCGCTGGGCCTCGGTGGACTGCCCTTCCAGAGCGCCGAGTTCGCTCTGCCCGAGGGCAGCGTCCTCGCCCTGTACACCGACGGCCTGGTGCAGGGCCGGGGCCGCGACCGGGACGCCGAGGTCGCCGCGCTGCACGCCGTGCTCGCCGACCACCGCCGCCCGCTGGAGAGCCTCGGCGACCGGGTCGTCGCCACCCTGCTGCCCGGCCCGGTCGAGGACGACGCCGCCCTGCTGCTGGTCCGCACCCGGGTGCTGGACCGCGACGAGGTGGCCGTCTGGGAACTGGCCGACGACCCGGAGGCGGTCGGCCGGGCCCGCGCCCTGGCCACCGGGCAGGTCGGCGACTGGGGCCTGGACGGCGAACTCGCCTTCACCACCGAGCTGGTCGTCAGCGAACTGGTCACCAACGCCATCCGCTACGCCTCCGGCCCCATCGAGCTCCGGTTGATCCGCGACCGCACCCTGATCTGCGAGGTCTCCGACACCGGGCACACCTCCCCGCACCTGCGGCGGGCCGGCAGCGAGGACGAGGGCGGCCGGGGGCTGTTCCTGGTGGCCCAGATGACCCAGCAGTGGGGCACCCGCTACACCCCCACCGGCAAGACCATCTGGGCCGAGCAGCCCCTGGCGGACGAGGACTCCCCGGACAGGGATTCCCCGGACGAGGACTCCCCGGGCGACGGCGCCGCGGCCGGTACGCCCCCGGACGGCGGCTGACCGCGTCCCGAGGCCACGGCGGCTGACCGCGCCCCGGCCCGTGTTTGCCCCGGCTCCGGCAGGAAACCCGGCACGCGACCGACCGGCGGCAACCCGCCGAACGGGCGGTACCACCGGCCCACGCACGGAGCGACAGCGACAAGGAGGCCGTCATGGCGGTGTCCGAGATCAGCGACACACTCTGGGACGAGTTCCACACCGTGGTCAACATGACCTCCCGCGAACTCCAGGAGTGGCTGGCCACCGAGTCCGCGGGCGAGACGACCGAGGAGGTGCCCGACCGGGCCGGCAAGCCCACCGGGCGGCATGTCCTGGAGATCCTCGGCAAGCGCCGCACCGACCTCACCTCCGGCGACGTCGAGACCATGGAGCGGGTGGTGGAGATCGTCCGCTCCCAGCGCGGTTCCTCCCTCGATCCGAAGGCCGGCGGCGCCGACTGGCGCCATGGGCTGATGGACATCGGCCACGACCCGCTGAAACCGGCCTGATCCCCCTCCCGCCCCCGCCCCCCGGCACCCACCACCGCAGAGCGTCCGGACCGGACGCCGCGCCCCCAGGCGCGACGTCCACGCGGTACCCCGGCGGCCCGTGGCCTCACCTCAGGAGCAGGCGTTGCGCCTCCACCACAGCCGCCCCACCGACCCCGGCTACGGGCGCAGGCACCACGGCCGGGGTTTCCGCTACCTCACCCCCGGTGGCTCACCCCTGCGCGACAAGGCCCAACTGGCCCGGATCAAGGCCCTGGTCATCCCGCCCGCCTGGCGCGAGGTGTGGATCTGCACCCGGGCCAACGGCCACCTCCAGGCCGTCGGCACCGACGCCGCCGGACGGCGGCAGTACCTCTACCACCCGCAGTTCCGCGCCGAGCAGGAAGCCGCCAAACACGAGCACGTCCTCGATGTGGCGGAGATCCTGCCCGCCGTACGGGAGACCGTCGAAGGGCACCTCTCCGACCGCGGACTGACCCGGCAGCGGGTCCTCGCCACCGCCGTACGCCTGCTCGACCTCGGCTTCTTCCGGATCGGCGGCGAGCGCTACACCGAACTCAACAACAGCTACGGACTGACCACCCTCACCCGCGCCCATACCGAGAGCCGGGCCGGCGAGGTGACCCTCACCTACCCCGGCAAGCACGGCAAGGAGCAGGTGCACGCCGTGGTCGACCCGACGGCCCGCCGCACCCTCACCGCCCTCAACCGCCGCCGCGGCGGTGGCGACCGCCTGCTCGCCTACTGGGAACGGCC
The DNA here is from genome assembly GCF_040644755.1 of Streptomyces sp. NPDC046887. Lineage (NCBI taxonomy): Bacteria > Bacillati > Actinomycetota > Actinomycetes > Kitasatosporales > Streptomycetaceae > Streptomyces > Streptomyces sp. NPDC046887. Next base: position 95,624 of record NZ_JBEYXH010000016.1, read on the forward strand.
GAACTGGCACGACGTCAACGGCGAGGACGTGAACGCCTACCTCAAAGAGGTCGCCGGCCTGGACGTCACCGCCAAGGACTTCCGCACCTGGCACGCCACCGTGATGGCCGCCGTCGCGCTGGCCGTCTCCCAGGGCGCCGCGCAGAGCGAGAGCGCCCGCAAGCGCGCCATCGCCCGCGCCGCCCGCGAGGTCTCGCACTACCTCGGCAACACCCCCGCCGTCTGCCGCGCCTCCTACATCAACCCGCGCGTCATCGAGCTGTACGAGGAGGGCGTCACCGTCGCCGCCGCGCTGCCCCGCCTCGGCGGCGAGGGCACCCCCGGCGTCCCGGCCACCCAGGGCCCCGCCGAACGCGCCGTGCTGCGGATGCTGCGCACCGGCCGGCCGGCGGACTGAACGGGCCCGCGTCGCAGGGCCGTTCGGGGGTAAGCGGATGGGCATGATGCCAGGTCAGATACCGCTCGCCGCCGGCTCCGAAGGCGGCACCAGCCCCTTCTTCTACGCCTTCCTCGCCCTGTTCTTCGTCATGGGCGTGGTGCAGGTGGTCCGCCCGCAGCTGCTGTGGCGGCTCAACCGCCCGCTCCAGAAGCCCTTTGTGAAGGACTACGACGCCACCGAGCCCAACGCCCGCGGCTACGCCATCCAGCGCGTGGTCGGGGTGGTGTTCCTGATCGTGGTCGGCTTCCTGTTCGTCAACGCCCTGACCTGAGACGCCCCGGCCCGGCGCGGCGCCGTCCGGCTCACGGCCAGGACGGCTCCCGGCGCGGCACCACCACCAGCTCGCCCACCGCGCTGCCCGCCGGGACCGACAGCGCGTACAGCACCGTGTCCGCCACGATCTCCGGGCTCTGCAGCATCGAGGTGTCCGCGTCCGGGAACCGCTCCAGGATGAACGGGGTCTCCATTCCGCCCGCGATGATCCCGGTCACCCCGATGCCCGGGCAGTCCCGCTGGGCCTCCTTGAACAGGGTGTGGGTGAACGCCCGCAGCCCCGACTTGGCGGCCGAGTACGGCCCCGCCTCCGTCCACGTCCGGTTCGCCGCCGTGGACAGGATGTTCACGATGTGCCCGCCGCCCCGGGCGATCATCCGCCGGTAGACCTCCAGGCACAGATAGACCGGCCCCAGCAGATTGGTGGCCACCACCCGCTCCACCTCCGCCGCCGCCAGATGCTCGATCGGCTTGGAGACGTCCACCGCGGCGTTGTTGACCAGCACGTCCACCGCCCGCCCGGCCTCCTCCAGCTCCCGGAACACCCCCGCCACCGCCGCCGCGTCGGTGACGTCCAGCTCCACGAACCGCGCCTCGGCCCCGCCCCGGGCCAGCTCCTCGCACAACTCCCGGGCCGGTTCCTTGCGGACGTCGGCGACCAGCACCGACGCCCCCGCCCCGGCCAGCCGGCGGGCGATCGCCGCGCCCAGCCCCCGGGCCGCGCCCGTCACCAGCGCCTGCCGGCCCCGCAGATCCACCCGCACACCACTGTCCATACCCGCCGCGCCTCCGCTCCCGGTCCACCGCCGGACCTCCCCCAACTGTGGCCCGGGCCACCCCGTCCGGCACCCCGGACGGTTCCTGTGAGCAACCCCACCGGGGACCGCGGAGGCCAGACGGCGCAAGGGCCGCGGGCCCCTCCGGCCCGGTGCCGGGCCGTCCCCGGGCACCGTCGGCCGGGGCACTTCTGCCACGATGGTCCGCGCCGCCGGGCCGCCCTCCCTCGGGAAGGGGCCCGGCGTCCGTCCGATCCGGTGGCCCCCGCCGTACGGCGCCGCCGGCGCCCGCGGCCCCGCGCCCCGGATGCCGCCAACCGGGTGCCCCGGCCACCGCCGCGCCCGTACGACCCACCCCCCCCCGCACCGTGCCTTCTTCCCTTCCGCCCGCCACGCCCGTCCCCTCCGCCACCGACCACCGCCCCCGGCGCTTCTCCCGTCGACGGCCCACCGGAGGGCACTCGCCCTGGCGCTCCCTGCGCCACCCGGGCATGCGGTGGTGGTCCGCCGCGAACCTCGTCTCCAACGCGGGGACGTGGATGCAGCTCACCGTGCAAAACCTGCTGGTCCTCCAGATCACCGGCTCCGCCGCCGCCACCGGGCTCTCGCTCTCCGTGCAGGCCGCGCCGGGCCTGCTGATGAGCCTGGCGGGCGGCGCCGCCGTGGACCGCTGGCCCCGCAAGCTGACCGCCGCGGTCAGCCAGGCACTGCTGGGCGCGGTCGCCTTCACCACCGCGGTGCTGGTCGCCCTCGACCAGCTGAACGTGGGCGTGCTGATGGCGCTGGCCGCCGTCACCGGACTGATCGCCACCGTGGACGGCCCCGCCTGCTCGCTGCTCGGCAACGACCTGGTGCCACCGGAGGACGTACCGTCTGCCATCGGCGTCGGCTCCCTGGTGCACAGCGCCGGCCGGCTGATCGGCGCCGCCCTCGCCGGGATCACCGTCGGCGTGCTCGGCACCGCCGCCGCATACGCCGCCAACGGGCTGTCGTTCCTCTTCGTCACCGCCGTCATCCCGTTCCTCCGCCCCGCCCCCGGCGCCCTCCCCGCCCGCGCGCCCACCCCGGCCAGGACTCCGGCGCCGGACGAGGACGACCTGAGCATGCGCGAGGGGCTGCGCTACTTCGCCCGCAGCCCCCGGCTGCTCGCCCTCGCCGGGGTCACCGGCATCAGCGCCGTCTTCGGCCGGAACTACGGGCTCACCCTGGCCGTCCTGGTCACCGGCCCGCTCGCCGGGGGCGCCGGCGCCTTCGGCACCGTCTCCACGGTGCTCGCGGTCGGCGGGATCCTCGGCGCCGTCCTCGGCGCCCGGCTGCGCAGGCCCTCGGTACGGCTGGTCGGCACCCTCGCCGCGGCCGGCGGCCTGCTCCAGGTGGTGGCCGGGGTCTCCCCGTCACTGGCCATGCTGCTGGTCCTGGTGCTGCCGATGGCCGTGGTCGAGTCGATCTCCGACACCGCGGGCACCACCGTGCTGCAGACCGACCCGCCGGCCCGGCTGCGCGGCCGGGTCCTCGGCGTGTGGGGCAGCGTCCGCACCGGATGGGGCCTGGCCGGGCCGCCCGCCCTGGGCCTGCTGATGGAGTACGCCGGGGCCCGCGGCGCCCTGGTGGCCGGCGGACTGCTCATCGCCGCCTCCGTCCTGGCCGGCCACCTGCTGCACCGCCGCCGCACGCACCCCGCACCCCTGCCGGAAGCCCCTTCGATCGCGGCCGCCCCGCTCACCGTGACCCTCCCCGCGCCCCGCCACGCCCCGCCCGACGGACCCCGGCAACCCGTCCCCGTCGGCGCGGCCGTCTGACCAGCACCGGGCGCCCCGTACCCCACCGGGCGACGCTGCATCCGGCGCCTCCGGCACCCCGTCACGTACCACCGGGCGGCCGGGCGTCCGCACACAGCCGTACGCCGGGTGCGGCCGTCTCGCGTCCGCACCCGGCGTGCACTGGGGTGATCCCCGCCCGCGGCGGGCCCGCTCAGCGCCCCGGAGGACGGACCGGCGCCGCGGCCTCGGCGGCCCGGCGGGCCAGCACGGTGGTCGAGCGGCCGTCCAGATACGGCAGCACCACCGCCTGGCCGCCCCAGCCGTGGAGCACCTCCGCCTCCGGAAGGTCCTCGGCCGAGTAGTCGCCGCCCTTCACCCAGACATCCGGCCGCAGCCGGGACAGCAGCTCCGCCGGGGTGTCCCCGTCGAAGACGGCGACCGCGTCCACACTGCCCATCCCGGCCAGCACCCGCACCCGGTCGCTCAGCGGGTTGAGCGGGCGGCCCGGGCCCTTCAGCCGCTCCACCGACTCGTCCGAGTTCACACACACGATCAGGCAGTCACCGATCCGGCGGGCGCTCTCCAGCAGCCCCACATGGCCGGCGTGCAGCAGGTCGAAGCAGCCGCCGGTGGCCACCACCGTGCCGCCGCGCGAGCGCACCCGCTCGGCCAGCACGAACGGATCGGACACCGGCGCCTCGGTACGGGACGGGGCCGGGGCCCGCCAGAGCGACGGGTTGCCCGCCCCACCGGCCGCCACGAAGGCCGCGGCCTCCTCCACCGCCCGCTGCACCGCCTCCTCCGGCAGTGCCCCGTCGGCCAGTGCAGCCGCCGTCGCCGCCGCGAAGGCGTCCCCCGCGCCGCACGAGTCGCCGTCCGCCCGGTAGGGCGCGGGCACCAGCATCGGCGTGGAGGTGCCCGGCCGGGTCAGCAGCACCCCGCGCTCGCCGAGCGTCACCGCCACCGCCGCGGCCTTCCACCGCTCGGCGAGCTGGGCGCCCCGCCCCGCGTAGTCCCGCAGCGACTCGCCGCCGCCCCGGCACAGCGCTCGGGTCTCGGCCGCGTTCGGGGTCACCAGCCGGGCCCCGGCCACCGGCGCGTCGCCCTTGAGATGCGGGTCCCACACCAGCGGCACCTTCGGCGCCACCTCCGCCAGCGGCCCCCGCACCGCGCTCGCGGTATGCCGTCCGTAGTCGGCCACCAGGATCGCCTGGGCGTCGGCCAGCGTGTCGCGCACCGCCTGGTCCGGCTCGCCCGGGTCACCGCCGCCCCGGTCGATCCGCACCAGCGGACGGCCGCCCGCCAGCACCCGGGTCTTCACCGGCAGGGTGCCGTGCAGCGGCAGCTCCACCACCCGCACCCGGCCGCGCAGCGAGCGGCGCACCGCGTCGCTCGCCGGGTCGTCGCCCAGCGCCGTCACCAGCACCACGTCCCGCCCGCCCCGGGAGGCGAGCGCCGCGGCGAGCCCGGCACCGCCCGGGCGGCGCTGGTCACCGGTGACGTCCACCACCGGCGCGGGCGCGTCCGGCGCCAGCCGGGTGGAGACGCCCTCGATGTCCTCGTCCAGCAGGACGTCGCCGACGACGACCAGCGGCTTGCGTACGCTCATGACATCCTCCGATGGGCCAGGACGGGCGAGGCGGCACCCACCGCGCGGGCCGGCGGACCGGCCGCCACCGCGGCGTCGAAGCTCTCGCACAGCAGATGGACGGCGACCAGATGGGCCTCCTGCACGGTCGCCGTCGTCGCGGCCTCCACGCACAGCGCCTCGTCGGCCGCCTCCGCCAGCGGGTTGGGCCCGGGGCCGGTCACCGCCCACACCCGCAGCCCGGCCCGGCGGGCGGTCGCCGCCGCCAGGACGAGGTTGGCGCTGCGGCCCGAGGTGGACAGCAGCACCAGGACGTCACCGGGGCGGCCGTGCGCGGCGACCTGCCGCGCGTACACCTGGTCGAAGCCGTAGTCGTTGCCGATCGCGGTCACACTGGAGGTCTCGGCGTGCAGCGCGATGGCCGAGAACGCCGGCCGCTCCCGCTGGTAGCGGCCCACCAGCTCGGCCGTCAGATGCTGGGCCTGCGCCGCGCTGCCGCCGTTGCCGGCCGCCAGCAGCCGCCCGCCGACCGGCAGTACGGCCGCCAGATGGGCGCCCCACCGGTCGACGGTGTCCAGGTGCCGCTCCCGGAAGACGGTGAGCGCGTCGATCAGCGCCCGGCAGTGCGCCTGCGCCGCGGCGAGCGGGGGACCGGCGGCAGGGCCGGTCGGTGCGTGGGGATCTGTCATGGCGTTCGGGCGCGGCCTGCCCTTCGGGGCGAGGCGGCCCGCACCTCCTTCGGACGTCGACGGAGCACAACCGGGCGGGACCAGGAGAGGGAAGTCGAGGGAGGGGGAGAGGGCTCGGGGGAGGGGAGCCGGCCTCCGGCGGGAAGTCGGCGTCGGGCGGGAAGTCGGCCTCCGGCGGGAAGCTGGCGTCGGGCGGGGAGCCGGCCTCCGGCGGGAGGTCGGCCTCCGACGGGAAGTCGGCCTCCGACGAGAGGTCGGCCTCCGGCAGGAAGTCGGCGTCGGGCGGGGAGCCGGCCCCCGGCGGGAGGTCGGCGTCGGGCGGGAAGTCGGCGTCGGGCGGGAAGTCGGCGTCGGACGGGGAGTCGGCGTCGGACGGGGAGTCGGCCTCCGACAGGAGGTCGGCCTCCGACGGAAAGTCGGCGTCGGACGGGAAGCGGGCGTCGGACGGGAATCCACCTCTGGCGGGAAGCCGGCGTCCGGCGGGAGCGGCCGTCGGACGGGATCGGGGCCCGGGGCTCACGCCGCCCCGGTGACCCCGGTGACCCCGGTGACCGCGGGACGGGCCGCCAGCACTGCGGCGTACTCCCGCTCGGTGGCCGCCGCCACCCGCCCCCAGCCGTAGCGGCTGAGCACCCGCCGCCGGCCCGCCGCCCCGCACGCGGCCCGCCGCGCCGGGTCGGCCAGCAGCGCGGCGACCGCCGCGGCCAGTGCCTCTGGATCGCGCGGCGGCACCAGCCGGCCGGTCGCCGGATCGGCCACCGTGTCCAGCTGGCCGCCGACCGCGCTGGCCACCACCGGCCGCCCGCAGGCCATCGCCTCCAGCGGGACGATGCCGAACGGCTCGTAGTCCGCCGGGCAGAGCACCACATCCGCGCTGCGCAGCAGCGGCGCCACCGCGTCGGGGGCCACGCCCCCGGTGAAGCGGACCCGGTCTGTCACCCCGGCGAGCCGGGCCGCCTCCCGCAGCCGGCGGACCTCCGGATCGGCCTCCACCCGGTCGGCGGGCGGGCCGCCGACGATCAGCAGCTCGGTGTCCGGCAGCCGGCCCAGGGCGGCCAGCGAGACCCCGGCGCCCTTACGGGGCACCAGCCGGCCGAGCTGCACCAGCCGGTGCGGCAGGCCCCCGGTGCGCGGCGCGGAGGGACCGTCCGGGCGGAACTGCTCGGTGTCCACCCCGCACGGCACGACCCCGGTCTTCTCCACCGGCAGCCGCATCATGGTCAGTTCGAACACCTCGTCATGGCAGGTGGCCACGATCCGGTCGCAGCCGAGCCCCACCTCCCGCTCGCGCTCCACCCGCTCCGGCGGGCTGGTGTCCGCCTCGCCCTGGTGGCGCCGCTTCACGGCGCCGAGCGCGTGGTACGTGTGCACCAGCGGCAGTCCGGTGGCCCGCACCGCGCGCAGGCAGGCGACCCCGGACATCCAGTAGTGCGAGTGGACCAGGTCCGGCGGGCGCTCCCGCCACTGCCGGGCCAGCCAGTCGCCGAACTCCACCATATGCGGCAGCAGTTCGTCCTTGGGCACCGGCTCGGCGGGCCCGGCCGGCACATGGCGGACCTCCACCCCGGGACGCAGCGCCACCCGTTCCGGCAGGTCGGGGGAGTCCCGGCGGGTGTAGACGGCCACCTGGTGGCCCCGGTCGGCGAGCGCGCTCGCCAGCCGGGCCACGTGCACGTTCTGACCGCCCGCGTCCACCCCGCCGAGCGCCGCGAGCGGGCTGGCGTGCTCGGAGACCAGGGCGAGCCGCAGCCTTCGCCCGCCCGGGCCGCCGACCGGGGGCCGCCCCAGCGTGGCCGCCCCGAACGGGCGGGCCGCGGAAGCCGGTTCGAGCGAGGTCATGAGCACACCTCCGTCATCACACGCTCCCAGTCGGCCAGGAAGCGCTTGAGTCCGTACCGTTCGAGTGCCGCCTGCCGGGCCCGGGCGCCGTCCTGGGCGGCCGCCTCCGGCTCGTGCAGATACCGGCGCGCCGCCCGGGCCAGCACCTCGGGCCGGGTGGAGAGCGTCCCGGCACCGGCCGGCACCGCCTCCACCGCCTCCGTGGTGGCCAGCGCCACCACCGGCATGCCCAGGTGCATCGCCTCCAACAAGGAGAGGCCCAGCGAGGTCCAGCGCACCGGGTGCAGATACAGCCGCCGCTCGGCCATCGCCCCGTGCAGCTCCCGCTGCGGCAGGTCGGCGGTCCGCACCCGGTCCTCGCCGAGCCCCAGATGCGCGGCCAGCCCCTCGGTCCGCATCCCGAACACATCCAGCGGCGCCGCCTCGCTCAGCACGGGCAGCAGATCCGTACCGGTGTAACGGCCGCGCCGCACCGGCTCGTTGACCACCACCGCGGCCCGCTCCACGGTCCCGGTGTAGCGGTGCCCGGGATCCACGATGCCGTGCTCGACGACCTCGGTGCGGGTCGTCCCGCAGTCCCAGAACAGCCGGTTGAAGTGGGTGACATGCACCAGCGTCAGATCGGAGCGGTCCGCGCAGGGGTGCCGGGTCTCCGGCACGTCCCCGTCGGGCGCGTTGTGCTCCAGGTACACCGCCGGCACGTCCCGCCCGGGCCGCCGCCCGCCCAGCCACCGCTGGGCCAGCTCCAGCTCGTGCGGCCGCTGGAGGACCACCAGGTCCACGGGTGCGTCCCGCAGCTCCTCGGGGGGCACCTCCCGTACCGAGTCCGGCCAGGCGAAGGTCCGGGCCCGGCCCAGCCCGTCCGGGCAGCGCTCCGGGGTCACCGGCACCAGATACCGGTGCGGCCCCTGGACGAAGGCCGTGGTCCACGACCCGTGCACATGCCAGAGCAGGATGTCCACGGCTCACACCCCCCGGCGCCGTGAGGCGTCGTCGGTGTCGTCGGAGCGGAAGAAGTCCCCGCGCCGCACCGCGTACGGGCCGATGGCCAGCAGGTCCACCGGCGAGGAGCCGAAGCACTCCAGCGCGTCCCGGGGGTCGTCCACCATCGGCCGGCCGGCCGTGTTGAGGCTGGTGTTCACCACCACCGGCAGCCCGGTGCGCCGCTCGAACTCGGTGAGCATCCGCGCCACCAGCGGCTCGGTGCGCGCGTCCACGGTCTGGATCCGGGCGGTGCCGTCCACATGGACCACCGCCGGGATCCGCTCCCGGCACCCGTCGGCCACCCCGTGCGTGAAGAGCATGTACGGCGAGGGGATCTGCCCGGTGAACAGCTCACCGGCCCGCTCGGCCAGCACCATCGGCGCCACCGGCCGGAACTGCTCCCGCCCCTTGACGTCGTTCAGCCGCTCCAGATTGCCCGCGTGGCCCGGGTGCGCCAGCAGCGAGCGGTGCCCCAGCGCCCTCGGCCCGAACTCCGAACGCCCCTGGAACCAGGCGACGATGCCGTTGTCCGCCAGGGTCTCGGCGACCGTGGCCGCGATGTCCGGCGGCCGGTCGAACGGCACCGCCGCCGTCTTCAGCCAGGCCCCCAGCTCCGCGTCGGTCCAGTCCCGGCCCAGGTCCGCGCCCGGCATCGGCTCCGGCTCGTCGCCCTCCCGCGCCGCCAGCAGCAGCGCCCCGCCCAGCGCCGTCCCGGCGTCCCCGGCCGCGGGCTGCACCCACACCCGGTGAAACGGCCCCTCGGCCGCGATCCGGGCGTTGGCCACGCAGTTCAGGGCCACCCCGCCCGCCATGGTCAGCAGCCGGTCATGGGTCTGGCCGTGCAGCCAGCGCACCAGGTCGAGCAGGGTCTCCTCCAGCACCGCCTGGGCGCTGGCCGCGACATCCGCGTGGTCCTGGGTCCAGGCCTCCTCCGGCCCCCGCCGCGCGCAGAACTCCGCCCACGGCACCCCGGCCGCCCGGAAGCCGCCGTCCCCGGTCGGATGCACATACCTCCGCAGCTCGGCCAGCATCCGGGGCCGCCCGTGCGAGGCCAGCGCCATCACCTTGAACTCGTCCGAGGAGCGCAGGAACCCCAGATGCTCGGTCAGCTCCTCGTACACCAGGCCCAGCGAGTGCGGCAGCTCCTGCGCGTACAGCGGCTCCAGCCGGCTGTGCACCCGGCGCGCCGCCAGATGCGAGGCGCACTCACCGCGCCCGTCCAGCACCAGGACGGAGGAGGTGTCCGCGCCCTCGGCGGCGAACGCGCCCGAGGCGGCGTGCGCCATATGGTGCGGCACGAACCGCACGATCCCCGGGTCCAGCCCCGGCAGCGCGGTGCGCAGGAAGTCCGGCGCCTGGCGCGCGTACTCCTGCCGCAGATGGTCCCAGGGGTCGTCCAGTCCCAGCTCCCCGGCCGGACGCGCCAGCTCCGGGTCGAAGGAGTAGGCGACCGCGTCCAGGTCCTGGGGCCGCAGCCCGGCCCGCCGCAGACACCAGGCCGCCGCCTGCTCGGGCAGCTCCCAGGCCGAGAACGGCACCGGGCGCTTGCCGTGCTTCCGCCTGGAGAAACGTTCCTCCTCGGCGGCGGCCACCGTGTGCCCGTCGATCACCAGCGCGGCGGCGGGGTCGTGGAAGAGGGCGTTGATTCCGAGGATGCGCATAAGTCCCTGGCCTTTCGGCGAATGCCTGACGGCGGGTGCCCGACGGCGGGTGCCTGACGGCGGATGGGGGAGTACGGGGTCGGGCTCAGCGGCCCTCGGGGTGCTCGCGGAACCAGGCGATGGTGCGCCGCAGCCCCTCCTCGGCGCTCACCCGGGGCTCCCACTGGAGCTTGTCCCGCGCCAGGGTGATGTCCGGGCAGCGCACCGCCGGGTCGTCCACCGGCCGGTCGATGAAGCGGATGTCCGACGCCGAACCGGTCAGCCCGATCACCAGCCGCGCCAGCTCCAGCATGGTCAGCTCATCCGGGTTGCCGATGTTCACCGGCCCCCGCAGCCGCGCCGCGGCCGCCCTCAGCACACCCCCCACGGTGTCGTCGATATAGCAGAGCGAACGGGTCTGGTTGCCGTCCCCGGTGACCGTCAGCGGCTCACCGGCCAGCGCCTGCCGTACGAAGGTGGGCACCGCCCGCCCGTCATGGCCGCGCATCCCCGGACCGTAGGTGTTGAACAGCCGCACGATCCCCGCGTCGGTGCCGTGCGCCTCCGCCTCCGCCGTGGTCAGCGCCTCCCCGAACCGCTTGGCCTCGTCGTACACACTGCGCGGCCCCACCGGGTTGACGTTGCCCCAGTACCGCTCGTTCTGCGGATGCTGCTGCGGGTCCCCGTACACCTCCGAGGTCGACGCCAGCAGGAACCGGGCCTCGCTCTCATGCGCCAGCTCCAGCGCGCGCCGGGTGCCCGAACTGCCGGCCTCCAACGTGTGCAGCGGCAGCCGCAGATAGTCCGCCGGCGAGGCGGGCGAGGCGAAGTGCAGCACCAGATCCGGCCGCCGCCCCACCGAGAACGGCTCCGAGACGTTCGCCTCCACCAACACGAACCCGGGCCGCTCCAGCAGCGCGGATATGTTCTCCCGCCGCCCGGTGCTGAAGTCGTCCACACAGGTGACGGCCGCCCCCGAGGCCAGCAGCGTGGCGCACAGATGCGAACCGACGAAGCCGGCGCCACCGGTCACGACGACATGTTCCCAGCGGTGTTCCGCCGCCGAGGCTGAAGCGGTGTCCATGCGGATCTCCTGACGTACGCGGGGCCGGGCGCCGACGCGGTGCGCCGAGCCGGCGATCCCGGACGACGGACCAGTGCCCCTGCGGTCTGCCCCCAGGCTGGTCCGAACGGGGACGGGCGGCGCGGTGGTGTACGCCGTTGGTGTGGTGACCCTCCGTGCGGCCCAACCCACCGAACCCCGTAGGCTGCGCCCACCATGGACACCACGGGGGGCGTCGACATGACCACCACACAGGCCGTCAGCTGGTATTCGACCCTCGACGCGGTCACCGTGTACGCCCAGGGCGCCCTCTGCCGCCGACGGGCCCGGGGCACCGTCCCGCCCGACGGCCGGGTCCGGGTGACCGGGCTGCCCCGCGCCCTGGACCCCGGCTCACTGCGCGTCCGGGCCCTTACCCCCGACGGGACCCGCGTCACCGAGGCCCGCATCGAGATCCAGGCCGAGCCCACCGAGACCGCCGCCGACCCTGCCGACGCCCTGCGCCACGAGACCGAGCGCTTGCACGACGCCTACCGTGCCGCCGAAGAACGCCGGGACCGGCAACGCGGCCTGATCGACGAGGTCTCCGCCCTCCGCCCCACCCCGCCCGCCAAGAAGCGCGACGAACCCCACCGCCGCACCCCGGTCGACGCCTGGCTGGCCCTCGCCGACTTCACCGAGGAGCGACTGACCGCCCTGCACACCCGCCTCACCACCCTGGAGCGGGAGTACCGCGAGGCCGAGCACCGCTACGAGACAGCCGTCGACCGCCTGGAACGCGCCTCCACCGCCACCCCCTCCGCCCACCTGCGCACCGAGGTCTCCGCGCTGCTCACCCTCGACACCCAGGCCACCGAGGCGGAACTGGAACTGGAGTACGGCGTCCCGGGCGCCGTCTGGGTCCCCGCCTACCGCCTCTCCTACCGCCAGGGCGACGGCGGCGGCCGACTCCTGATGCGCGCCTCGGTCGCCCAGCGGACCGGCGAGGACTGGACCGGCGTACGCCTCTCCCTGGCCACCGCCGACCTCCGGCGCCGCACCGACCTGCCCACGCTCCGCTCCCTGCGCATCGGCCGCCGCCAGCCCCCGCCCGCCCCCTCCGGCTGGCGCGAACCCCCGACCGGCCTCACCGACCTCTTCACCGGCTACGAAGCCGCCGGCCCCCGCCCCACCCCGCCCGCCGAAGCGGTGGGCGGTGCCGCGCCCACCCCCGCCCCCGCGGCCTACGGCGGCCCCCCGACCGCACCTCCGCCACCTCCCTTCGCCGGCGCCGCCCCCACCCGCCCCGGCGCCCCCCGCGCCCGGAGCGCCGCCCCGGCCATGGCCATGCCCCCCGGCGCACCCCCACTCTCCGCCTTCACCCCACCCCCACCCGCACCGGCTCTACCACCCCCGCCTTCCACCCCGCCCCACCCCACCACCCCCGAACTCGACTACACCTCCCTCGTCCTGAGCGGCCCGCAGGAACCGGGCGACCGCCGGGGCCGCCTCTTCCCCGCCACCGCCGACCCGGTGGCCGACGAGTACCGCCGCCGCGCCGAGGCGGTGACCGCCCTGCCCCTGCCCGGACACGCGGTACGCCCCCGGGAGTCGGCCGGCTCCTTCGACCACTGCTTCGATGCCGCCGCCCGCGCCGACATCCCCTCCGACGGCACCTGGCACACCGTCACCCTCACCACCGTCCCCGTCGGCCTGCGCACCGAGTACCTCACCGCGCCCTCCGCCGAACCGGCCGTCTACGCCACCCTGCTGCTCTCCAACGCCACCGCCCAGGCCCTGCTCGCCGGACCGGTCGAGGTCACCGTCGACGACGACCACCTGCTCACCGCGGCCCTCCCCACCCTCGCCCCCGGCGCCGTCCGCCGCCTCGGCCTCGGCCCGGCCGAGGACATCAAGGTCGTCCGCCGCACCACCCTGCGCGAGTCCACCACCGGTCTGCGCAACAACGTCACCGTGCTCGACCACCGCGTCCACGTCGAACTGGCCAACCGCTTCCCCCGCCCCGTCACCGTCGAGATCCACGAACGCGTACCGGTCACCACCGACCCGGACATCCGCATCGAGGAACACGCCGACTGGATCACACCCCCCGAAGCCACCGGCCCCGACCACCACGCCCCCGGCACCCGCCTCTGGCGCCTCGACCTGCCCCCCGGCGCCACCACCGCCCTCGACGGCGGCTACGAGATCCGCATCCCGGCCGGCAAGGCCCTCACCGGCGGCAACCGCAGGAGCTGACCATGTCCCCCGAGCAGCCGACCCCCCTCCCCGTCACCGCCGTCACCTGCCTGGAGGACCGCGCCCACATCGAGCGCACCACCCCGCTCGACCTGACCCCCGGCGTCCAGCGCCTGCGCCTCGGCCCGATCAGCCCCCTCGCCGTCGACCGCAGCCTGCACGCCGAACTCACCGCCGACCACCCCGTCCAGGTCCTCGACACCCGCATCCTCCGCACCTGGACCCCCCGCGCACCGTCCCCCGCCCCGGCCGACTCCCTCCTCCGCCACCGCATCCATACCCTCAAGCAGGACCGCACCGCCCTCCACCACCAACGCGACCGCCTGGCCGCCCGTCTCGACCTGCTCGGCCGACTCTCCACCGACCTCCTCCGTGACATCGCCGAAGGCGCCGGCTCCGGCGAGGCCGATCCGGACCGCTGGGCCCGCGAACTGGACCGCCTCGATGCCCAACGCGACACCTCCGCCGAACAGCTCCGCACCGTACGGGCCCGCCTCACCACCCTCGACACCGAACTCGACGAGGCCCGCCAGGCCCTGCGCCTCGCCGAGAACGAGCCTCTCGAACTCACCGCCCACGTCGAGCTCACCGTGGAATCCGCCGCCACCGGCCCGGCCCGCCTCCGCCTCACTCACCTCACCCCCTGCGCCCTCTGGCGCCCCGCCTACCGAGCCACCCTCCACGGAGACCGGCTCACCCTCGACACCGACGCCATGGTCTGGCAGCGCACCGGCGAGGACTGGTCCGGCGTCCAGCTCACCCTCTCCACCGCCCGCTCCGCCTCGGCCACCGAACCCCCGCGCCTCCACGAGGACCGCCTCACCCTCCAGGACCGCCCCGCCGCCGAGCGCCGCACCGTCGACGTCGAACTCCGCGAGGAGGACACCGCGACCCTCGGGCCCACTCCCGTCCTCGGCCTGCCCTCCGTAGACGACGGCGGCGAGACCCGGATCCTGCGCCCCACCGCCCCCGTCTCGATCCCCGCCGACGGCCGCGCCCACAGCGTCCCGCTCACCACGTCCACCGCCCCCGCCCGCCTCGACCTCATCTGCGCCCCCGAGCTGTCCCCGGTGGTCACCCGGGTGGCCCGCTCCGAGAACCGCTCCGGCCACGCGCTGCTCGCCGGCCCCGTGGACCTGATCCTCGGCGGCGGATACACGGGCCGTGCCACCCTGGACTTCACCGCCGCCGGCGCCCCCGTCGAGCTGTCCTTCGGCAGCCGCGACGACTACCGGGTGATCCGCCAGGTCGAGGAGGCCCGCGGCACCTCCGGGCTCACCCAGCGCACCGTGATCACCCGCACGGTCCGCCTCCACCTCTCCCGGTTCTCCGCGCCCGGCGAGGACGACGACCGCGTCATCGTGGTCCGGGAACGGGTCCCGGTCTCCGAGCACGCCTCCGTGGAGACCCGCCTCCGCGAAGAGGCCTGCGCCCCCGTGCCGGACGCCGTCGACCCCGAAGGCATCGCCCACTGGGCCGTCACCCTCCCCCCGGGCGGCCACCGCACACTCACCCTGGTCCACGAGGTCTCAGCCGCCGCCAAGGTCACCGGCCTATGAGGTGGGCGGCTTGCGCCGCCGCTGACCGGTCCGGGGCCGGTGGCCTCTGCCCCTGGACGAAGTCCTTGGGGGAGGACCCACCGGGCAGCGGGCAGGCCCGGACACCGCCGAGCAGCGTGCGCAGACCGCTACGGCGCCACCGTCTCGCCCGTCAGCAGTTCCGCCAGCGCCTCGCGCCCGCCCTCGGCCAGCACCCGGCTCTGCTGGTCGGCCGACGTCCCCTGCTGGAGCAGCCGGTGCACCAGCGCCGACACCTCCCGGGCGTCCCCCGACTCCTCCAGCGCGGGCATCAGATGACCGAGCAGCATCGCCAGCACGTCCCCCGACTGGCGGGCCGTACCACCGGGGTCGATCAGCTGCCCGCTCAGTCCGTGCCGGGCCGCGTGCCAGTTGGCCGCCTGGAGTAGCTCAGGTGTGCACTCGGGCACCCGCGCGCCCGCCTTCTCCTCACGGATCGCGGTGGCGATCAGCGCCCGCACCAGCCCGGCGAACATCACCGCGCTGTCGGCTCGCAGCTGTACGTCGGCGCAGCGCACCTCGACCGTCGGGTACTTGTCGGAGAGCCTGGCCTGCCAGTAGAGCTGCCCGGTGTCGGTGATGATCCCGGTGTCCAGCAGGTTGCGGACCCGGCGCTCGTGGTCGGCCAGCGAGGCGAACGCGGGGGGCGGGCCGCTCACCGGCCAGCGGCCGAAGACGACCGTGCGCCAGCTGGCGAACCCGGTGTCCTTGCCGTCCCAGAGCGGTGAGTTGGACGACATGGCGACCAGTACCGGCAGCCACACCCGGATGCGGCTCAATACCGCCACGCCCATTTCCCGGTCCGGCACCGCCGCGTGTACGTGCATGCCGTTGACCAGCTGTTCCGCCACCAGTTGCGGGGCCTGGGAGCGCATGGCCAGATAGCGCGCCTTGGGGGTGACCGGCACCGGCGCGGGCTCACGGAAGGGCGCGGTGGCGCAGGCGGCGATCCGGCAGCCGTTGCGTTCGGCGGCCGCGCCCAGCGCATGGCGGAGCCGTAGCAGATGGCCGCCGACCTCCTCCAGGTCGGTGCAGACCGGGGTGGCGACCTCGACCTGGGCCTGGAGGAGCTCGGACTGCACTTCGGAGGCGCCGACGATGGGTTCCAGGCCGGCGTCCGCCCGCACTTCGTCGGCGAGCGGTACGGGGAGGCAGGTCGCCGGATCGAGCAGCAGGTACTCTTCCTCGACCCCGATGGTGATCATGAGGTGCGGGTACCCCCCGACGTCCTTCCGAACCGATACGGAATGCGCCGGAAACCCGCGCGCAACCCACCCGAACGACGACCGGATCCGGCCCCCGACCGTCACCCCACGTAGCGTCGGGCCGCGGACGTGGGCTGGGGCTCGGCGAGCGCGCCGAGCCGGGCCTCCACCGCGGGCGGCACGACCCTGCGCAGCGGGCGGCGCAGCCAGGTGGGGAGCACCGTGTTGCGCCGCGTCACCGCGCGGCGCCCGGCCCGCTCCCCGCCGTCGGAGGGCGCGTGCACCGCCACCACCTCAGGGGTGTGGCACACCCCCCAGCCCCGGGCCGCCAGGCCGTAGGCGAGCAGGGTCTCCTCGCCGCCGACGAACAGCGCCGGGTGGTAGCCGCCCGCCGTCCGTCGAGGCGTTGTCCACCACGGCGACCGGTGGCCGCCCGGGCAGCGCGGTGAGCAGGCTCAGGGTGCGCAGCAGCGCGTCCCGGTGGTTGTGGGTGAGCACCACGACGGTGGTGCGCCGGTCGGGCAGGCTCGGGGCGTCATCAGGCCGACCGATCACGGGCGCGCCACCTCCGGGTGCTCGTCCAGCGCCTTCAGTACGTCCTCGGGATGGAGGCGCAGCAGCCGCGGGTCCGGCTCCTGCCCGTGCGGGTCGCCGGGCGGTTCCCCGGCCGGGCCCGGTCGCCACAGAGCGATATGCCGGGTCCCCGGCGGCGGCCCCCAGCGGCGCGGCGAGACCGGCCCGAACAGGGTCACCGACGGGGTGCCATGGGCCACCGCCAGATGCGCGATCCCCGTGTCGCCGCTCACCACGGCCGCCGCCCCTGCGAACAGCGCGGCCAGTTCCGGGTACGGCAGCCCGCCCGCGTACACCAGGGGACGCGGCCCGGGGGGCAGCGCGGACACCACACGGGCCAGCAGCCCGTCCTCACCGGGCCCGCCGGTCAGCGCCACCCGGTGGCCGCGCCGCAGCAGCTCACCGGCGACGGCCGCGTACCGCTGGGCGGGCCACCGCCGGGAGCCGGCGTCGGCGCCGGGGTGCAGCACGACGGCCCCGGGGGCGGGCGACGGCCCGGGCGGCGGGGCCAGCCGCAGATCGCCGGGGTCGGCGGCGACCCCGTGGAAGCCCAGCAGCCGGCACCAGCGCTCCCGCTCGTGCTCGCCGTCCCGCCACACCGGGCCGGTGATCCCCGGGGTGCCCGGATGGGCGAACGCCCACAGCCGGCGGGGTCGCAGCCGGGCGAGCAGCAGATGACTGGAGGGGCCGCTGCCGTGCAGATCCACCGCCAGCTCGGGTGGGGGACCGGTCCAGTCCAACCGGGTCGGCACCGCCCGCCCGGGCGCCGAGGCGGGTAGCAGCCGGTCCACCGCGCCGCTCGCCGCCACCGGTCCGGCCAGCGCCTCGGGCCCGGCCAGCACGATCTCCCACCCCGGGAAGCCCCGCCGCAGTCCCCGCAACGCGGGCACCCCGGCCAGCAGATCGCCCAACCCCAGCGCCCGCAACACCAGCACCCGAGACCGCCCCGCACCGCCCGCACCCGTCCCTCCCACCGAAACAGTCGTCCCAGCCCACCCCGCACCCGTCCCTCCCACCGAGCCATCCGCCCGGCCCGCACCCGGCACCCCACCCCCACCCGGCCCCCCGCCCGCCCCCGCCAACCCACCCCCGTCCGGCGCCCCCCGCGCCCCCGGTGCCCGCTCGCCCCCGACGGTCATGGCCCCGGCGGCCCGTGCCCCGTCACTTCCGGCCGCAGGCCGCCCACCGGTCTCGGCCACCGCCCCACTCCTCGCGGCCGCAGGCCGCCCCCTCACCGCCCGGCTCCGAGCAGCTTCTCCACCGCCGCGACGACGTCCTCGGCCGTCACCCCGTCCAGGCAGGGGTGCCCGGGCACCGGGCACTGGCGGGCGCGGGTGCCGGCGCACGGCGCCGCCTGGTCGCCGAGCAGCACGTGCGGCACGCCGTAGGGGCCCCAGCGCTCGGCGGGGACCACGGGGGAGAACAGCGAGACCACCGGGGTGCCGACGGCGGCCGCCAGATGGGCGGGGCCGGTGTTGCCGGTGACCACCGCGCCCGCCCCGGCGAGGACCGCGGCCAGCTCGGGCGGCCCGGTGCGGCCGCCCAGGTCGAACCCGTCCCGGCCCGCCACCAGCGCGGTGGTCTCCCGCTCCCCGGGCCCGCCGGTGACCACCACCCGGTGCCCGGCCCCGGCCAGCAGCCGTACCGCCTGGGCGGACCGCTCCGGACTCCAGCGGCGGGCCGGGACACTCGCCCCGGGGTGGACCACGACATAGGGGCCGGGGCCGGTCAGCTCCGGTGCCCCGGCGGCGTGCCGGACCCGCAGCCGGCCGTCGTCACCCGGTGGGCGCGGGAACCCGGCCGCCTCGGCCAGGTCGAGCCCCGCCTTCGCCTCGTGGGCGTGCGGGGCCCGCTGATGACGGACGTCCAGCAGCGCCCCGGGCGCGTCCACACTGTCCGCGGCGATATGCGGCACCCCGGCCATCCGCAGCAGCAGGGCGGCGGGCAGTGGGCTCTGGTGGAAGGAGGTGAGCACCAGGGCCGCGTCCAGCCGGGCCGCCGCGAGCCGGTCCACCAGCCGGTCCACCTCCGCGCGGTCGACCGCGGGCGGGTCGAAGCCCACCCAGGGGGCCTCCCACACCAGCACCTCGTCCACCCCCGGCAGCAGCCGGGCGGCCGGCGCGCCCAGCGGCCCGCAGAGCAGCGTCACCCTCTCCGCCCGGTGCGCGGCGGCACGCACCGCGGGCCCGGCGAGCAGCACATCGCCGAAGCTGTCCAGCCGGACCACCAGCACCCTCACGGCCGGGTCCGCCCCTCCGCGTACGCCGCCGCCGACTCCGGATGAGCCCACGCCTCGGCGTAGGACAGCGCGAGCCGTACCGCCTCCATCAGGTCCGGGCAGACCGCCGGCGCCGCGGCCACCTCCTCCGGGAGGGTCCGCGCGGTCGGCACCAGCACGGCCCGCGCCCCCGCCGCCCGGGCCGCCGCCATGTCCGCCCCGATGTCGCCGATCACCACGCACGCCCCGGTCGGCACCCCCAGTCGGCGGGCCGCCTCCACCACCAGTCCGGGTGCCGGCTTGCGGCAGCCGCAGCCGTCCTCGGGGGAGTGCGGGCAGTACACCCAGGCGCCGAACGGCCCCAGCAGCGCGTCCACCCGGGCGTTCACCGCCCGTACCCGGGCGTGGCTGAGCAGCCCCCGGCCGATGCCGGACTGGTTGGACACCACCCCGCAGCCCAGCCCCCGGGCGCGCACCAGCGCCACCGCCTCGCGCGCTCCCGGCATGGGCCGCACCAGCGCCGGGTCGCCGTTGTAGGGGACGTCCGCCACCAGCGTGTCGTCCCGGTCGAAGAGCACCGCCCGCACCGGGAGCCGCCCCTCGGTCCCGGTCACCACGTGCCCTCCCAGGCCGGCGCCGCCCGGTGCCGCCACCGTCCGCTGAGCCGGTGCCAGGTGGCGGCGGCCGGGATCAGCGCGCTGGTCAGCAGCATGGTGGCCACCTCATCGGCGGTACGCGGCCCCGGGGCGATCCTGGCCCGGGCGAACTCGCCCGTCCCCAGCGCCCACACCGCCGCGGCCAGCAGCGCGGCCCGCGGCCGCCCGGCGCCGGCCAGCACCAGCGCGCCCAGGCCGACCGCGCTGAGCGCCGCATGACGCCGGATCCGGCCGCGCGGCGCCGCCGCCCGCTCCCACCAGTCCCGGCCGTGCAGCCGGGCCATCAGCGCGTCGTCGGCGTTGCCGCGCTGCACCCGCAGCGACACCCAGCGGTCCGCGGGCCGCACCGGATGCTCGGTGCGCCGCTCACCGCGGACGATCCGCCAGCCCGCGTCCACCACCCGAAGCGCCAGATCGGCGTCCTCCCGGAAGGCTCTCGGGAACCGCTCGTCGAAGCCGCCGACCGCCCGCAGCGCCTCGGTGCGGTACGCCATGTCCGCGGTCGCCCACAGCGCCTCGGCCAGCCCGGCGGTGTTGCGCTCCCAGTCGGTGGGCGGCCGCCCGGCGGGCAGCGGCACCTCCAGCACGCCCTGCACCCCGCCGGTGTCCGGGCCCGCCTCGGCCAGGTCGCGGGCCAGCTGCTCGCGCCAGTGCGCGGTGACCCGTACGTCGTCGTCCAGGAGCACGGTCCAGGGCTCCTCGACCACCCTCGTTCCGGTGTTGCGGGCGGCGGCCGGGCCCCGGCCCCCGCTGCGCAGCACGATGGCCCGGTCCGCCAGCGGGCCCAGCGCGGCGAGCGGCAGCGGGCCGCCCGGCGCACCCGGGCGGTCGTCCACCAGCACGATCCGGCTGGGCTCCGGCCCCGAGCAGTCCGCCAGCGCGCGGAGGCAGCCGGCGAGGCAGGGCCGCCCGATGGTGGGGACGACGACGGCGTACGAGGCGAGCGGGGGGTGCATCGTCGGCGCCTCCTGGTGCGGACCGGGTGCTGACCGTACGGCCGCCGCCCCGGTTCCGATACGGAAAGCGGCCGTGCGGTCACTGTAGGCAGCCCCGGCCCGCTCTGCACCCGGGCCTGAGACCTACCCCCAGCCCCCAATGGCCCCGCTCCCTCAGCCCAGATGCCGCTCCAGCCAGTCGCCCGCCCTCCGGCGGAAGCGCCGCCGGTTGTCGGCGCGGCGGAACTCATGGCCCTCCTCGCGCAGGACCAGCAGCTCGGCGGCGTGCCCGCGCTCCCGGGCGGCGCGCACGAACTGCTCGGACTCGCCCGGCGGGACGTTGGTGTCGTGCTCGCCGTGCACCGCCAGCAGCGGCACCCGCAGCGCGTCCACCCGGCTCATCGGCGACAGCGACCGCAGCAGCTCCCGGTCCCGCTCGGGGTGCCCGTACTTGTGGGCGGCGGACTCGGCGATCCACGGCTCCGTCCCGGCGAAGAAGGTCTCCAGGTCGGACATCCCGCACACCGCCACCCCGGTCCGGAACAGCTCCGGGTGCCAGACCAGCGAGGCCATCGTCAGATAGCCGCCGTAGGAGTGCCCCATCACCGCCACCCGCGCCGGGTCGGCCAGTTTGGCCAGCACCACATGGGCCACGCAGTCCGCCACGTCCGAGAGGGCGGCGAACCGCCCGGTGCCCAGGTCGGCGTCGGTGAAGGACCGGCCGTACCCGGAGGAGCCGCGTACGTCGGGCGCGAAGACGTCCAGGCCGCGGCCCAGCAGCTCGTGGTAGAGCGGGGAGAACACCGGCCGCTCCTGGTCCTCCGGACCGCCGTGCAGATGGACCACACAGGGCGCCGGACGGTCGCCGTCCCGCCCCGGCGCCCGGTAGTACCAGCCGCCCAGGACCAGCCCGTCCCGGGCCACCGGGCTCTGCGCCACCGGCCGCACCGGGGGCGCCGAGCCCGGCGGCACGGCATCCGCGTCCCGCGAGGACCAGGCCGTGCGTAGCGGCGCGGCGCCGCCCGGCAGCCACCACACCCCGGTCCGGCGCTGCGACCCGGCGAGCGCCAGCACCGCGCCACCCGGCCCCGCCGCGGCGATCCGCACCACCACCTCGTGCGCCAGCTCCACCTCCCGGCCGCCGCCGCCCGCGACCTGCTCGCCGCCGCCCCCGGCGGGCGGCTGAAGCAGCCGCAGCTCGCTCACCCCCCGTACGTTCCAGGCCAGCACCGCCGTCCCGCCGTCCCCGGCGAAGGCCAGCAGCTCCAGGTCGCAGTCCGCCCGCTCGGCGGCCACCGAGTACCCGGCGTACCGGCCCTGCTCGTCCAGTCGGACCGCCAGCAGGGCGGCGAACTCCCGCTCATGGTCGCTGCGCAGCCACAGCGTGGAGGCGTCGGGGGAGAACCGGCCGATCCACGGGTCGCCGTCGGCCACCCGCAGCACACAGCCGGCGCCCCGGTCGGCGGTGCGCACCACCACCGCCTCCCGCCGCCCGCGCGGACCGCGCCGCACCAGCGCGTACCGGCCGTCCCGGCTGAGGTCGCAGACCCGCAGCGTGGCCGCGCCGCGCTCGGCGGCCAGCAGCTCGGGGGAGCGGACGCCGTCCGGATCGACCAGATAGGCGCCCAGCCGGTCCCGCCCGCCGCCCTCGCCCTCGACCCCGTCCTCCGCGAACGGGTCCCGGCCGCGCCCACCGTCCTCGATTCCGGCCCCGGCCCCGTCCTCCGCGAACGGGTCGCCGCCCTCGCCCCCGGCCCCGCCCTCCGCGAACGGGTCCCGGTCGCCATCCGGAGCCAGGCCCTCCAGCCCCGCCCAGCCCGGACCGTCCTGGCGGCCGGCGTCGAAGAGCAGACGGACCGCCCCGCCCGGCGGCAGGGCCACCGTGACGGCGACCGCGGAGCCGTCGGGCGCCCAGCAGCCGAGGTAGGCCGAGCTGTCCGGCTCGGCGCCCGCCACGATCCGGCGGCCGGTGCCGTCCGGGCGGACGCAGAGCACCCGGGTGAGCTCACCGCCGCCGGGCGCCACCGTGTACGCGATCCAGCGGCCGTCCGGTGACCAGGCCACCTCGGTCACCGGATCGGGCCCGGCGTCGAGCAGCCGCAGCCCGTCCGAGCCATCGGGTACCCGATCGCCGGACGCGGGGCCGGTCCACAGCTGGGGCACCCCGGTCCGGTCGCAGACGAAGGCGATCCGCTCGCCCGCCGGGTCCGCCGAGGGATACCAGCAGGCGTGCGCGGTGAGCGGACGGGGGTTGTCGCGTCCGCCGGGCGCGTCCGCCAGCGGGACGGCCGCCGGAGCGGCCGCCCAGGTCAGCTGATCCCGTGTGTCTGCAGCCATATCTCCAGGAGCGCCACCTGCCACAGGGCGTTCGCCCCGCGCCGGGTGCGGTGATCGTCGGGGGCGGACAGCAACTCGGCCACGTACTCCTCGCGGAACACGCCGCGCGCCCGGGCCTCGGGCGCCGACAGCGCCTCCCGTACCCGGTCCAGCACCGGCCCGGCCATATGGCGGATCGCCGGCACCGGGAAGTAGCCCTTGGGCCGGTCCACCACCTCGCGCGGCAGTACCTTGCGCCCGGCGTCCTTCAGCACGCCCTTGCCGCCCTGGGCCAGCTTGAACTCCGGCGGGCAGGCCGCCGCCAGTTCGACCAGCTCGTGGTCGAGGAATGGGACCCGGGCCTCCAGACCCCAGTCCATGGTCATGTTGTCCACCCGCTTGACCGGGTCGTCGACCAGCATCACGTGGGTGTCCAGCCGCAGCGCCGCGTCCAGCGCGGTCTCGGCGCCCGGTGCGGCCATGTGCTCCCGTACGAAGTCGGACGCCACGTCCCGCTCCGGCAGCAGCTCCGGCCGCAGCACCCGGGCCAGGTCGGCGTGCGAGCGGTCGAAGTACACCTCGGCGTACCGCTCCGGCTCCCCCGCGCGGGGGACGTCGGCCAGGTCCGGGTACCAGTGGTAGCCGGCGAACACCTCGTCGGCGCCCTGCCCGCTCTGCACCACGCTGACCTCCTTGGAGACCAGCTCGGACAGCAGGTGGAAGGCGACCACGTCATGGCTGACCATCGGCTCGCTCATCGCCGCGACCGCCCCGTCCAGCGCGGTGGAGACCCGGTCGGAGGGGACCAGCAGCTGGTGGTGGTCGGTGCCGAACCGCTCGGCCACCAGGTCCGAGTAGGCGAACTCGTCGCCCTCCTCACCGCCCTCGGACTCGAAGCCGACGCTGAAGGTCGCCAGGTCCCGCTGCCCCTCCTCGGCGAGCAGCGCCACGATCAGCGAGGAGTCCAGGCCGCCGGAGAGCAGCACCCCGACCGGCACATCGGCGACCATCCGCCGCCGCACCGCCGTGCGCAGCCGGTCCAGCACCGCGTCCCGCCACTCCTCGGCGCCCATCCCGGCGTGCTCCGGGCGGCGGGTGTACGAAGGCCCCCAGTAGCGGTGGTCGCGGTGCGTGCCGTCCGGCTCGACCACCCGCACGGTCGCCGGCGGCAGCTTGCGGACGCCGTTGAGTACCGTGCGCGGCGCGGCCACCGTGGCGTGCCAGCTCAGATACTGGTGCAGCGCCACCGGGTCCAGCGAGGTGTCCACCCCGCCGCCGGCCAGCAGCGCGGGCAGCGAGGAGGCGAACCGCAGTCGGCCGGTCTCCTGCGACAGGTACAGCGGCTTGATGCCGAGCCGGTCCCGGCCCAGGACCAGCCGCCCCGACTCGTGCTCCACGAGGGCGAAGACGAACATCCCGGCGAACCGCTCCACGCAGTCCGTGCCCCACTCGCGGTACGCCTTGAGCACCACCTCGGTGTCGGAGGTGGAGAAGAACCGGTGCCCGAGCCCGCGCAGTTCCTCGCGCAGCTCCCGGTAGTTGTAGACGCAGCCGTTGAAGACCCCGGTCAGCCCGGCCGCCGCGTCGGTCATCGGCTGGGCGCCGCTCTCCGACAGGTCGATGATCTTCAGCCGGCGGTGGCCCAGCGCCACCGCACCCTGCGACCAGATGCCCCGGCCGTCCGGCCCGCGCGCCGCCAGCCGGTCCGTCATCCGCTCCACGGCCGCCACGTCCGGGCGGGCCCCGTCGAAACGGATCTCACCGCTCACACCGCACACGGCGCACCTCCCGGACCCCGCCGGGCTCCCGGTACGCCGCCCGCGTGCGGCACGGTTCCCGGTGCCCCGGGAGTCCCGTGCTCCTCTCCGACCTCACCTGCATCGATGGCCACAGCTCCTCCAAGACGGGAAGCGGGCGCCCGGCCGGTGATCTCCCCGGCGGTCCTCGGCAACCCGCTCCCGTGTGCGAGTGCCCGCGTGATCGCCGGGCATGCCCACCCGTCCGGCGCACAGGGCCGAGGAAGGGCCGCCGGGGGCGGGTCGCCGCGGTCTCGGCCGCCTCCGGCGGACCGGCCGGGCAGATCAGAAGGCCCGTCCACCACCTCGGTCAGTGCGCACACGGCGCAGGAGGGAGCACCCCGGCCCCGCCCCGGCGCACCGTGCGTACTGCGCTCGCCAGGGCGGTCCGCACCTCGCTCTGCCGTCCGCGGCGCGTCTCCGGTCGGCGGCACCGGACGCCTGTCGCCGGAGGCCGCCCCGACTACCGCGGCGCGTCTCCGGGCGGAGGTGCCGCCTCCTCGTCGGCGGTCCGCTCACCCTCCGCCTGGGAGGGTGTCGAGCGGTCCACGTCGGGGTGCTCGCCGCCCTCCGGCTCCCGCTCGCCCTCGGCCTGCGACGGGGTCGAGTAGCCCCAGAAGTCCGCCGGCTCGCTCATCGCCGCACCTCCGTCCGTACCGTCGTCCCCGCGCGTGGCCGGGTACCCTCCGGCCCCCGGCCGAACCCGGCGCCGTTTCCCACCACGGGGCCGTGGGGGATGCTCCACGCGGGGAGGTGGTCGCCCATGGCCGGCGAAGGGCAGCGGAGGGTACTCATCGAGGTGGGCGAGCTGACGTGCTATCCGGAGCCGCTGGGGCGGACCGGCTACTCGTACCACCCGGTCGGGCACTCCAGAAGCGGCATGCTGGGCTGGAACGCCGTCTGGGGGACCCCGGCCGAGGAGGCCGAGTGGCGGGCGGCGGGGGAGCGGTTCTCACGCGCGGTACACGCCGCGGAGGACACCTACCGGTCGTACACCCGCCGCCCGACGGTCCGTCACCTGCCGGGAGCGCGGCGCCGCAGGGAGCGGGCGGCGGAGCGCTTCCGCGCCGCCCTGGCGGAGGCCGAGGAGGGATACGCGCCGGTACGCGAGGAGATCGGCCGCCGTCTGGTCGCGGGTGCCGAGGAGGCGCGGCGGGAGCGCGAGGAGCAGACCCGCCGCTGGGAGGCCGAGCGGGCCGAGCAGGAGGCGCTGCGCGCGGCCGCCCACGCCCGGCACGCCCGGTGCCACGAGCTGGCGAGCCGCCGGGTGTGGGGCTGGGCGGTCGACGGCGACGGGGCGGCCGTCCTGGTCTACCGCGGTGATCTGCCCGCCGGGCCCCCGGTGCCGGAGGCCACCCGCCGGTCGGCGGAGCCGCTGACGGTCTACGAACTGGAGAAGGCGCTGCTGGGGCTCGGCGACGAGGGCCTCACCGTCCTGCGCTGGGACCGGCCGACCCGGGAGAGCGTGGTGACGGAGTGCTCGGCCGCCGGGGATTCGGTGGCGTTCGAGGAGTGGTGGGCCGCCGTCACCCGCCGCCGCTGGCGCTCCTCCCACGAGGTGCCGCCCCGGCCGCCCAAGCGCCCCCGTTCCGGCACGGCTCGCGGGCCCGGCGGTCACGGCCACTCCGGGAGCGACTACGGCGGCGTCGGCGGTGACTTCGGCGGGGGCCACGGTGACTCCGGCGGCGGTCACGGCGGCGGCTTCAGCGGCGGCGGCTTCGGCAGCTTCTGACCCCGAGCCCCACGGCCGGACGCCGGTGTCCCCACCCCGCGCCCCGCAGCGTGCCGCCGGCCTCCTCACTCCTCGTCCGGCTCGGCCATCCTCCGGTGCCCGGCCGCCTTCAGCCGGTCGGGCAGCACCTTGGCGGCCAGCCCCTGGGCCTTGGTCTTCACCGAGCCGGCCACCACCTTGTCCCGGCCGCGCATCAGCGCCTCGAACCCCTCCTTCGCCACCTGGGCGGCGTCGTCCTTCTGCTGCTTGCCGACGGGTGTGTCGTCCATCCCGGCGCGGTGGAAGAACTCGGTCTCGGTCGGACCCGGCATCAGCGAGGTGACGGTGACCCCGGTGTCCTTCAGCTCGTCCTGGAGCGCCTGGGCGAAGGATTGCAGGAAGGACTTGGAGGCGTTGTAGACCGCCTGGAACGAGCCCGGCATGGTCGAGGCGATGGACGAGGTGATCAGCACCCGGCCCTCGTCGGCGTCCACCATGTCCGGCAGCAGCCGCCGGGCCAGGTGGACGGTCGAGGTGATGTTGAGGTCGATGACCCGGGCCGCGTCGGCGAGTTCCTGGTCCAGGAAGGCACCGCCCTGCCCGACGCCCGCGTTGAGCGCGGCTGCGGCGACCGGGCGATGGGTGGCGCCGATCGCGGCGTACAACCGCTCCACCCCGTCGTAGACGGCGAGGTCCGCCCGGACCGCCGTGACCTGCGCCCCCAGGGCGCGCAGCTCCGCCGCCGCGCCGTCCAGTTCCGCGTCCTCGGCGCAGACCACCAGGTCGAACCCGTTCCCGGCGAACTGTTTGGCGAGTTCGCGGCCGATCCCGCTGGAGGCTCCGGTCACCACGGCCAGCGGCCGCACCGTGTCGTTCATGCGGGCCGGGTACCCCGGCCGTCCGGCCCATGCCCCGTTTCGCGGGAATCGCCGCCGGGTACCCGCCGCCCGCCACTACACCCCGGAGGTGACCATGAGCGAGCTCGGCCAGTCGGTGGACGGGACCGTCACCACGAAAGTCCCCGCGAGATTGGACCGGCTGCCGTGGTCGCGGTGGCACTGGATGATCGTGATCGGTCTGGGCACCGTCTGGATCCTGGACGGGCTTGAGGTCACCATCGTCGGCAACATGGCCAGTCGGCTGTCCGAGGAGGGCAGCGGCCTGGACATCTCCAGCGGCCAGGTCACCGGCCTGGCCGCCGCGCTGTATGTGGCCGGCGCCTGCACCGGGGCGCTGTTCTTCGGCTGGCTCACCGACAGGTTCGGCCGCAAGAAGCTGTTCCTGGTCACCCTGGCCGTCTATCTGGCGGCCACCGCGATGACCGCGCTGTCCTTCTCCACCTGGTGGTTCTTCCTCTTCCGCTTCCTCACCGGCTTCGGCATCGGCGGTGAGTACGCGGCGATCAACTCCGCCATCGACGAGCTGATCCCCAGCAAGTACCGGGGCCGGGTCGACCTGATCATCAACGGCAGCTACTGGCTCGGCGCGGTCGGCGGCGCGCTGCTCTCCGTCGTCGCGCTCAACACCGACATCCTGCCCATCGACATCGGCTGGCGGGTCTCCTTCGCCCTGGGTGTCGTCCTCGGCCTGGTGATCCTGGTGGTGCGGCGGCATGTGCCGGAGAGCCCCCGCTGGATGTTCATCCACGGGAAGGAGGAGGAGGCCGAGAAACTCGTCGGGGACGTGGAGCGGGAGGTGGAACGCGAGATCGGCCGACCGCTGCCGGAGGCCGGAAAGGCCATCACCATCAAGCAGCGGCACAGCGTCGGCTTCGTCACGATCGCCAAGACGCTGTTCCGCGCCTACCCCCAGCGCGCCGTGCTCGGTCTGGCGCTCTTCATCGGGCAGGCCTTCCTCTACAACGCCATCACCTTCGGGTTCGGCGCCATCCTGGTGACCTTCTTCGACGTCGGCACCGGCTCGACCGGCTACTTCTTCGCGGTGATCGCGCTGGGCAACTTCTTCGGCCCGCTGCTGCTCGGCCGGCTCTTCGACACCTGGGGCCGCCGCCCCATGATCGCCGGCACCTATCTGCTCTCCGGCGCCCTGCTCTTCGTCACGGCCTGGATGTTCGGCCAGGGCTGGCTGACCGCGACCACCATGACGGCCTGCTGGTGCGTGGTGCTCTTCTTCGCCTCGGCGGGCGCCAGCTCCGCCTATCTGACCGTCAGTGAGATCTTCCCGATGGAGACCCGGGCGATGGCGATCGCCTTCTTCTACGCGGTGGGCACCGCGGCCGGCGGTATCTCCGGTCCGCTGATCTTCTCCGAGCTGACCGAGAGCGGGAACCCCGGGGACACCGTGCTCGCCTTCTGCATCGGAGCGGCGCTGATGGTGGCCGGGGGACTGGTCGCGGTGTTCTTCGCGGTCGCGGCCGAGGGGCGGTCGCTGGAGGACATCGCCACCCCGCTCTCCGCCCAGGCCGCCGCCGAGCAGGCCGGTGGCGGCGGGAGTCCGGCCGCCCGGGGCCCGGCGTCCGGCCCCCGGCCGCCCGCCTCGCCGGTGTGACGGGAACCGCACCCCCCGAGGTGGCCTGAATCCCGCCAGATGGTTTACTGTTCATACATCGAACGGGTGGAGATACCGGGATATCCGGTGGGACCTCCCCGTTCGCCACAGACTGCCCCGGCTGGTTCCCCCGTCCAGCCGGGGCTTTCCCCTTTCCGGGCTCCGCTCGCGGCCACCGCTTCGTTTCCCGCCCGGCGGGCACTCGTCACCGGCCACTCCCCACGACCGAGCGAGCGAAGGGGCCGATCCCATGACGGAGTACGAGCGCACCCGCACCATGCCCGCCCTGCCCGAGCACGTCTTCGACCAGGCCGCCAACGTCGACCAGCTCGGCACCTGGCTCCCCGGCGAGCTGCATGTACGGGCCGGGGAGCCGCCCGCCGTCACCGTCCACGAGGACCGCACCGACGAGGACACCGCCGCCCTGCTGCGCGCCCACAAGGACCAGATGCGCCTGGAGTGGGGCACCCGCGAGCAGGGGAGCTACGCGGGCTGGCTCCAGGTCGCCGGGCTGGACAGCGCCACCAGCGAGGTCACCGTGCACCTCTCCTTCTTCGACGAGAGCCACGACCCCGGGGAGAGCTCCGTGAACCGCTCGCTCGACCACAGCCTGGAGCGCCTGGAGGACCAGGTCCGGATGCGCGTGGACAACGCCGCGGGCTGACCCCGCGGTGCACCGTGGGGCACGCCGCACGCGCGGCCCGCTCAGAACGCGTACCGCACCCGCAACCACGGCGCGTGCGCCGCGACCAGCTCCGTCAGCCGCTCCACGCCCGCCCGCTTCACCTCGTTGCGGTAGCGGACGTTCAGCGCGCCGTTCTCCGAGCGCTTGGCCTGCTGGAGCTCCGGGCGCCACAGCGCGTCCTCGGCCCTGGGGTGCCAGCGCAGATTGACCTCGTGCAGCTCCCGGTTGTGCGTCAGCATGATCACCTCGGCCGCCGCCTGCGCCTTCACCGCCGGGGGCAGCTCGTCGTCCAGCCGGCGCAGCAGCTCCGCCCAGTCCGCCTCCCACCCCGGGCGCAGCACCACGGGGGAGAGGTTGAAGTGGACCTCGTACCCCGCCTCCAGGAAGTCCCCGGCGGCGGCGATCCGCTCCGCCACCGGGCTGGTCCGCACATCCAGCAGCCGCGAGTCGCCGGGCGGCATCAGGGAGAAGCGGATCCGGGTGGACCCGCGCGGGTCCAGGTCGAGCAGGTCCCGGTTGACGTACTTGGTCGCGAAGGAGGCCATGGCCGTCGGCCAGGCCCGGAAAGCGCGCACCAGGTCGGCGGTGTTGTCGCTGATCAGCGCGTCCACCGAGCAGTCGCCGTTCTCCCCGATGTCGTACACCCAGCGCCGGGGGTCGCACTGGTTGGGCTCCTCCTTGGGGCCCAGCGCGGCGATGTGCCGCTCCAGGGCGCCGGTGATGTCCCCGAGGTTGGTGAAGACGGTGATCGGGTTGGCGTACCCCTTGCGCCGGGGCACATAGCAGTAGGCGCAGGACATCGCGCAGCCGTTGGACGCCCCCGGCGCGATCCAGTCCGCCGAGCGCCCGTTGGGCCGTACGGTCAGCGACTTGCGCACCCCCAGCACCAGCGTCTGCCGCTTGACCCGCACCCAGCGCTCCGCGTTGCCCTCGTTGCCGTGCAGGTGCGGGATGTTCCAGTGCGAGCCGACCTCGATCAACCGGGCCCCGGGGAAGCGGGCGATGACCTGCCGGCCGCGCGGGGACAGCGCCGCCGCCGGCTCGGCGTGGATCTCCCGTACGTCCAGCAGCCCCGCGCCGGCCGGTCGCGTCCCGGCCCCGGGGGTGTCCGCCGGGGCGCCGCCGTCGTCCAGCAGCTCGGCCAGACCGAACAGGGCGTCCGGCTCGGTGTCAGGGTCCATCACTCCAGGATCCCATCCCGCCCGTGCTCAGCCGGTCTCCACGGTGGTACGGCGCTCCCGCGCGGCGCCGCGCAGCCGTCGGCGCAGCGCGGCCAGCCGCGGGTGCCGCTCGCCCAGCTCGGCCGCGTTGCGGTCCAGCTCCTGGGTGAGCCGCTCGGTCCGCTTGTCGATGTCCAGCTCGTCCAGGATGCGATCGATCTCGGCCAGCAGCGCCCCGTGCAGCTGCCACTGCCGGGGGTGCTCCTGGACGTCCTCCAGGAGCAGGTCCGCCACCCGGTCCCGGGTCTCCCGGCTCGCCGCCAGCGCCCCGGTGAGCAGGTCCTCCGCCTCTTCCGCGCTGTCCGACACCGGACTGGTGATCAGCTGGGCGAAGGACTCGATCGCCAGGGCCATCTCTCCGAACAGTTCCTCCAGCGAGGCCGCCACATCCGGGGCGAACAGCGACTCCTCGGTGCGGAACTTCGACAGGTCGGTCAGCGAGCGGGTCAGCACCCGCAGCACCACGGCGCAGATCTCCAGGGTGTCCAGCCCGGTGCGCAGCACGACCCGGGACAGCAGCCCCTCCCGCACCCGGGGGTTGAACCGCAGGCTGTCCTCGGCCTGCCGCAGCGAGGCGTCCACCTCCACGATGTCGTGGTCCAGCCGCCGCGCCTCATGGAGCCGGGCCGCCGCGTGCGGGAAGGAGATATGGCCCTCGCCGATCTCCCCGCCCATCTCCCGGAACATCCGGCCCATCCCGCGCGCCAGCCCGTCGATGGACGCCCCCGCCGTCTGCACCCACACCGGCGGCGCGAACAGCAGATTGAACAGCAGGCCCACCCCGGCCCCGATCAGGGTCTCCAGCACCCGGTGCCAGGCCTGGGTGGCCGCCTGGGACACCCCGAGCACCAGCATGGCGCTGATCGCCACCTCCGGGACGAACTCGCTGACCTTCACAAACCGGCCGATGATCAGCGCGGCGAAGATCGTCAGCCCCAGGCTCCACCAGCTCAGGCCCACCAGAGTGGAGAACCCGGTGGCGATCAGCACCCCCACCACCACCGAGTTCACCCGGCGGATACCGGTGGTGAGCGTGGCGTAGAGGGTCACCTGCACCACCAGCAGCGCGGTGAGCGGGGCGGTCAGCGGCGCGGGCTGGGGAGGGAGGACGGCGAGGGCGACCACATAGGAGATCACCGCGGCGGTCGTGGAGCGCAGGGTCTGCGCCGCCACGGGCTCGGTGGTCCGCCGCACCAGCTTGATCACGGGGCCTGATACGTCCGGCATCTCCTTCCCCTTCCCGATCATGGCCGGTTCAGCACGGTCCCGGACGCCGAACCCCTCGTACGCCGGTGTTTGCCGACGCCCGCCCGCGGTACCGCCCACCGGACATCCACACCACCCCAGGGAGGCACCGATGGACACTCCCGCGGGCCGGGGCACCCCGGTCGCCGTCGTCACCGGCTCCGACTCCGGCATCGGCCGGGCCACCGCCGTACGCCTCGCCCAGCAGGGCATGGACATCGGCGTCACCTGGCACTCCGACGAGGAGGGCGCCCACCGGACGGCCGAGGAGGTGCGCGGCTCCGGCCGTCGGGCCGCCCTCGCCCGGCTGGACCTCACCCACCTGCCGGAGGCCGCCGGCGCCGTCGAGGAGCTGGCCCGGTCCCTCGGCCGGATCGACGTCCTGGTCAACAACGCCGGCACCGGCACCGCGACCCCGTTCCTCGAATTGTCGTACGAGACCGTCCGGGACGTGGTGGACGTGGACCTGATCGGCCCGTTCCTCTGCTCCCAGATCGCCGCCCGGCGGATGATCGCCCAGGGCGACGGCGGCCGGATCGTCAACGTCACCTCCGTCCACGCACACCAGCCCCGGGTCGGTGCCGCCCCCTACTGTGCCGCCAAGGGCGGACTGGGGCTGCTCACCCAGGTGATGGCGCTGGAGCTGGCCGAGTACGGGATCACCGTCAACGCGGTGGCGCCCGGCGAGATCGCCACCCCGATGACCGGCCAGGAGGACCGGGACGTACGCCGGGAGCGCCGCCCCGGCGTGCCGCTGGGCCGCCCCGGGACTGCCCGGGAGGTCGCCGCGGTCATCGCCTTCCTGGCCGGCCCTGAGGCCTCCTATGTCACCGGCTCCTCCTACGCCGTGGACGGCGGGATGCTGCGGATGGGCCCGATGGCCGGCTCCCATCTGCGCGGCGACGACTGGCGGCGCCCCTGAGGCGGTACGCGGTGAGGGGCCCCGCGCCACCGTGGCGGGGCCCCTCACCGGCGTACCGGCGGTCCTTCCGCCGCGCCGACCGCCTACCGCACCCCGGCCGGCCGCCCCGCGACGGCTTCCGTCCCGGCCCCGGGATCGGCACCGTCCGAGGCCCGCACCGGCAGGTGGTACACCGCGAACGCCTGCCCCAGCACCGGCTGCGCCACGTTCCGCACCCGTACGCCCTCGCTGGTCATCCCGTGCTCGGCGCCCATGTGCGCGTGCCCGTGCACCGCCAGGTCGGCGCCGGCCGCGTCCACCGCCTCCGCCAGCAGATAGCTGCCGAGGAACGGATAGATCTCCAACGGCTCACCCGCCAGGGTGTCCGGCACCGGAGAGTAGTGCGTCAGCGCGATCCGCACCGCGCACCCCGCCTCCGCCAGCTTTTCCAGTGCGTCGCGCAGCCCGTCCGCGCAGCGCCGGGTGTAGCGGATGAACTCCTTCATCTCCGGCTCGCCGAACTCGCCCCCGCTGCGCCCGGCGAACCCGCCGCCGAACCCCTTGGTCCCGGCCACGCCGACCCGGACCCCGCCGATGTCCAGGACGGTGCCCTCCTTCTCCAGCACGGTGACCCCGACCCGGTCCAGGGCGGCGGCCACCCCGGCCTCCTGGTCGCTCTGGTAGTCGTGGTTGCCCAGCACCGCCACCACCGGCACACCCAGCCCGGCCACCTCGCCGGCCACCACCTCCGCCTCCTCGACGGTGCCGTGCCGGGTCAGGTCCCCGGCGAGCAGCAGCAGGTCCGCCCGCTCGGACAGGGTGTCGAAGGCCGGGCGCAGCGTCCCGGCACCGTCCGGGCCCAGGTGGATGTCGCCTACCGCCGCAACTCGGATCACGTCAGCTCCTCGGGGTGCTCGGGGGCGTCCGACCGGACCACGACCAGGTCCGTGTGGAGCGGCAGTCCGGCCAGCTCCTCCTCGGCCAGCCGCAGGATCTCCTCCCGGCACGCGGGGGAGGAGACGGTCCCGTACAGCGCCACACCGGTGCCGCGCTGCTCGATCCGGACGCCCAGTTCGGCGATGTCCTCACTCGCCAGCCGGTCCCGCAGATGGGCGATGCGGTACTCGGCGGTGTCGGCGGCGGTCATGGCGCCTCCTCTCGCGCACCGGCACCGGGACCGGTGCGCGCGTCGATGATGTTCAGGCGCTCCAGCAGGAAGAGGAACGCCTCCGCCATCGGGGCGCCCTCGCTCTCGTCCCGCAGCAGATCCCAGTCGATCTTCTCCCGCAGCGCCCGGGCGATCGGCAGCACCGGCCCGAAGTCGCAGTGGTGCTCGGAGAAGGCGGCCAGCAGACTGGCGACCAGGTCGGTCGGCGCCAGTACCGGCATCCGCACCGAGTCCACCGGCAGGGTCTGGGCCCGGTCCAGCAGATCGTGGGTGACCGGATGGCGGGCCAGCTCGAAGATGAGGTCGATCTCCTCACCGTGGCTGCGCGCCTTGATCAGCCAGTCCTCCGGCGGCACCCGGACCTGGATGCCCGCCTTCTCCAGGTCCCGGGTGATCGCCTCGGAGTCCTCCCGGGTGATCGCGAAGTCGGTGTCGTGCTGGAAGCTGGCGGGCACCCCGTGCGCATAGGCGGCCACACTCCCGGCCAGCGCGAACGGATGGCCGGCCGCCTTCAGCAGCCCCGCCACATGCTTGGTGGCCTCCAGGATGGCCTGGGTGCGGTCCGGCGGATGCGCGGCCCGCTCCACATGGCCGAGCCCGCCGGCCACCGGCCCGCCTACCCCCGCACCCGCACCCGCCCCGAGCACGGCGTCGGCCTCCCGGTCCGCGTCGGCCTGACCGTCCGCGTCCGCCTCGCTGTCCGCGTCCGCGTCCGCCCGCGCGTCGGCCCGTCGGCCGGCCGTACCGCCGAAGTCCGCGCCCCGGACGGTGCCGTGCCCGCCGCCGCGGGGGAGGACCGTGCCGGGGCCCCGCTCATGGTCCCTGGGCAGGGGGCCCGGGTCGGCGGGGACGCCCAGCGGTGCCGGAGCGGCGCCGTCGCCGGCCACCTCGCCGCCCCCGGCCAGCCGCAGCCCGGACGGCTCGCGCGGCCCGTCCTGCCGGGTGGCGTCTTCCGAGTAGTTCCTCACAGAGTCCCGTCCTCCTCGTCGGCCTGCCGGAGAGCCGATCGGGTACCCGGGCCCTGGTCTTTTATGGCGGCGGCGATGGCGGCCAAGCGGCAGCACCGGCGCCGCACCGGTGGACGAGGGAGCCGGACCGTGCGCGAACCGGCGATCATCGAGGCCCCGTCCGTACGCGGACCGCGGCCCACCGGCGTCCAGGACCTGCCGGTGGCCCTGCTCGGCGCCGGACCGGCGACCCGGAACGGGGCGGTACGCGCCCACCGGATCGAAGCGCCGCCGTACGACCCCGAGCGGGACTCCGCGACCGGGGTGCTCCACCCCGCCGCCATCGCCGGGTACTCCGCCCGGCCGGCCGACGCGGTGCCGAGCGTGCCGGACGCGAGCCGCTTCCCCGTGGTGCTCGGCGGCGACTGCGCCATCCTGCTCGGCACCCGGAGGCCGTCGGTCCGGACCTCACCATCGTCAACCCCCGCCTCGACCCCGACGGATTCCTCGCGGCCCGGCTCACCGACTGCCTCTGCCGGGGGCTCGCGGCGCGCGGGGGCCAGGGCGGGGGCCGGCTGATCCGGTCGGCCCCCGCCCCCGGCCCCTCAGCCGCGCAGCCCGCGCCGGTTGCGGCGGGCGACCGTGACCAGGGCGACCCCCGTGCTGACGAAGAGCGCGGCGGCTCCACTCACCACCCACAGCACCGGCCGTGAGCCGGTGTCCGCCATCGCACCGGCGGGCCCCTCGGCCTCCTCGGCTCCCTTGTCCCCGTCGGCCGCCGGGCCACCGGGCTTGCTGCCCCCGGCCACGGGTGGTGAGGACGGGACGGGGGTGGCGGCAGGCTCAGGCCCCTCCTCCGGCGTGACCGGTTCCGGGGACAGCTCCATGCCCTCCGACTCCGGCGCGCTCTCCAGCGGCACGTCCTGCGAGACCTCCGGCTCCGGTGCGGGCCCGCCCTTCGCCGGGCCGGTCGCGTCCGGTACGGGATCGGTGCCGTTCGGTACGGGGTCCGTGCCGTTCGGTACGGGATCGGTGCCGTCGGGTACGGGGTCGGTGCCGCCGCCAGGGCTCGCCCCGCCCCCGGGTACGCCACCCTGCGACGCCGCGCTCACCCCCGTACCGCTGCCCGCAGCCGAGCCCGTTCCCGCACCGCTGCCCGTACCCGTCCCCATACCGCTCCCCGTCTCCCCACCGACGGCCGAGCCCGTCCCCGTACCGGCGCCCTGCTCCGCCGCCCCCGTCCCGGATCCGCCCGCGCACACCGGGCGGGCCGTGAACGGGACGGTGCGGTAGCTGCCCGCGTCCACGGCGGGCCCGGCCGGTCCGGCGAGGCGCCCGGCGGAGAGCTCGCCGACCACCAGCTCGCCCTCCATGGCCGACGGGCTCAGATCGGTGAACCGGGCGCGCGGTGCCCGCACCGCGCCCACCAGGGTGCCACCGCCCGGGGCGAGGGTCAGCTCGCGGGCGTCGCCGAAGCTCCACAGCAGGGAGGCGGCGTCCGCCCCGCCGATCCCGGCGAGCGCGGGAGTGCGCCAGCTCAGCCGGGAGCCGGTGTCCGCGGTGTCGACCACGACCACCACCGGGTTGGCCGCGGTCGGGCGGCGCTCGAACACCAGCAGCCCGATGGCCGCGAGCTGCCGGCCGCTCAGTCGCAGCACACTGGTCCCGTCGGCGGCCGGCCGCACCCGCACCGTGGCGCCCGGCGCGAGGGCCGCGCCCTCGGCCAGCGGCGCCCCGCGGCCGTCCCGGAGGGTGACGGTGCCCGGGCAGCCGGCCAGTGCGTCGGCCCGCTCGCGGTGCGCGCTGAACACCCGGTCGAGGTCGACCAGTCCGCGCGCCGCCAGCGAGGCGTCCGGCTGGGCCGCCGTCAGCTCGATCCGCGGGGTGGACCCGTACGCGGCCCCGGCCGCCACCAGCCGGGTGGCGGTCGTCGCCGCACCGGGTGCCGTAGCCGCCGTACGCGCCGCAGCCCCCGACAGATCGCCGACCTTGAGGTAGCCGTCGCCCCGCACCCGCAGCACCCCCTGCCGGGCGGAGCCGGTGAAGTCGACCGCGCCGCCGACCAGCAGGGCGGTGGGCCGGGCGTCACCGGCCGCGGTGAAGGTGCCGGGCGAGCGCGCGGCGACCTGCTGGTCCGCGCCGAACGCCAGGTCGCCGCCGACCGCGACCGCCCCGTCCACCCTGGCTCCGGCCAGCAGCGCGTCCCCGCGCACCACGATCCCGAACCCCCCGTCGGCCGCCGTGCGTTCGATCGCTCCCGGGGACCGGTCACCGATCGGCGCGGCCACCGCGGTGGCCGTCATGGTCTGCACCGCGCCCAGGGTGCACAGCGCGCACACCG
Source organism: Streptomyces sp. NPDC046887 (assembly GCF_040644755.1). NCBI lineage: Bacteria > Bacillati > Actinomycetota > Actinomycetes > Kitasatosporales > Streptomycetaceae > Streptomyces > Streptomyces sp. NPDC046887. Next base: position 132,915 of record NZ_JBEYXH010000016.1, read on the forward strand.
CCGCCACCGCGCCCAGTCGGCGCGGGGCCCTCTCCGCCATCCATCGCATAACGGGAAAATAAGATCATCGGTTCACGAGGGGGGAAGCGACGCGCCCATGGTCCGAACCGCCTCACATCAATGGGGGTACCGCCCCTCGCCCCGTGATCGCAGCCCGCGCGTAGCCACCGCCGTACGGCGTTTCACCCGGTCGGCGGCGGGGGAGCGCTCCGTGGCGACAGACCAGGGAATGACAGGCGTGGGGAAGGGGACGGCCGTGGGCGAGAGGCGTACCAGGAGACCGTTAGGCCGGCCCCGGCGGATCGCCCCGGCGGTCTCCGCCGGGGAGCGCGAACTCTTCGGCGGCGCGCTGCGCTACGACTTCGGCTGGGTGAAGCACGAGTACGCGATGCTCGACCTCACCCCGTTCGCCGCCGTGCGCGCGCTGCCGCGGCTGCTCGCCACCACCCTGCGGATCGCCCGGGACGCCGACCGTCGCGCGCTGTACACCGTGGGACTCACCGAGGTCGGCCAGGGCATGGCCCAGGCCTTCGGCCTGCTGCTGACCAACGAGATCCTGGCCGCCCTGTTCGGCACCGGCCCGGCCGGCGAACGGCTGCGCGCCGCGCTGCCCGCGCTTCTCGCGGTCGCCGTCCTCGCCTCCGTCGGCGCGGTGCTCGCCTCGCTCTCCACCGCGGCCACCGGACGGCTGGAGCCCAAGGTGGAGCGCCTCGCCACCGAGGGGTATCTGCGGCGCGCGGTCGCGGTGGAGCTGTCGGCCATCGAGGACGGGGAGTTCCGCAAGCTGCTGGACTCCGCCCAGTTCGGCGCGCTGTCGGCCCGTGCCATGGTCGGTGCCTGCGTCGCCGCGCTCAACGGCATCTTCGGCATCCTCGCCGCCGGCGGGGTGCTCACCGTGCTCCATCCCGCCCTGCTGCCGCTGCTGGTGCTGATCGCCCTGCCGCGCGGCTGGGGCGCCATGCACGTGGCGCAGCGCCGCTACGCCTCCCGGATGAACTGGATCGAGCACGAGCGCGCCGCCCGGCTGGTCAGCGGGCTGATCACCGACCGCGGCTCGGCCCAGGAGATCCGCGTCCACCGGGCGGGCCCCTATCTGCTCGACCGCTACCGGGACATGGCGGAGACCTCCGAGGCCGAGCAGACCCGGCTGGCCCACGGACGGGCCGTCACCGAGCTGACCGCGGCCGCCTTCTCCGGCGCCGCGACCCTGCTCACCTACGCCGCGCTCGGCGCGCTGCTGGCCACCGGCCGGATGGACATCGCCATGGCGGGCACCGCCGCCCTCGCCGTACGCACTGGGTCGGCCAACCTCAGCGCGCTGATCGCCCATGTCAACACCCTGCACGAGGAGTCCCTGTACGTCCGGGACCTGCACCGGCTCACCGCCGAGGCCGACCGGCGGGCCATCCCGGCCGGCGGCACCCCGCTGCCCGACTTCCCCGGCAAGATCGTCTTCGAGGACGTGGTCTTCCGCTACCCCGACCGCGAGGAGCCCGCACTGCGCGGCGTCAGCCTCACCCTGACCGCCGGCACCGTGGTCGCACTCGTGGGCGCCAACGGCTCCGGCAAGTCCACCCTGGTCAAGGTCCTGGCCGGGCTGCACCTGCCCGACGGCGGCCGGGTCCTGTGGGGCGGCACCGATCTGGCGGAGGCGGACCGGTACGACGTCTTCCGCCATGTCGCCGTGCTCGACCAGGACTTCCAGCGCTGGCCGTTCACCGTGCGCACCAACATCACCATCGGCGAGCCCGGCGGCGACCCGGCCCCCGGCCGCCTGGAGCGGGCCGCCGCCCACTCCGGCGCGGACCGGCTCGGCGCCACGCTGCCCCGGGGCTACGACACCCTGCTGGCGCGCCAGTTCCGGGGCGGCTCGGAGCTCTCCGGCGGCCAGTGGCAGACCGTAGGACAGGCCCGACTGCGCTACCGCGAGGCCAGCCTGGTCATCGCCGACGAGCCCACTTCCGCGCTCGACCCGGAGGCCGAGGTCGACTCCTTCCGCCGCATCCGCGACCTGGCCGCCGAGGGCCGCACGGTGGTGCTGGTCAGCCACCGCATGGCCGGGGTCCAGGCGGCGGACGTGATCCACGTACTGCACGAGGGGCGGATCGTGGAGTCCGGCTCCCACCAGGAGCTGATGGACCGCCCGGAATCCCGCTACCGGCGCATGTACCAGCTCCAGGCCGAGCAGTACGGGAGCTGATGCCGGGTCCGCGTCCGGCGGGACGCCGTCCCTCACTCCCGCTCGGGCGGGACCACCGCGTGCGCGTACGCGGTGAGCCGCCGCCGCAGCTCCGCGACCGGCAGCCGCTCCTCGGCGGTCAGATGGGCGACCAGGTCGGCCCGGACGGCGGCCAGCAGCGCATGGGCCAGGAAGTCCGCCTGGCCGGCGGTTCCGGTGAGGCGGGCCAGGTCGTCCCGCAGGACGTCGTGCCACCACCCGTACGAGGGGCTCCGATACGGGCTGGCCGCCCCTCCGGCCTCCTCCAGCGCCTGGTACAGGCCCTGGTTGTCCAGCTTGACGCCGAGCAGGGCGTCGAGCACCGCCACCACCCGCTCCCGGGGCGGGGTGCCGGGTCCGAGCGGGGACGGCCCCGACTCCACGGCCTGGCGCAGCGGTGCGGACCGCCGCTCGGCCAGGGCCTGGAGCAGGCCGGTGCGGTCGGTGAACGCGCGGAACACCGTGCCCTTGCCGACCCCCGCGGCCTCGGCGACGGCGTTCATGCTCACCCCGTCCGCGCCACCCCGGGCGAACAGGGCCTCGGCCGCGTCCAGAACGGCCTCCCGATTGCGTACGGCGTCCGCGCGCCGGCGTGGCTCGGACATGGGGACCTCCGGTGAAGCGCTGAGGGGCTGAAGAGCCGAATGGCTGCGGTGCGAACGACGGACGACGGATGGCGAATGACGGACGACGGACTGAGGGTGGTTGCAAAGCGGACCGCCGGTCCGTATCGTCGATCCCAGCGATACGGACCGACGGTCCGCATCCTATCGGCCACCGCCCCGACCCCGCATCCGCGCCCCAGCCCCTCTCCTCTTCGTCTCCCTCACCCTCTCCATCCTCAGGAGGCAGCGATGACCCACCGTCCGCTCCAGCCCCACCCCTCGACCGCTGAGCGGTCCGCCGACCCCGGGGAGCTCTACCGCCACGGCCTGGACCTGCTGCTCGCCGGGAACATCGACGGCTGGGTCGGGCTGTGGGACGAGCACGGGGTGATGGAGTTCCCCTTCGCCCCCGAGGGCTGGCCCCGCCGACTGGAGGGGAGGGCCGCGGTCGCCGGCTATATGCGCGGCTATCCGGACCACATCGACCTGCGCGCCATCCCGTATCTGGAGATCACCCCGGCCGCCGACCCCCGCACGATCGTCGCCGAGATGCGCGCCACCGGCCGTCTGGTGGCCACCGGGGAGCCGTATGAGATGTCCTATATCGCGCTGGTCACCGTCGTCGACGGACTCATCACCCACTACCGCGACTACTGGAACCCGCTCGCCGTCCCGGAGTCGGCTCGCGGCCCCCGCGCCTTCGCCCCCACCCTCCACCACCCCTGAACCCTGCCCAGCGGCCCTTGTCCCGAGGAGACCCCAGATGCCCCGTCCCGCCACGATCCTGGTGACCGGCGCGACCGGAACCACCGGCAGCCGGCTCGTCCGCAGGCTGGTGGACGCCGGACACCCCGTCCGCGCGGCCGCCCGCCGGCCCCGACCCGCCGCCGGCGCCGAGTCCGCCACCTTCGACTGGAACGATCCCGACACCCACCGCCCGGCGGTCGACGGGGCCGCGGCCGTCTATCTGATCCCGCCCCCGGGCACACTCGACCCCGTCCCCGTGATGCTGCCCTTCCTCGACCTGGCCCGCCGGGCCGGGGTGCGCCGGGCGGTGCTGCTCAGCTCCTCCCAGGTGGAGTCCGGCGGGCCGGGCGCCGGCGGCGTCCACCGGGTGCTGCCGGAGCTGTTCCCCGAATGGGCCGTACTGCGGCCGTCCTGGTTCATGCAGAACCTCACCGGCCAGCACCAGCACGCCGAGGCGATCCGCCGGGACGGGCTGCTGACGACCGCGACCGGCGAGGGCCGGGTCGCGTTCGTGGACGCCGACGACATCGCCGCCGTCGCCGCGTACGCCCTCACCGATCCCGTGCCGCACAACACCGACCGGGTGCTGACCGGGCCCCGCCCCCTCTCCTACGCCGAGGCGGCCGCGGTCCTCGGCGAGGCCACCGGCCGCCCGGTGCGCCACCGCCCGGTCACGGTGGCCGAGATGACGGCCCGCTACGCCCCCTTCATGCCCGAGGAGTTCGCGGCCCTGCTGGCCGGTCTGGACGGCGCCATCGCCGAGGGGGCCGAGGACCGGGTCACCGACGAGGTCGAACGGGTCACCGGACGGCCCCCGCGCTCCTTCGAGGAGCATGTCCGCACGGCCGTCGCCGCCAAGGAGCGGACGGTGACCGCCGCCTCCTGACGGCTCCGCGCACCGGGCTCAGACGGCGGGGACGGCTCAGACGGCTCAGACGGGGATCGCCTTGCGGAAGCACACCCGGTGCTGCCCGGGACCGTCGTAGTCGCGGTGCACCGGCAGCCCGTCCCACTCCGCCTCGCTGGTGTCCAGGGTGAAGCCGAGCGCCTGGTGGAAGGCGATCGACCCGGCGTTGCGGTGCGAGGTGGCGGCCCGCACCTCCCGGCGCCCGGCCTCCCCCGCGCGGTCGAAGAACGCCGCGTACAGCCCCCGGGCCAGCCCCCGCCCCCGCAGCGCCGGCTCCACCCCGACGTAGTGGATATAGGCGTGCTCGTCGTTGTCGGCGGAGTGCAGCCCCACCAGGAAGGCCTTGATCCCGGTCCCGTCCTCGGCCACCAGGCTGGTCCCCGAGAAGGACTGGAGGAACAGTCGCGGCAGCGCCGGCACCGGGTGGCGGCTTCCGGCGGGCGCGGCCCCGCCGTCCCACCAGCGGTGCACGCACTCCACGAGCGCGGCGTGGTCGGCGACGCGGGCGCGGCGCAGCATCGGCATGATGTCGGTCCCCTTCGGACTCGGTGTGCCCGGTGTGCCACCGGTGAGGCGCCGGGGCGGCCACCTCCCTCCCCACCATGCCGCCGTTCGCCGGAAGGGGCGCGGCGACCTCGGCGTGTCGCGGCGAGCGGATGACCCGCCGCCGGTATCGCCCCGGCTGCGGGCGGACACGGACCCCTGGGGCGCCCGGATCACGGCCGCCGCCGGGCGCCGGAGGGACACCGGCCTCCCGCCCTCCACCGGATGGCGGTAGATTCTTCGCGGGCCGTGGCGCGCAGGCGCGTCCGGCCGACTGGTCCGTGGTGTGTGGTGTGTGGAGGTACGGCTGTGCTGACGGTGGGCAAGATCCTGCGCTTCGACGATGTACGCGGTTACGGGTTCATCGTCCCCAACGACGGGGGCGAGGACGTGTTCATGCACGCGAACGACCTGGTGGACGAGAAGTACCTGTACCAGGCCGGGCGTGAGGTGGAGTTCTATCTGGAGGAGGGTGACAAGGGGCCCAAGGCCTCGGAGATCCGGTTGGTGTCCCCGCCGCCGGCCACCACCCGGCCGGCCCGGGTGGCCGTGCCCCGGGCGGGCGACGACGACGTGGACGACGACGGGGTCGATGTGCTGACCACCGAGGAGTTCCGCGCCGAACTGACCGAGGCCCTGCTGGACGCCGACGGCACCCTCACCGCCGCCCAGGTCAAGCGCGTGCGCGCCCGCCTGGTGGAGCTGGCCGCCGACCACGGCTGGGTCGAGGGCTGACCCCGGGCCCGGCCCCTCCCTGCCCCAGGGCCCGGCCGCTCCCTGACCCTGGGCTCGGCCCCTCCCTGACCCCGGTCCCAGGGGCTCCCCGCCCCCGGGCCGCCGGGTACCCGGCGAGCGGCCCCACGCCCCCAGCCGGGCCCGCCGCCCGCGCACGGGAGCCGGGTGCTTGAGTGCCGTCCGGGTGCCGTCTCGGCGCCCGGATCGGCGCGTCGGCGCGCACATGGGCGCCCCCGCGCCAGGCCGGGCGCCCCCGGCAGGAACCGCGCCGCCGGCTACGCCGAACCACCCGGATCCGCGCCGCGCAGCGCCGACACACAGCGCAGCAGCCGCTCCTCATTGCCCGTCAGCCCGGCGCGGCGCAGCGCCTCGTCCGCCTCGGCCATCGGCGAGGTCAGATACACCCCCGCCATCGGCGCGGTGTCCGGATCGGTGAGCACGGCCCGGGCCGTCTCCATCAGCCTGACGTATGCCTGAGCGGCCGCGCGCTCCCGGGGGTCAAGAACCACCGTCATCCCACACTCCCTGTCGACCGGTTGGACCTCCACTCTCGCGCACCCCACTGACAGTCACCCTGACCGAACGTCACCCGGCGGCCGCCACGCTCCGGTCCCGCTCTCACCGGCCGCCATCGAGATGCTCGCGCAGCCGCTCGACGAACACCCGCTGCGCCGACACCAGTCGGAGCTCCGCCTCCTCGGGCGTGCACCAGGCCACCCGGTCCACCTCCGGGAACTCCCGCTGGGTGCCCGAACCCCGAGGCCACTCCATGGTGAAGACACCCGGCACCACCTCGGCCGGATCGAGGTCGCCCTCCAGGGCCCACACCGTCACCACCTTGCCGCCCGACTGGCGGACCGACCCCAGGGGCACCGTCTCCCCGGCCGGCACCGGCAGCCCCAGCTCCTCGGTGAACTCCCGGCGGGCCGCGTCCTCGGGCGGTTCGTCCTCCTCGTACTCGCCCTTCGGCACCGACCAGGCGCCCTCGTCCCGGGAGGCCCAGAACGGCCCGCCCATATGGGCGATGAGCACCTGGAGACCCCCGCCCGGCGGGGTACGGAACAGCAGCAGGCCCGCGCTTCGCTTCGCCGTCATGCGGTCGAGCATGCCGCACGCTGACCGGGCCCGCCCGCGTGGGCGCCGAAGGACCGGGCAGGCGCATACCCGCGCCCGCCACCCGAAAGCTCGCAAGGGAGACCCGCCGCCCATGCCCGTACCGCCCCCGACCCCGCCGCCCGGCGCGCCGGAGGACCGCACCGACGATCCCCGCCATCCGGCGCTGGCGGCGCCCACCGCGGCCTCGGTGCCCGACCTGGACGAGCTGGTCGCCGACTGCCGGGCCTGCCCCCGGCTCGTGGAGTGGCGGGAGCGGGTGGGCCGGGAGGGACGGCGCGCCTACACGGGCTGGGACTACTGGGCCCGGCCCGTCCCCGGCTTCGGCCCCGAGGACGCCGCCCTGCTGCTGGTGGGGCTCGCCCCGGCCGCCCACGGCGGCAACCGCACCGGACGGATGTTCACCGGCGACCGCTCCGGTGACGTGCTGTTCGCCGCGCTGCACGACCTCGGGCTGGCCAGCCAGGCCGAGGCCGTCCGCCCGGACGACGGCCTTGAGCTGTACGGGACCCGGGTCACCGCCCCGGTGCACTGCGCGCCGCCCGCCAACAAGCCGACACCGGGGGAGCGGGACACCTGCCGCTCCTGGCTGGTCCGCGAGCTGACCCTGCTGCGGCCCACCGCCCGCGCGCTGGTGGTGCTCGGCGCCTTCGGCTGGCAGGCGGTGCTGCCCGCGCTCGCCGAGGCGGGCTGGGCGGTACCCCGCCCCCGCCCGGCCTTCGCCCATGGCGCCCGGACGGTCCTGGCGGCGGCCGACGGCGGCCCGCCGCTGGAGCTGTTCGGCTGCTACCACGTCAGCCAGCGCAACACCTTCACCGGCCGGCTCACCCCGGAGATGCTCCGCGAGGTGCTGCGCACCGCCGCCCGGGCCGCCGGACTCGACCCCGTAGGCTGACCCGCCCCCGCTCTCACCGCGACCGCCGGGCTCAGCAGACCGCGATCCGCACCGGCCCGCCCGCCGGGTCCACCCGGTCCGCCCATCCGCCGGGCAGCGACCCCGAGCGGTCCGGTCCGAGGGGCGAGCGCAGCCGGTGGCGGGCGAGCAGCCGCCCGTCCTGGCGGACCTCCACCCGTACCGGCCGGGGCAGCGGCCGCAGCGCCCTCAGCCGTACCGCGTCCGGTGCGGCGGCGCCCGGCACCAGCAGGTTCGGCACCGCCCAGCGCAGCGGCCCGGCCACCCGGACCGGCACCCTGGCGACGGACCAGGATCGGTCCCCGCGAAGGAAGTCCAGCACCGGTCCGGCCACCGCCCGGCCCTCCGCGGCGGCACTCGGCGCGTGCTCCACCGCGTGCAGGGTGTTGCCCACCGCGAACACCCCCGGTGCGCTGGTACGGAAACCCGCGTCCACGGCCGGTCCGCCGGTGCCCGGGTCCAGCACCACCCCGCCGTACCGGGCGAGCACCTGATCCGGCACCCAGTCCCCGGTGAACACCACCGTGTCGCAGCCCAGCACCGCCGTACGCCCGTCCGGACCGGTCACCGCGACCCCGCTGAGCCGCCCCCGCCCGGCCAGTCCGGTCACCCGCGCCCCGCGCAGCAGCGGCACCGGCCCGCCGAGGCCCCCGGCGGACCGCCGCCACCCGCCGACCGCCTCCTCCGCGACCACCGCGGCGACCTCGGTGCCCGAGCGGCGCAGCACCAGGACCGCCCGCCGCGCCACCGGGCCGCCCCCGACCACCACCGCCCGCTCACCCACCCGCTGCCCGAACAGCTCGACCGTACGGAGCAGTTCACCGGTGGTCAGCACCCCGGCCGGCCGGGTCCCGGGCACCAGCCGGGCACTGCGCGGACGCTCCCGCGCCCCGGTCGCCAGCACCACCGCCCGGGCGGTGATCCGCTCCAGCCCTCCCGGCCCGGTCGTCTCCACCGCCCCCGGCCTTGCCCCCGTGCCCGTTCCCGTGCCGGGGAGATCCGCCCAGCCGGTGGCGGACACCCCGGTCCGCAGCACCGCCCCGGCCCGTAGCGCGGCCGTGGTCAGCCACCGGGCGTACCCCGGACCGCCGAGCGGCAGCCCCGGACCGGGGGAGCGCAGATACCGCAAGGCACCGCCGGGCGCGGACTCCCGCTCCAGCACCTCCACCACACCCGCTCCCGCCGAGGCCAGCCGGGCCGCCGAGGCCAGCCCCGCCGGCCCCGCGCCGACCACCAGTACATCCACCGTCCGCTCCCGCCTCACCGGGCCGCCCCTTCCAGCAGCGCCCGGACGGCCGCCCCGCAGGCGAAGCCCTGGCAGCGACCGGCGAGCGCCCGGGTGCGCCGGAGCAGCCCGCCCGGTGAGACGGGCGGCAGTTCGGAGGCGAGCGCGTCGCGGATCTCGCCGAGCGTCACCCGCTCGCAATGGCAGACCACCGTCCCGTACGCCGGGTCCGCGGCGATGAGTCGAGCGTCCGCGTACGGTCGGGGGAAGGCCTCACCGAGGTTGGGCATCCGCACCGGCGGCAGCGGCCGCACCGCGCCAGAGTCCAGGTCCAGCCCGCTGTCCGCCAGCAGCCCGGCCACATGGCGGGCGATCGCCAGGGAGGCGGTCAGCCCGGTGGAGCGGATCCCGCCCACCGTGACATAGCGCCGCCCCGGGTGGGCGGTGATCCGGTAGTCCTCCTGGCCGGTGGCCGCGCGCAGCCCCGCGTAGACGGCGGTGACCTCCTCGGCGACCAGCTCCGGCAGAATGCGCGCACCCTGCTCGCGCAGACGGGCCATGCCCTCCTCCGTCGACCCGGTCGCCGTCTTGTCGGACGGGTCCAGGTCCTCGGCGGTCGGGCCGAGCAGTACCTTGCCGTGCACGGTCGGCGCGACCAGCACCCCCTTGCCCAGCGCGGTCGGCACCGGCAGCAGGATGTGCCGCACCAGGGAGCGGGCGAAGGCGTCGAAGACCAGCAGCTGGCCGCGTCGGGGGGTGACCGTGAAGTCCCGGTGGCCGAGGAGCCGGTCCACCTCGTCCGCGTACAGCCCGGCCGCGTTCACCAGATACCGGGTCCGCAACCGGCCACGGCTGGTGAGCAGTTCACGCACCGGCCCCGTCCCGGAGACGTCCTCCGCGACACCCTCCAGCCGGCAGTTCAGATGCAGGTCCGCCCCGGCGCGTACGGCCTGGACGGCGTAGGCGAGCACGGTGGTCCAGGGGCAGATCAGACTCTCCCCGGGAACCTCCAGCGCCCCCAGGGCCCCCGGTCCCAGATGCGGTTCGCGGGTGTACAGCTCGTCGGCGTCGATGAGCCGGGTGGTGCGGTGGCCGTTGGCCTCGGCCTTGGCCGCCAGTGCGGGCAGCGCGGCCAGCTGGGTGCCGTCCCAGGCGACCAGCAGCGCGCCGACCGGTTCGACGGGGATGCCGGTCTCGGCCGCGTACGCCGTGAGCAGCCGGTGCCCCTCGCGTACCAGCCGGGCCTCCAGGGTGCCCGGCACCGCGTCGAAACCGGTGTGCAGAATCGCGGTGTTGGCCTTGGAGGAGCCCTCACCGACGTCCTCGGCCGCGTCCAGCACGGCGATCCGGAGCGGATGGCGGGCCAGCTCGCGGGCGATGGCCGCGCCCACCACCCCGGCGCCCACCACGACCACGTCGTACGGCTCCCCGCCACCACCGTCCACCCCGGTGGCCGAAAGCGAACCCCGCCGGGTCACGGCCCCGGGGCGGTGCCCTTGGCCGGGGCGCCCGGCCCGGCGGCCGTCCCCCGCGTCCCCAGGATGGCGCCCCCCACCGGCCACCCCGAGGCGGCGCCCCTCACCGGCGGTCCCGGCCCGGCGTCCTTCCCCGGCCGTCCCCGGGCGGTGCCCGTCACCAAAGATCCCTGCCCGGCGCCCTTCCTCGGCCATCCCGGCCCGGCAGCCGTCCCCGGCGGTCCCGGCCCGGCGCCCTTCCCCGGAGGTCACGGCGCGGCGGGGGAGGGGGCCGCCGGGGCGTCGGGCAGCGCGGCGACCGCGGCCCGGAAGGCGGCCATCCGCTCGGCCGCCTCGGCGGCGCCGATCCGTGGCTCGTAGACGGCCGAGGGGGCGGCCCCGGGGGCCGCCTCCTTCAGGGTCAGCCCCGGGTCCAGGCCCATCCGGGCCAGCGCCGCCGCCCCCAGCGCGGTGGCGTCCGGCAACGCGGCCACCTCCACCGGGAGTTGCAGCAGATCGGCCTGGGTCTGCATCAGCAGCGCCGAACGGGTCAGCCCGCCGTCCACCCGCAGCGCGGCCGGTGGGGCGCCCAGATCGGCGGCGGCCGCCGCGACCAGCTCCACCACCTGGGCGGCGATCCCCTCGCACAGCGCCCGCACCAGATGCCCGGCGCCGGTGTCCAGGCCCAGCCCGGTGAGCGAGCCGCGGGCCTCGCCCCGCCACCAGGGCGCCGCCAGCCCGGCCAGGGCGGTGACGAACACCACCCCGCCGGCGTCCGGCACCGTACCGCCCACCGCGTCCAGCTCCGCCGCCCCGGAGAGCACGCCCAGATCGGTGAGCCAGCGCACCGCCGAGGCGGCCGTGTACACCTGGCCGTCCAGGCAGTAGCTGGTCCGGCCGGCCAGCCGCCAGGCCACACAGGAGACCAGCCCCGAGTCCCCGCGCAGGGGCGTGGAGCCGGTGTGGGCCAGCAGGAACGCCCCCGTACCGTAGGTGCACTTGGCCTCGCCGGGGCGGTGCGCCCCATGGGCGAGCAGCGCCGCCTGCTGGTCCACGATCAGCCCGGTCAGCGGCACCTCGGCGCCGAACGCCCCGGTGGAGCCGAACGCCCCGGCCGTGTCCACCACCTGGGGCAGCCGCTCGCCGGCCAGCCCGAAGGCGTCCAGGGCGGCCGGAGACCAGGCGGCGGTGTCCAGGTCGAGCAGCTGGGTGCGCCCGGCGGTGGCCGCGTCGGTGACGAAGGCCCCGGTGAGCCGGTGGACCAGCCAGGCGTCGCTGGTGGTCACCACGCCCTCGCGGGTGAGGTTCCGGCGGATCCAGGTCATCTTGGGCGCGGCGAAGTAGGGGTCCAGCGGCAGCCCGGTCAGCGTCCGCAGCTCCTCGGCCCTCGGGGCGAGCGCGGCGCACACCTCCTCGGCGCGCCGGTCCTGCCAGACGATCGCGTCCGTCAGCGGCTCACCGGTCGCCGGGTCCCAGGCGAGCACCGTCTCACCCTGGTTGGCCAGCCCCACGGCGGCCACCGGCTCTCCGGCCCCGGCCAGCGCGGCCCGTCCGGCCGCCAGCACCGAGTCCAGCAGCTCGCGCGGGTCCACCTCGACCCGTCCGCCGGGTAGGTGGCGGGGCCGCACCGGAGCGAACCCCGAGCCGATGACCCCGCGTTCCGGGCAGACCACCAGGGCCTTGGTGCCCGAGGTGCCCTGGTCGACGGCCAGTACCGGACCCGTCGTCATCGCTCTCCCGTCCCGCCCGCCGGTCCTTGGGCCATGGTCGTCGGCCGCGCTCCGGCCGTGATCGGCCGCCGCGTTCCCGGCCATGATCGTCGCTCGAAGAGTGGTCCAGACCGGAGCCCCCGTCAAGTGCCGCCCACGGTACGGAAAATCATCCGCAGTTCATCCGCCCGTACCGTTCACCGGGCCGTCCGGGCAAGCCGACAGGCCGTGTCGGCCCGAATCCGCGCGCGAATGTCGGCAATTGTCGAACCGAAGTGCACAACGCGCCATCGATCGGCCCTATAGTGATCGCCGATCAACGGCCGGTAGCCGGCGGTCCGTTCCGGACGCCTGCCGCCTCGCGCGAGCGCCGACCGCAAGCACGGCACACCCCCCGCCCGCACGCCTGTACGCCCCGCACGAGGAACCATGACCAGCGCACCGAGATCCGCCTGCCCGCCGACGGGAACGGAGTGATGCCCGGCCCCGACTTCCGGCCGGTCTACCACCCGGCCGGTCATGACGACCCCCTGCGCGCCACCGTGCAGGACCTGCGGGCCGGGCGCTGGCTGTCGATGGCCCAGCTGCTCGCCGCCACCGCCGACTGGCCGGCGTGGACCCAGCGCACCCAGGTGCTGGCCGCCGTGGCCGCGGGCTCCGACCTGGTCGAGGCCTGGCGGACCGAGCAGCCCGGCAGCACCGCCGCCCAGGTGATGCAGGCCCGGGTGTCCGTCGAGCGCGCGGTCCGCGCCCACCGCGAACGCCACCCGCGCACCCAGGAGTTGTGGCAGACCGCCTGGCACGCCTGCGGCACCGCCGCGCACACCGCCCCCGACGACCCGGTGCCCTGGATCTGCCTGCTGGCCCTCTCCGTCCTGGACGAGGACCAGGCGATGGCCGAGCACCGGGTCCGCCCGCCCGGGCCGATGCTGCCGCCCGGGCCCTGGGGGCTGCTCGCCGAGGCCGACAAACGCGACGCGTACAACCGCGAGGCCTACCACCGGATGCTGCAGTTCCTGCACGCCCGCCGACGGGGCTCGCGCGGGTCCCTCTCCGAGGCCGTCAACTTCGTCCAGTGGGCCGCCGGTTCGGCCCCGGCCGGCTCCCCGCTGCACGCCCTGCCGCTCTACACCCGGGTCGAGCGCTACCGCCGTGAACGCGGCCAGGAACGCGCCCTCGACCTGCACTGGGTGGCCGAGGACGCGGCCCGCGACGCCGAACGGGCGCTGTTCGCCTGGTTCCAGCACGCCGATCCGGCCGCCCGTTCGCTGACCGACCTCAACCATCTGGCCCACGCCCTGTGGGGTGCGCTGCGGTTCGCCGCCGCCGGGCCCGTCTTCCAGGCCATCGGTCCGTACTACACCCCCCAGCCCTGGATGTACCGCACCCGGGAGCCGGACGACCGGGCGGCGGCCGAGGAGCTGTTCACCCGGGCCCGCGCCCGCTGCCTGTCGGCGGCCCGCGACGGCTGACGGCCCGCCCGTCCACCCGCACCCGCCCCCGACCCGCAGTTTTCCCCGTACATCCCCCCCGTCCCCGTATGTCCTCACCACCCCCGGAGGTAGCGCCATGTCCCGCATCCAGGCGGCCCGGCCGGAGCCCCAGGCTCCGCCCATGGACGAGGAGCAGCGGCTCCGAGAACTCGGCTACCAGCCGGTACTCGCCCGCCGCATGGGCGGGTTCGGCAACTTCGCCATCAGCTTCTCGGTCATCTCCATCCTGTCCGGCTGCATGACCCTCTACGGCTTCGGCCTGAGCACCGGCGGCCCGGCCACCATGATGTGGGGTTGGGCCGGCGTCGGCCTGTTCGTGCTCTTCATCGGCCTGGCCCTGGCCGAGGTGACCAGCGCCTACCCGACCTCCGGCGCGCTCTACTACATGGCGGACAAGCTCGGCGGCCGCCGCTGGGGCTGGTACACCGGCTGGCTCAACCTGCTCGGGCTGCTCGGCGCCATCGCCGGTATCGACTACGGCGCCGCCCTGTTCACCGGCGCCTTCCTCAACCTGCGCTTCGGGTTCGAACCGACCCCCGGCTCCACCTTCGTGATCTTCCTGATCATCCTGCTGGTACACGCTGTGCTGAACCTCTTCGGCGTCCGGCTGGTCAGCCTGCTCAACTCGATCAGCGTCTGGTGGCACCTGGCCGGTGTCGCCGTGATCGTCGGCGCGCTCGCCATCGTCCCCGACCACCACCAGTCGGCGAGCTTCGTCTTCACCGAGTTCGTCAACGACACCGGCTGGGCCAACCCGTTCTACGTGGCCGCCATCGGCCTGCTGCTGGCCCAGTACACCTTCTGCGGCTACGACGCCTCCGCCCACCTCTCCGAGGAGACCTCCAACGCCTCGGTGGCGGCCGCCAAGGGCATCGTCCGCGCCATCTGGGTCTCCTGGATCGCCGGCTTCGCCCTGCTCGCCGGGCTGACCTTCGCCATCCAGGACTACGCCGGCACCCAGAACAGCGCCACCGGGGTACCGCCCGCCCAGATCCTCATCGACGCGCTCGGCGACGGCGCCGCCAGCGCCCTGCTGCTGGTGGTCATCGTCGCCCAGCTGTTCTGCGGCAACGCCGAGACGGCCGCCGCCAGCCGGATGGTCTTCGCCTTCAGCCGCGACAACGCCCTGCCCGGCTCCAAGATCTGGCGCAAGGTCAGCAGCCGCACCCAGACCCCGGTCGCCGCCGTCTGGCTCTCGGTCGCCGTACCCGCGCTGCTCGCCCTGCCCTCGCTCTGGTCCGCCACCGCCTACGGCGCGGTCACCGCGATCAACGTCATCGGCATCACCCCCGCCTACGCCATCCCCATCTACCTGCGGCTGCGCGCCGGCGACCGCTTCCAGCGCGGCCCCTGGCACCTGGGCCGCTGGAGCAAGCCGATCGGCTGGATCGCGGTGGTCTGGGTCGCCTTCGTCACCGTGCTGTTCTGCCTGCCGCAGAAGTCCCCGGTCACCGTGGACTCGATGAACTACGCGGTGATCGCGCTGGCCGTGGTCCTGGTCCTGGCCAGCGTGTGGTGGTACGTGGCCCGCCGCTCCTACGGCGTGCCCACCGCCACCGCGTACGGCTCCGCCCGGGAGCAGGCCGAGATCTCCGAGGGCATCGTCTGACCCCCTCCTCCCCCCGGGGCCCCGAGGGGCGGCTCAGCCGGTGAACTCGTAGGTCAGACCCGCGTGGTCCGGCGCGAACCGGAGGTCGGTCAGCTCCAGCACATGGCCGTGCTGGTCGCGTACCTCCCGATGGACCGAGAGGAACGCCGCACCGGTGCCGGTGCCGGTACGGATGCCGGTGCCCACCCCGATCGACTCCCGCCGGGTCAGCCGCAGCCCGGCCCGCCGCATCCACCGGTACAGCGGACGCAGGTCCGGATCGGCCGGACGGTCCGCCGTCCGCCGCAGCCGGGCCAGCTCGGGCACCTCGGCCAGCGCATGGCGGGAGAAGCGGGTCAGCGCCTCCTGGAGGACTGCGCCGCGGGGGCCCGGCACCCGGTAGTGGTGCACCAGCGACGGCTCGCCGGCCGCCAGTCCCAGCCGTCCGGCGGGCCCGGCCGGCACCGGCTCCCAGCAGACCCCGGTCACCGCGTCCAGCGACGCGGTGACCGGTCCACACGGGAAGTCCGCCGCCCCGGCCGGGCCGGCGATCCCGGCCGGTGCCGGTACGAGCACCGGGCCGCCGGAGATGTCCACCGCTCCCGCGGCGGCGAAGGTGCCCCGCCGCTCGGTGGCCACCAGGCCCTCCTGCCGCAGCAGTTGCAGTGCGCTGCGCACGGTCTGCCGGTTCACCCGGAAGCGGATCGCCAGCGAACGCTCCGACGGCAGCCGGGCCCCCGGGGCGATCCGCCGGTGGGCCAGGTCGTCCCGGAGCGAGGCGGCGACCCGGAGGTAGAGCGGAAGCGGCGTGGAGACGCGGGACTCAGCCATTGGTTCAACCCTCAATGTCCTTAGCTCAGCGTAGCCGAGCCTGCCGTGTGGGTGACAACACTCCTACCATTGGTCTAAACCTCTAGGGAAGAGGGGCCCGTCGAATCTGGCCGAAACGCCCGCCCGGCACACCGCGCTTCGGCTGTTCGTCCAGCCCGCCCCTGGGTACTCGTCGCCCCTCGCACGCGTGCTGCGGGCAACCGGCGAAGGGACGAGGACGATGAGGGCCGTGACCTGGCAGGGCAAGAGGGACGTACGGGTGGAGACCGTGCCCGACCCGCGGATCGAGCAGCCCACGGACGCGGTCATCCGGGTGACCTCCACCGGGCTGTGCGGATCGGACCTGCACCTGTACGAGGTGTTCGGCCCGTTCATGACCCCCGGCGACGTCCTCGGCCACGAGCCGATGGGCATCGTGGAGGAGGTCGGCCCGGAGGTGCCGGACCTGAAGGCGGGCGACCGGGTGGTGGTGCCCTTCCAGATCGCCTGCGGGCACTGCTGGATGTGCTCCTCGGGGCTGCCCACCCAGTGCGAGACCACCCAGGTGCGCGACGAGGGGATGGGCGCCGCGCTGTTCGGCTACTCCCGGCTGTACGGGGCGGTCCCCGGCGGCCAGGCCGAGTACCTGCGCGTCCCGCAGGCCCAGTTCGGCCCCATCAAGGTCCCCGAGGGCCCGGCCGACGACCGCTTCCTCTACCTCTCCGACGTGCTGCCCACCGCCTGGCAGGCGGTCGAGTACGCCGCCATCCCGCCCGGCGGCACCGTCGCCGTGCTGGGGCTCGGCCCGATCGGCGACATGGCCTGCCGGATCGCCCTGCACCGGGGCGCCGAGAAGGTCTTCGGCGTCGACCTGGTGCCCGAGCGGCTGCTGCGCTCCCGGCGGCGCGGGGTGGACACCTTCGACCTGAACGGCTTCGACCAGCAGGAGGAGCTCGTCGAGGCCATCCGCGACCGCACCGGCGGCCGCGGGCCGGACGCGGTCATCGACGCCGTCGGCACCGAGGCGCACGGCAGCCCCGCCGCCCGCCTGGGCCAGCAGGCCGCCGGGCTGCTGCCGCAGAGCTGGGCGGCCAAGCTCTTCCAGAAGGCCGGCACCGACCGGCTCGCCGCCGTGCTGCTCGCCGTCGAACTGGTCCGCCGCGGCGGCACCATCTCGCTCTCCGGCGTCTACGGCGGGGCCGCCGACCCGCTGCCGCTGCTCACCCTCTTCGACAAGCAGGTCCAACTGCGCATGGGCCAGGCCAACGTCCGCCGCTGGGTGGACGACATCCTGCCGCTCCTGGTGGACGAGGACCCCCTCGGCGTCGACGGCTTCGCCACCCACCACGTCCCCCTCGCCGAGGGCGCCGAGGCGTACAAGATGTTCCAGGAGAAGGCGGACGGCGCCGTCAAGATCGTCATGCGCCCCTGAGCCCCCCCCGGGAGGTGTGGCTCACCCCCCGGGAGGTGTGGCTCACCGGGTCCGCAGCGTCGCCAGCGCCTCCGTCAGCCAGCCGGTCCAGAACCGCTCCAGCTCGATGCCGCCGCGCAGCACCAGATAGCGCAGCCGGTCCGCCTCGCCGTCCTGGTCCGGGCCGAACTGGCGGCGCTCCATGTCCAGGTACTCGGCGAGCTGCGCCTCGTGCAGGGCCAGATGGCGCCCCAGCTCCTTCTCGATACCGGCCACCGCGTCCGGGCCGGCCACCGCGGCGGCCCGCAGCCGCAGCAGCAGCGCGTCCCGGATCGGCTTGGGCTCCTCGCTGCGGCCCACCCACTCCGCCAGCTCGGCCCGGCCGGCCGGCAGCACCTCGTACTCCTTCTTCCCGCCCCTGGCCGGCTCCGCGGACGGCAGCGCCCGGATCTGCCCGGCCTCCTCCAGCTTCCCCAGCTCACGGTAGATCTGCTGGTGGGTGGCGGACCAGAAGTAGCCGATCGACCGGTCGAAGCGGCGGGTCAGCTCCAGCCCGGAGGACGGCTTCTCCAGCAGGGCGGTCAGGATGGCGTGCGGCAGTGACATGACCGCATCCTAGGGACGGTGCCGGCCGCTCACAGCCGCGCCGCCAGCCGCGTGCCCTGGTCGATGGCGCGCTTGGCGTCCAGCTCGGCCGCCACATCGGCGCCGCCGATCAGGTGCGCGCTCACCCCGGCGGCCACCAGCTCGTCGTACAGCTCGCGGCGCGGCTCCTGGCCGGTGCACAGCACCACCGTGTCCACTGGCAGCACCCGGCGCTCACCGTCCACCGTGAGGTGCAGCCCCTCGTCGTCGATCCGCTCGTACACCGCCCCGGCGACCATGGTGACGCCCCGGTGCCGCAGCTCGGTGCGGTGGATCCAGCCGGTGGTCTTGCCGAGTCCGGCGCCCACCTTGGACGTCTTGCGCTGGAGCAGATGCACCTCGCGCGGGGGGGTGGGCCGTTCGGGGGTACGCAGTCCGCCGCGGCCCGCGTAGCCGGTGTCCACACCCCACTGCCGGAAGTAGGTCTCCGCGTCCCGTCCGGCGCCCTCGCCGCCGTCGGTGAGGAACTCGGCCACGTCGAAGCCGATGCCGCCCGCCCCCAGGACCGCCACCCGCGCGCCCACCGGCGCGGTGCCGTGCAGCGCGTCCCGGTAGCCGATCACACTGCGGTGGCCGACGCCCTCGATCTCCGGCACCCGGGGGGTGACCCCGGTGGCCACCACGACCTCGTCGAAGCCGCCGAGCGCCTCGGCCGTGGCATACGTACCGAGCCGCACCTCCACCCCGTGCAGATCGAGCTGGGCGCGGAAGTAGCGCAGCGTCTCGTCGAACTCCTCCTTGCCGTGGATCCGCCGGGCGGTGTTCAGCTGCCCGCCGATCTCCTCGGCCGCGTCGAACAGGGTGACCTCATGGCCGCGTTCGGCCGCGGCGACCGAGCAGGCCAGCCCGGCCGGGCCCGCGCCGACCACCGCGACCCGCTTGCGCAGCCGGGTGGGGGAGAGGACCAGTTCCGTCTCGTGGCAGGCGCGCGGGTTGACCAGGCAGGAGGTGATCTTCCCGCTGAAGGTGTGGTCCAGGCAGGCCTGGTTGCAGCCGATGCAGGTGTTGATGGTCTCCGCCCGGCCCTCGGCGGCCTTGGCGACGAACGCCGGGTCGGCGAGGAACGGCCGGGCCATCGAGACCATGTCGGCCCGCCCCTCGGCGAGCACCCGCTCGGCGACCTCGGGGGTGTTGATCCGGTTGGAGGTGATCAGCGGCACCGACACCGCGCCCATCAGCCGCTGGGTCACCCAGGTGTAGGCGCCGCGCGGGACCGAGGTGGCGATGGTGGGGATCCGGGCCTCGTGCCAGCCGATCCCGGTGTTGATCAGTGTGGCGCCGGCCGCCTCCACCTCCTTGGCGAGGGCGACGACCTCCTCCAGCGAGGAGCCGCCCGGCACCAGGTCCAGCATGGACAGCCGGTAGACGATGATGAAGTCCGGCCCCACCCGCTCCCGGGTACGGCGGACGATCTCCAACGGGAAGCGCGTCCGGTTCTCGTAGCAGCCGCCCCAGCGGTCGGTGCGCCGGTTGGTGGCCGCCGCGATGAACTCGTTGATCAGATAGCCCTCGGAGCCCATGATCTCGACCCCGTCGTAGCCGGCCGACTTCGCCAGCTCCGCCGCCCGCACATAGTCCTCGACGGTCCGCTCGACCTGCTCGTCGGTCAGCTCCTGCGGGACGAACGGGCTGATCGGCGCCTGGAGCGCGCTGGGCGCGACCAGCTCGGGGTGGTAGGCGTACCGCCCGAAGTGCAGGATCTGCATCGCGATCCGCCCGCCCGCCGCGTGCACCGCATCGGTCACCTCGCGGTGGCGCTCGGCCTCCTCCGGCGTGGTCAGCTTCGCCCCGCCCTCGTACGGCCGCCCCTCCTCGTTGGGCGCGATACCCCCGGTCACGATCAGCCCCACCCCGCCGCGGGCCCGCTCGGCGTAGAAGGCGGCCATCCGGGCGAAGCCGTTCTCCGCCTCCTCCAGCCCGACATGCATCGAACCCATCAGCACCCGGTTGGGCAGAGTGGTGAACCCGAGGTCCAGCGGGCTGAGCAGATGCGGATACGGGGACGGGTTCGGGGTCGGGGTCGGGTTCACGGAGCCTCCTCGGGCGGTTCGTCGCGCCCAGTGTCGCCGAGCCGACCCGCTTATGCAACAAGTTGCACAACACCCTCCGAGCCCGGCCGCGCCCCACCCGCGGCTGCCCTCTACCCGGAGTCGCCCTACGGGCCGGCACCTGCAGCGTCAATGGGGCCGTGCCCAGCCTCCGAACAGCCCCCCGCCCCGGCCCTTGCCCCCCCCGGGTCCCGGCCCCCGCCCGCCCCCGGTCCCGGCCTCCCCGTCCCCGCCCCCGGCCCTCGGCTCCCGGCCCCCGCTCACGGCCCCGGCGCTCACTGCGCCCCCCTGCTCACCGGCCTACCGGATCCCCGGCGGCCGGGTCGTCGGGATGGACCAGCGCCAGATGGCCGCCCTCGTGCAGGGGTGTGGGCACGGTGAGGGTGCGGCGCCACTCCGGGCGCTCGGCGTCCACCAGCTCGATCTCCCCATGGCCGCCCCGGCTGACGGCCACCAGCGAACCGGCCGGGGAGGCGGCGATCGCCCGCCGCTCGACCCCGTCCCACGGGGTGCCCCCGGCCCTCGGGGCGCCCGCCATCGGCGCCAGCCCCACCCGCGCGGACACCCGGGGGTCGCCGGGGGAGTCCACGGCGAGCAGCACCAGCTCGTCGCCGTCCGGATGGACCCGGGCGAACGCGGTGTGCCGGGCGGTCACCGCCAGCCGGAACACCAGGCCCGGGCCGAGCGGTACGCGGCCGGAGCGGCCGGAGCGGCCGGAGTCCAGCCCGTACCACCAGGCGTCGTTGCTCCACTCCGGCCACCGCCCGGGATCGGCGGGCCCGCCGCGCACACAGGACCACAGCGTCCGCCGCACCGGGTCGAGCCGAAGGTAGTAGCCGCGTCCCGGGCCGCCCCAGGGCAGCGCCTCCTCGGCGGTCAACCGCCCATCACGGTAAGCGAGTCGGTGCACCCCGGAGCCGGCCGCCGCGAACAGCCGCCCGGTGACCGGGTCATGGGCGTCACCGTGCCCGTCGTCATCGGGCAGGGCGAGAACGGCGTCCGGCTCGACCCGGGGGCAGGCCGGGGCGGCTGCCATCAGTGCGCGGTGCCGGTACGCGGCGAACTGCCCCGGCTCGCGGTGGCGCAGCACCACCAGCGGGTCGCCCCCGCCGGTGACGGTGACCCCCGGCTCACCGGTGCGGGTGCGTATCCGTACCGCCTGAGGCCCTTCCGGTGCGCCGAGGTCCACGGCGGTCAGCAGATCGGACCACGGCTCCTCGTTGCGGCCGAGTCCGGTGGTGACCGCGAGCCGCCGCCCGGTGGGATCGGCGGCCAGATGCTCGGCGGGCACCGCCACCGGCACGGCCGCCGCCACCAGTGGCCGTCCTCGGTCCGGGCCGTAGGGGTCCAGCACCAGCAGTTCCCCAGCCCGGTCGTCCACGAACGCCACCCGGCCGCCGGGCAGCGCCAGGAAGCCGGCGTGCTCGGCGAGGTGGCAGCCGTGCAGCGACGAACTCTCGCTGCCGTCGGGGAGGTTGAGAACGGTGAGGGTGCCGGCCACCTGATCGGCGACCAGCAGGCGCGGGGGCAGGGGCGGGGAGAGGGGCGTGGCCATGACGGGCCTCCAAGGCAGGTGAGAAAGGGCTTGTTGGTAATGATTATCATGTGGCATCGTTCCGTCGGGGCATGCCCCCGGCCGCTGCCGCTGTCGGCGTCCGCATCGCGCTGCCCCTCACCACCCCGGCCCGACCGCCGGGCCGCATCCCTGGAGTGACATGTCCCGCACCACCCTGTACGCCCTGCGCCGGCTGGCGCTGAGCGCCGTCATCGCCTCGACCCTGGCGGGCTGCGGCACCGCCGCCGACACCGGTGCCGGCGACGGCAAGCCCGCCGGAACCACCGCCCGTACCGGCACCGAGATCAAGCCCATCAAGGCGGCCCGCACCATCACCGACTCCCGGGGCACCACCGTCACCACCAAGCAGCAGCCTCGGCGGATCGTCTGCCTGGTGGCCCTCTGCGACGACATGCTCGCCGAGCTGGGTATGACGCCCACCGCCACCAACTCCCGGCTGCTGGCCCACGAGAAGTTCCTCGGCCCGAAGAAGGCGGCCGCCGTCCCGACCGTCCCCGGCGGCTTCCTCAGCCCGGAAGCCGAGGCGATCGTGGGCTTCAAGCCGGACCTCGTCATCGGGCTGGAGGACACCCACGGCAAGCTCGCGCCCGCTCTCCAGGGCGCCACCACCTTCTGGCCGGTGCAGCCCGCGAAGTGGCAGGACAGCGTCGGCTATCTGCGCGACCTGGCCGCGCTCACCGGCCGGACCCGGGAGGGCGAACGGGCCGAGAAGGCCTTCCGCGAGAAGCTGGCCGCCGCCGAGGCGGACCGCAGCGACCAGACCGCGCTGGTGATGTTCGGCAGCGACGAGAACTTCGGCGTCGCCACCCCCGGCAACGACGTGGCCGCCGGACTGCTGCCCAAGGTGGCCCACTACCCCTGGGAGAGCCGGGGCGTGGACGGCTCCTACGCCATGGAGGAAATCCTCGCCCGGGACGTGGACGTGCTCTTCGTGGAGACCCTCTCCTTCGGCGGCCCCGCCAAGCCCGGTGAGCGGCTCTCCGACAAGCTGGCCGCCAACCCGCTGTGGAAGCGCATCCCCGCCGTGAAGAACGGCAAGGTCATCGAGGTCGACCCCGAGGTGTGGGCCAAGGGCCGCGGCACCCGCTCGCTCGGCATCGTCCTCGACGAGGCCCGGGCCGCGCTGCGATGAGGTGGCGTACCCGTGCAACGGGGAGGGAGCGCGCCCGCGATGAGCCGAGCGACAGCGCCGGTGATGAGTCGAGCGAAGGTACCCGCTATGAGCCAGGCGAAGGGGCCCGCTTTGAGCCGAGCGACAGCACCCGCGATCAGTCAAGCGACAGCACCCGCGATCAGCCAAGCGACAGCACCCGCGATGAGCCAGGCGAAGGCGCCCGCGATCGGCCGGGCGAAGGCACCCGAGAATGGACGAGCGACAGCGCCCGCTATGAGCCGAGCGACAGCGCCCGTGCCGGGTCGAGAGAATGCGCCCGAGGTGCGTTGGGGGAGCACCCCCGCGATGAGCCCGGCAAGGGCGCCCACGCTGGGTCCACGGGCGTCCTCGCTGGGCCGGGGGAGCGTGCCCGTGGTGCGCTGGGGGAGCGAGTTCGCGGTGCGCTACGGGAGCGTGTCCCCGCCGCGAGCCCGGTGACCCTCAGGCGGCGCCTGCCCGCCGCGACCCAGCGGCAGGTCCCCGCTACGACCCGGCAGGGCGCCCCCTCCGGGGCACGGCGGCGCGTCGCCGGAATACGGCGGCGCGTGCCCGCCGAGGCGCGGCAGCGCGCCCCCGTCGCGGTGCGGCGGCGCACCCTCCTCCTGGCCCTCGCCGTCCTGCTGCCTGCCGCCGCCCTCGCGGCCCTCACCCTCGGCACCCCGTTCGTCCCGCCGGGCCGGCTCCCCGCCGCGCTCGGCGGTGACGACCTCGCCGGGGTCGTCGTCACCGAACTGCGGCTTCCCAGGCTGGTGCTGGCCCTGGTCGCCGGGGCCTGCCTGGGGGCGGCCGGGCTCGTCCTCCAGGAGGCGCTGCGCAACCCGCTGGCCGTGCCCGAACTGCTCGGCGTCTCCTCCGGTGCCGCCCTCGGTGTCGCCGCCCCCCTGGTGCTGGCCCTGTCCCTGCCGGCCGCCGTCGAACCCCTGCTCGCGCTCGCCGGGGCCGTGCTCGGCGGAGCGCTCACCCTGCTCGCCGGCGGCCTCGGCCGCTCGCCCTCCGCGGTGCTGCTCACCGGCGCCGCGGTCACCGCCGCCCTCCAGTCCGCGCTGCTGGTGCTGATGGTCCTCGCCGACCAGCTCGACCTCCAGCTGGTCTACCGCTATCTGCTGGGCAGCCTCTCCGCCCGCACCTGGGACGACGTCACCGGCCTCACCCCCTGGCTGGTGGTCTGCCTGCCCGCCCTGCTGCTGTGCGCGCCGGTGCTCTCGGTGCTCCGCCTCGGCGACGACGACGCCCGGGCCCTCGGGGTCAGGGTCCGCCGCGCCCGGCTCGCCGCCCTGGCGCTCGCCGCACTGCTGATCGCCCCGGTGGTCGCGGTCTGCGGGCCGGTCGCCTGGGTCGGCTTCCTCGCCCCGCATCTGGCGCGGCGGCTGCGGCCCGGTGCCACCGCGGTCGGTTGGCTGCCCTGGTCGGCGGCGCTCGGCGCGGCCACCGTGCTCCTGGCCGACCTGCCTGCCCGGCTCGCCCTGGCCCCGGTGGAGACCCCGGTCGGCGCCTGGACCGCGCTGCTCGGCGTCCCGGCCGGCGCCCTGCTGCTCGGCGGCCGGCGCCGGAGCGAGGGGGCCGCCCGATGAGCGCCGCACCGCTCGCCGCGGCCGCCGCCCGCGCCCGTACGCTCCCCGCCCCGGCCCTTCTGGCCACCCTCGCCGTGCTCGCGGCGGCGGCCGCGGTCGCCGGGCTCACCGCCGGGCGGGCCCTCGCCCCGGCCGACGTCTGGCAGGTACTGCGCGGCGGCGGCGACGCCACGGCCCGCCATGTGCTGCTCCAACTCCGTTTGCCGCGCGCCCTGGTGGCCGCCGTGGCGGGCGCCGCCCTGGGCCTCGCCGGGACCGTGCTCCAGGCCGCGCTGCGTAATCCGCTGGCCGGGCCCGAGGTCACCGGGGTCACCCCCGGTGCGGTGCTCGGCGCGGTCACCGCCACCGGACTGGGGCTGGCCGGCTGGGAGCACCCCGCCGCCGTGGTGGTCGCCGCCTGCGCCGGTGGCTTCGCGGGCGCCGCCCTGCTCTGGGCGCTGGCCGGACGGGAACGCTCCGACCCGGCCCGTACCGCCGTGCACGGTGTCCTCACTTCCGCGGTGCTCTCCGGACTGACCGCCGTGGTGCTGCTGGTCGCCCCCGGCGAACTGGGCAGCGTGGTGCAGTGGTTGGTCGGCTCCACCGAGGGCCGGGTCTGGGCCCACTGGCAGCTGCTCTGGCCCTGGACCCTGGTCTGGGCGGTCGCCGCCTGGCTGCTCGCCGGTCCGCTCACCCTGCTGCGCTGCGGCGAGGAGCAGGCCGCCGCGGCGGGCCTGGCCACCGGGCGCGCCCGCGCCGCCGCCCTGGTCTGCGCGGTGGCGCTCACCGCCGGGGCCGTTCCGGCCGTGGGCGCGCTGGGCTTCGTCGGGCTGCTCGTCCCGCACCTCGCCTTCGCGCTGTTCGGCGCCGATCTGCGCACCGCGCTGCCCGGCGCCGCCCTGCTCGGCGCGGCCGCCGTCGGCTGGGCGGACGCGGCGGCCCAATGGCTCTCCCGGCTGGCCGCCGGGGCCCTGGACGCCGACCGGCTGACCGTGCCCACCGGGGCGGTCACCACCGGCGTGGGCGCCCTGCTGCTGCTCGCCGTCGCCCACCGGGGGAGAGGGCTCGACCCATGAGCCTCCGCCGCGCGCCCCATCCGCCCCCGCCCCCGTACCCGATCCGCCCCCGGCGGGAGGACGCCATGACCACCGCACCGACCGACCAGACCACCTCCGGCACGCCCCAGGCCCCGCCCGGCGGCGGCATCCGCACCGAGGGGCTCCGCTTCGGCTACCCCGGCCGCCCGGTGCTGCGCGGGGTGGACCTCACCGTCCGCCCCGGTGAACTCCTCGCCCTCGTCGGGCTCAACGGCTGCGGCAAGAGCACCCTGCTGCGGCTCTGCGCCGGGCTGCTGAAACCCACCGCCGGACGGGTGCTGCTGGACGGTGACCCGGTCGCCGGGCTCTCCCGCCGGACCACCGCCCGCCGGGTCGCCCTGCTCCACCAGTCGGCCCCGGCCGTGCCCGGGATGACGGTGCGGCAGCTGGTGCGCCAGGGCCGGTACGCGGTACGCGGACCACTCGGCATGCTCCGCGAGGCCGACGACCCGGTGTGCGTCCGGGCGATGGCCGACGCGGGCGTGGCGCACTGGGCCGAGCGGCCGGTGGACGCCCTGTCGGGCGGTGAACGCCAGCGGGTACGCCTGGCGATGGTCCTGGCGCAGGACACCCGGGTGCTGCTGCTGGACGAACCGACCACCTATCTCGACCTCCGCCACCAGCTGGAGGTCCTGTCGACGGTGGTGCGGCTGCGCGCCGAACGCGACCTCACCGTGGTCACGGTCCTCCATGACATCGGCCACGCCGCCCGGTTCGCCGACCGGATCGTCGCTCTGCGGGACGGCCGGCTGGTCGCCGACGGACCGCCGGAGGAGGTGGTGACGCCCCGCCTGCTCGCCGACGCCCTGGGTGTGGTGGGGCGAGTGGGGCGCGATCCGGAGGGCGGCTGGCCGGTGTGTTACCCGGATCACCCTCTGCCTGACGCACCAGGCATTGAAGATGACAATCATTTTCACTAGTGTCACTCATGACGCACGGCGACCGCCGCGCGAATCCGCACCAGCGGAACCATCCGAACCGACGGAGGACCAACTCATGGACCAGAACAAGGTGTTCACCCCGATCGCCGAGCAGGGCCAGCTCGCCCACCTGTCCGCCACCCACTCCAACGCCCTCGTCGAAAACCCCTTCGACGAGCAGGCCGCCGCCGACACCGACGGCAACGAGTAACACCCCTTCCGCGGACCGGCCCGGGTCGTCAACCGGGCCGGTCGCCCTGCTGGTC
>NZ_JBEYXH010000017.1:0-122593 GCF_040644755.1 Streptomyces sp. NPDC046887
CGCGGCCGCGGCGGGCGGCGGCCGGACGGCGCACGGTGAGCGGGAGCGGCGGACGGCGGGGAGGGCGGATTCGGGGTCTACGGCCTCCCTGCGGGCCGACGCCCAGGGGCCGTACGGCCCGGCGAGCGGGAGGACCCGGGCAGGGCGTACGGCCGTGAGGCAGGGTCCCGCCTCGGGAACGTACGGCGCGTGGGGCGGAGAGGCGCCACCCGGGGCGTACGGGCCTGATGCCGGGCCCGGCGCCCCGGCCACGTACGGCGGGGCGCGCCTCGCCTCGTACCACCGCTCGGTGCCGGAGGGTGCCGCCGCATCGAGGGGCTGACGGGCCCTCGGTGGGCTGCGGGGGCGGCGCCGGGCGGGCCGACCCGGGGGTGAGCCGCGGACGTGCCGCAGGGCATGGTCCCGGGTGGGCCCGGGGCGGGTCAGTCGCGGCCGGAGGCCACTTCCGCGTGCTCGGCGTTCTCGGTGGGGAGGCCGTCGAGGGTGGAGACCAGGCCGGTGACCTGGCGGGCGATGTCCGGGGCGGTGAGCCCGATCTCGGCCATGACCTCGCCGCGCGAGGCGTGGTCGAGGAAGCGCTGCGGGATGCCGAAGTCCCGCAGCGGGAGGTCCACCCCGGCGTCCCGCAGGGACTGGGCGACGGTGGAGCCGACGCCGCCGACGCGGCCGTTGTCCTCGACGGTGACGACCACCCGGTGCTCGGCGGCGAGCGGGGCGAGGGCCGGGTCGACCGGGGTGACCCAGCGGGGGTCGACCACGGTGGTGGTGATGCCTTGGGCCTGGAGCAGCTCGGCGATCTCCAGGCACATGGGCGCCAGGGCCCCGACGGAGACCAGGAGGACATCGGGCTTGTCGGAGCCCGCCTCGCGCAGCACGTCCATGCCGCCGACGCGGCGGACCGCCTCCACGGCGGGGCCGACCGCGCCCTTGCTGTAGCGGACCACGGTGGGGGCGTCCTCGACGGCGACGGCCTCGCGCAGCTGGGCGCGGACCTGGTCGGCGTCGCGCGGGGCGGCGATCCGGATGCCGGGGACGACCTGGAGGATGGACAGGTCCCACATGCCGTTGTGGGAGGCGCCGTCGGTGCCGGTGACCCCGGCCCGGTCCAGCACGAAGGTGACGCCGCACTTGTGCAGGGCCACGTCCATCAGCACCTGGTCGAAGGCGCGGTTGAGGAAGGTGGCGTAGACGGCGAACACCGGGTGCAGCCCGGCCGTGGCGAGGCCGGCGGCGGAGACCGCGCCGTGCTGCTCGGCGATGCCGACGTCGAACACCCGCTCGGGGAAGTGCTTGGCGAACTTGTCCAGGCCGACCGGCTGGAGCATCGCCGCGGTGATGGCGACGATGTCCTCGCGCTCGCGGCCGAGTTCGACCATCTCGTCGGCGAAGACGCCGGTCCAGTCGGCGCCGGAGGAGGAGATCGGCAGCCCGGTGTCGGGGTGGATCTTGCCCACCGCGTGGAAGCGGTCGGCCTCGTCCTGGAGCGCGGGCTGGTAGCCGCGGCCCTTCTCGGTGAGGCAGTGCACGATGACCGGGCCGCCGAACCGCTTGGCGCGGACCAGGGCGGACTCCAGGGCCTCGATGTCGTGGCCGTCGATCGGGCCGACGTACTTCAGGCCCAGGTCCTCGAACATGCCCTGCGGGGCGATGAAGTCCTTCAGCCCCTTCTTGGCGCCGTGCAGCGTCTCGTACAGCGGGCGGCCGACGACGGGCGTGCGGTCCAGGATCTCCTTGGTGCGGGCCAGGAAGCGCTCGTAGCCGTCGGTGGTGCGCAGGGTCGCCAGGTGGTTGGCGAGGCCGCCGATGGTGGGCGCGTAGGAGCGCTCGTTGTCGTTGACCACGATGACCAGGGGCCGGTCCTTGGCCTCGGCGATGTTGTTGAGCGCCTCCCAGGCCATGCCGCCGGTGAGCGCCCCGTCACCGATGACGGCGACCACATGGTCGTCGCGGCGCAGGATCCCGTTGGCCTTGGCCAGGCCGTCCGCCCAGCCGAGCACCGTGGAGGCGTGGCTGTTCTCGATGACGTCGTGCTCGGACTCGGCGCGCGCGGGGTAGCCGGAGAGGCCGCCCTTCATCTTCAGCTTGGAGAAGTCCTGGCGTCCGGTGAGCAGCTTGTGGACGTAGGACTGGTGGCCGGTGTCCCAGAGGATCCTGTCCTTGGGCGACTCGAAGACCCGGTGCAGGGCGATGGTCAGCTCGACCACTCCCAGGTTGGGACCGAGATGGCCGCCGGTCTTGGAGACGGCGTCCACCAGGAAGGTCCGGATCTCCGCGGCCAACTGGTCCAGCTGCTCCGGGGAGAGCCGGTCGAGATCGCGCGGGCCCGTGATACGGGTCAGCAGAGCCACCCGTGCCTCCTTGCGTGTTGAGCTGGTCGAGCTGCCGATTTTGTCGAGTCTAATGTTCCGCTCCCGGGACCGGTCATGGGGCGGCGGGGTGTGCGTCACACCAATGGCCTAGACGCGAAGATGCCCGGCACCGGTTCACCGGTGCCGGGCACAAAGCGGGCGTACTACCGGGCGTACTACCGGTAGTACTACGCGCGACCTGCGGTTTTCTGGGTGCGGCGGGAGACCGAGTCGATCACCACGGCGGCCAGCAGGACCGCGCCGGTGATCATGTACTGAATCTCACTCGCCATGCCGAGCAGGTTGAGCCCCTGCTGGATCGACTGGATGACGATCATACCGAGCAGGGCCGACCAGACCTTGCCGCGGCCGCCGAAGAGGCTGGTGCCGCCGATCACCGCGGCGGCGATGACCAGCATCAGCGTGTTGCCGGAGCCGAGGTTCTTGGTGGCGCCGCCGGAGAGGCTGGCCACGAAGAGGCCGCCGAAGGCGGCGAGCATGCCGGACAGGCCGAAGACAATGATCCGGACCCGGTCGACGTTGATACCGGCGCGGCGGGCGGCCTCGGCGCTGCCGCCGACCGCGAACACCTGGCGGCCGAAGGTGGTGCGGCGGGCGACGAAGTCGGCGACCACCAGGACGGCGAGGAAGAGCACCAGGGCGAGCGGCAGGCCGCGGGCGCCCTCGGGCTCGTTGAGCACATAGGCGACGACGAAGCAGAAGACGGCGACCACGGCGGTGCGCAGCACGATCTCGCTGGTCGGGCGGGACGGCAGGCTCGCGGCCTTGCGGCGCTTGGCGTCCAGCAGCAGCGAGGCGGCGTAGCCGAGGACGGCGACCAGGGCGAGCCCGTACGCGGCGGCCTTGTCCTCGAAGTAGTAGCCGGTCAGGTTCTCGACGATGCCGCCGCTGGGGGTGTTGATGGAGCCCTCGGAGCCGAGCATCCAGATCTGCAGACCGCTCCAGCCGAGGAAGCCGGCCAGGGTGACC
Organism: Streptomyces sp. NPDC046887; assembly: GCF_040644755.1. NCBI lineage: Bacteria > Bacillati > Actinomycetota > Actinomycetes > Kitasatosporales > Streptomycetaceae > Streptomyces > Streptomyces sp. NPDC046887. Next base: position 3,339 of record NZ_JBEYXH010000017.1, read on the forward strand.
ACGAAGGCGGGGACGCCGATCTTGGCGAAGAACACGCCGTGCAGCAGACCGAGCGCCAGACCGGAGAGCAGGGCGATGGCGACGGCGAGCCAGTCGTTCATGCCGTTGCTCACATTGAGCACGGCCCAGACGGCCGCGCCGACACCGGCGACCGAGCCGACCGAGAGGTCGATCTCGCCGAGGATCAGCACGAAGACGATGCCGACGGCCATGATGCCGAGGCCGGCGCTGTAGACGGCGATGTTGGCGACCGAGCTGGCGGAGAGGAACTTGTCGTTCTGCAGCTGGAAGACGATCGCGATGACGATCAGGCCGATGAAGACGGGCAGCGAGCCGAGCTCACCGCCGCGGACCTTGCGGGTGAACTCGGTCCAGTAGCCCTTGAGCCCCTCCTCGCGGACGAGGAGGCGGGGGTCGACGGCCGGGATGGGCGCGGCGGTGGGGTCGGCGGGGGCCTTGGGGTCGGCGGCGGGGACGGTGCCGGTGCCGGCTGCGGGCTTGGCGTCCTCCGGGGTGCCGGGGGTGCCGGGGTCGGGGGTCTTGGTGAGGTCGCTCACTTCGCGTCCTCCTTCGTGACGGTCGCGGTCGCGCCGGCCGGGGTGGCGGTGCGGGCCTGGCGGCGGGTCACGGCGTTGTCCGTGGCGCCGGTGATGGCGGCGATGATCTCTTCGTGGGAGGTGTCCTTCACCGGGAAGACACCGTTGTTGCGGCCGAGCCGGAGGACCGCGACCTTGTCGGCGACGGCGCGGACGTCGGCCATGTTGTGGCTGATCAGGATGACGCCGTGGCCGCGCTCGCGCAGCCGCTCCACCAGGTCGAGGACCTGGGCGGTCTGCTCGACGCCGAGGGCGGCGGTCGGCTCGTCCAGGATGACGATCTTGGGGTCGCCGATCAGCGCGCGGGCGATGGCGACGACCTGGCGCTGGCCGCCGGAGAGCGAGGCGACCGGGATGCGGACGCTGGGGATGCGGATGGACAGGGTGTCCAGCAGCTCCTTGGCGCGCTTCTCCATGGCGATCTCGTTCAGCACCGAGCCGGAGGTGATCTCGCTGCCGAGGAAGAGGTTGGCGACCACGTCGAGGTTGTCGCACAGGGCGAGGTCCTGGTAGACGGTCGCGATGCCGAGGGCCTGGGCGTCGTTGGGGCGGTTGATACGGACCGCCCGGCCCTCCCACTCGATGGCGCCGTCGTCGATGGGGTGGACCCCGGCGATGGTCTTGACGAGCGTCGACTTGCCGGCGCCGTTGTCGCCGACGAGGGCGACCACCTCGCCGGCGTGGATCTCCAGGTCTACGTCGGTGAGCGCCTGGACGGCGCCGAACCGCTTGGAGACCCCGCGCAACGCCAGCACGGGCGTAGCGGACACGTGAATCATCTCCTTCGCCGCCTGACCGGCGGGGATGGTGGTGCGTCGAGCATGAGGGGCCGCGGGCCGCTCGCCGCGGGGGCGATGCGGGGTGCGGCGGGACTGGTACGGGGGCGGTGCGGGTGGCCCGTGCCGGGCCGGTGGGTCGGTGGGTCCCGGTCGGGCCCGGTGCGGGTCGGCCCCGGGGGCCGGGACGAGAGTGGTCGGTGGCGGTCGGTCCCGGTGGTCCCGGTGCCGATCGGTCCCGGTCGGGCCCGGGGGGCCTGGTCGGGCCGGGTGGCTCCCGGGTCGCTCGGCTGGGGCCCGGCGTGGGCCGGGGTGCGGGGCCGATCCCGTACGAGGTCGAAGCGGTACGGGGTCGATCCGGTATACGGGACGGATCCGGTACGGGACGGATCCGGTACGGGACGGGGCCTCGGGCCGTGGGGGCCGGTGGCCGCCGCCGGGGCGACGGGTGGTCCCGCGTGGCCCGGCCCCGCGGGCCGCGCGGGGCGGTGCGGGGCGGTCCGGTGCCGCGTACCGCCGAAGGCTTGGGGGCGTGCGGCGGTGTGCGGCTCGGGGCCCGGGCGGACCGGGTGGTCCGGTCCGGGTCCGGTCGGTCCGGTGGCGCTTCGTGAGCCCGGCGCCCGCCCGCGCTGCGGGGCGTGTGAGGGGCGGGCGCCGGACCGGTACGGGAGGGGCGGTGCTACTTGATGCCGGCGGCGTCGCAGGCCGCCTTGTACTCGGCGGTGCAGACGTCGGCCGCCTGGTAGACCTTGTCGGCGATGATCGTGGAGGCGATGTTCTCCTTGGTCACGACCTGCGCGTCGTAGAGCTTGGCCGGGATGTCCTTGAACTCACCGGTCAGGCTGGTGACCTTGGTCGGGACCAGATCGTCGATCTTCTCGCCCTTGAGCAGCTTGACCGCGATCTCGGCGGTGGTCTCGGCCTCCGGCTTGATCTGCTTGTAGATCGTGAAGGCCTGCTCGCCCGTCAGGATCCGCTGCAGGCCCGCCAGCTCGGCGTCCTGGCCGCCGACCGGGACCTTGACGCCCTGCTTCTTCAGGGCGGTGATGATGCCGCCGGCCATGCCGTCGTTGGCGGAGTAGACGCCCTGGAAGCCGCTCTTGCCGAGCGAGTCGAGGGCGGCGCCCATCTTCTTGTTGGCCTCGTCCGGCGACCAGTCCGGGATGTCCTGCTCGTAGACGACCTTCTTGACCTGCTTGTCCAGGACGCTGTGCGCGCCGGCCTTGAACAGCGGGGCGTTGGGGTCGGTCGGCGAGCCGTTGATCATGACGACATTGGCGTCCTTGGCCTTGGCGCCCAGAGCCTTGACCAGGCCCTCGCCCTGCAGGCGGCCGATCTTCTCGTTGTCGTAGGAGACGTAGGCGGAGATCGGGCCCTCGGCCAGGCGGTCGTAGGCGACGACCTTCACGCCCTGCTTCTCGGCCTGCGTCACCCAGGACTTGGTGGCCTTGTAGTCGACCGAGTCCAGGATGATCACCTTGACGCCCTGGGTGACCAGCGAGTCGAACTGCTTCTTCTGGGTCTCGGTGTCCTGCGCGGCGTTGTTGTACTTGACGTCGCAGTCCCCGCACAGCGCCTTGATCTTCGCCTCGATGATCGGGCGGTCGAAGGTCTCGTAGCGGGTGGTCTTGTTCTCGGGCAGCAGCAGGCCGATGGTCTTGCCGTCGCCGCCGCCGTCACCGCTGCCGCCGTCACCGTCACCGGCCTTGCCGCAGGCGGCCAGGGACACGGCCATGGAGACCGCGGCCGTGCCTATGACGACGCGTCGCGTCAATGCGTTCATTGGGGTTGCCTCCCTGACGAGGCCGCGACGTTGCGGCCGAGGTGGCTGGAAGTCAACTCGGCCGTCAGCACGACGTCAAGGAGTAAATTGACAACGAGATGACAACGGTGCCATCCGTTATCTAAGTGAACGCGGGGGCCTTGGCGGGCGGAGTGGCACCCAGAAGGGTCGAATCGCCCATCTCGCTCAGTACGAGGGCCAGTGCGCCCAGCACCTCGGCGCGGCCGCCGAGCGCCCCGGGGGCGAGCGAGAGCTGCCGGGCGGCGCTGGGGATGGCGTACCGCGAGACGGACTCCCGGATGGGCCCCAGGACCAGTTCACCGGCCTCGGCGAGGTCCCCGCCGAGCACCACCCGGCTGGGGTTGAGCAGGTTGCAGAGGTTGGCCACGCCGGAGCCGATGTGCCGCCCCACGTCGCCGATGACCCGCCGGCAGCCGGGGTCGCCCTCCCGGGCCAGCTGCACCACCCGTTCCATGGTCAGGTCGGTGCCGTGGCTGGAATGGAGCAGCGGCAGCACGTACCGGGCGGCGGTGAAGGTCTCCAGGCAGCCCCGGTTGCCGCAGCGGCAGACCGGCCCGGACTCGTCCAGGGTGATGTGCCCGATCTCGCCGGCGGTGCCGCCCGGGCCCCGGTAGATCTGGCCGTCGATGACCAGTCCGGCGCCGACGCCGCTGGCGACCTTGATGTACGCGAGGTCCCGCACCCCGCGCCCGCCGCCCCAGACCAGCTCGCCGAGGGCGCCGAGGTTGGCGTCGTTGTCCACGTACACCGGGACCCCGAGCCGGCGGCCGAGCTCCTGGCTGGGGTTGATCCCGGTCCAGCCCGGCAGGATGGAGGTGGAGCCCAGCGTCCCGGAGGAGACGTCGATCGGGCCGGGCACCCCGAGGCCCACCCCGACGACCTTGCCCGGGCTGATGCCGGTGGTCTCGATCAGCCGTTTGACCAGGACTTCCGCCCGGTCGAACCCCTCCTCGGACGAGGCGTCCACATCCAGTGGCTCGGCCTCCTCGGCGAGCACCTGGTGGGCGAGGTTGCCCACGGCGACCCGCAGATGGGTGTGGCCGAAGTCGACGCCAATGACCACCCCGGCGTCCCCGCTGAGGGAGACGCTGCGGGCCCGGCGGCCGCCCGCCGAGGTGGGGGTGACCTCGACGGTCCCCCCGTCCTTCAGCTCCCGGACGATGTTGGATACCGTGGCCGCCGACAGGCCGGTGGTCCGGGCGATCTCCGCCTGGGTGAGGGAACCGGCCATGCGCACGGCGCGCACGACCCGCTCCAGATTGGCCCGATGCAGAGACGTCTGCGACCCCGGAGTCTCCATCGACTCGCTCACTCCTGCCGTTCTCTCCAACATGTGAACTCTAAGCTCACCGTTTTGCGTTGGCCCCCGTCAAGCCCTTGAAGGTCACGAAGCGCCGATGAGCCCCGGGAGGGGAGAAAGGGGAAGGAGAGGGGCGTACGGGGTGAGTCAGGCGCGTCCGTCGGCCGATCCGGTGGGTCTGGCGGCCGGTCCGGTGGGTCTGGCGGCCGGTCCGGTGGGTTCGACGGCCGGTCCCGGCGGGTCAGACGCCCGGTCCCGGCGGGTCAGGAGGTTCCGCCGGCCGTCTGGGGCGGTTCCTCCACCAGCCGGGCCAGGGCGTCCAGCGCCATCCGGGTCCCGGTCTCGTTGTCCTCGGGCCGCACCTCGTCGGGCACCCCCTCGTGGACCATCGCGATCTCGGTGGAGCCGTCGCCGGTCTCGGTGAGCGTGGTGGTCAGCCGCATGGTGCCGGCCAGGGCGGGGTCGGCGGTCTCGAACGCCAGCTCCTCGACCACCCGCTCGTCGGGCACCAGCTCGGTGAAGACGCCGCTGTACGTGTCGGTGTGCTCGGCGGACTTGCCGGTGGCGGCGGGATCGCCGTACCGCAGCGAGACCCGGAACCGCCCACCCGCCCGCGCGTCGAAGAGGTGAACCTCGCAGGTCATGCCGTCCGGCACCCGCCAGCGGGCCACCGCGCCGGGGTCCAGCAGCGCCCGGTAGACCGCCCGGCGCGGGGCGCGCACCCGCCGGGAGACGCGCGTGGTGTACATACCGCCACGGTAAGCCCGGGAGCGGTGGGAGGGATACGCGGTGACGCCCCGCACCCGGCGAGGACGGGGCCCGGTACGCGGCGAGGACGTGGTCCGGTACGCGGCGACAGGGGCCGGGCGGCCGCGGGGCCGCGCCCGCGGGAGGCCCGGCCCCGTCCCCGTACCCGTACCGCCCCAGCACTCCCCTACTTCAGCGCGCCCGCCGTCAGGCCGGAGACCACCTGGCGCTGGAAGACGATGTACGCGCCGAGCACCGGCAGCATCGCCATCACCAGGCCGGCGAAGAGGCCGGACCAGTCGCCCTTGTAGCCCTGGCTGGTGGCCAGCTCCACCAGGCCCTGGGAGAGCACCTTCACGTCCTGCTCGGTGTTGAGCACCGTGGGCAGCATGTACTGGTTCCACTGGCCGAGGAAGTTGAAGATGCCGACGCTGATCAGTCCGGGGCGGGCCATCGGCAGCATGACCTGGAAGAAGGTCCGGGCGTGCGAGGCGCCGTCGATCAGCGCGGCCTCCGCCACCGAGCTGGGCAGGGTGCGGAAGAAGGCGGTGAGGAAGAAGACGGTGAAGGGGAGGGAGTACGCGATGTAGACCAGGATCAGCCCGTGCAGGGTGTTGAGCAGGGCCAGGTTGTTCATCACATAGAACAGCGGGACCAGCGCCAGCATGATCGGGAAGCTGTTGCCGCCGAGGAACAGGTAGTAGATGAAGCGGTTGCCCGGGAACTCGAACCGGGCCAGTACGTACGCCGCCATCGAGCCGAGCACCAGGGTGCCGATCAGCGAGCCGCCCACCACGATGATGGTGTTCAGGAAGTACTCGCTCATATGGGCCTGGCTCCAGGCCCGGCCCCAGGCCTCGAAGTTCAGCGAGTCCGGGAGCGACCAGGGCGAGGAGAGGATGGCGTCGTCGGTCTTGAACGAGGTCATCACCGCCCAGAGCAGCGGCAGCACGACCATGATCGCCCAGATGACCAGGACGCCGTGCGAGAAGACGTTGAGGACGGTGCCCTCGCCGCCGCCCTTGTCTCCCTCCCGGCCGCGTCCTGCGGGGCGGCCGGGGGCGCCGGAGTCGATCTTGGCCAGGCCCCGGGCGCCGTCGAGCGGGGCGGGAGGAGGGGTCTCGGTGGTCTTCATCAGAACTCCAGCCGCTCGCGCCGGCCCAGCCGCATCACGATGGCGGCGAACGCCAGGGTGACCACGAGGAGGGCGACGCCGATGGTCGTCGCGTACGCCGCCTGCCCGTCCCGGAAGGCCGCCTGGTAGACGTACAGCGGGAGGACGGTGGTCGAGTAGTCGGGCCCGCCGGGGCCCACGGTCATGATCTGCACGACGGCGAAGGACTCGGCCCCCAGCGCCAGGATGCCCATGTAGACCCAGCCGGACTGCACGGTGTCCCACAGCAGCGGCAGGGTCACCCGGAAGAAGGTGGTGGCGCGCCCGGCGCCGTCCAGCAGCGCGGCCTCGTAGATCTCCTTGGGGATGGAGGCCATCCCGGCGGAGAACAGCACCACGAAGAAGCCGACCGTGGACCAGATCAGCACCATCATGACCACGGGCAGCGCGAGCCCGGGGTCGCCCAGCCAGTCCGGCTGGACCGAGTCCAGGCCGACCGCCTCCAGGGTCGCGTTGATCAACCCGTCGTCCGGGTTGAAGGCGAACTGGAAGAGCAGGGCGACGATCGCGATGGAGAGCACCTGCGGGAAGAAGTAGGCGATCTTGTAGAAGGCCGAGCCCCGGACGCCGGCGACCACCGCGTTCCGCCGCCGGCCGCCGACGTTGATCATGAAGGCGAAGAAGAGCGCCAGGCCGAGGGTCACCAGCGGCAGCACCAGGACCAGCAGCAGACTGTGCTGGAGCGACTTCCAGAACACCGGATCGTCCAGCATCCGGGTGTAGTTGTCCACTCCGATCATCCGGAAGTCCGGACTGAGCCCGGTCCAGTCGGTGAACGAGTAGTAGATCGACTGGATGAACGGCCAGACGACGAAGAGGACGTACAACCCGAGGGGGAGTGCCAGGAAACCGGCGATGAACCGGTACTTGCCGTGCTGCATGGTCTGCCGACCCCGTTCTGTGAGCGGGCTGGAACCGCTGGTCGTGCCGGTGGCGGGAGCCGCCGGTGACGACCCGTCACCGGCGGCTCCCGGAGACTACTGGTGCTTGTAGTGCTTGATGTTGGGGTCCTTGGCGGCGGCGTCCGCGTAGCCCTGGATCTTCTTGATGGTCTCCGCCGGGGTGGCGCGGCCGGCCATCATCTCGCCGAGGCCGGCGACGCCGATCTGCTCCTTCTGGAGTTTGACGTACCAGTCCTGGAGCCGCGGGTTGACCACGTTGTCGCCGGCCTTCTCCAGCGCGTCCACCCCGGCCTGGAGGGCGGAGGAGAGGCTGAGCCCGTCGGTGCCGCCGTTGAACGCGGTGAGCGACTTGACCTGCTGGGTGAAGTTCTTGGAGGAGGCCTCGCTGAGCATGATGCGCAGCTGCTCCATGCCGCCCTCGGGGTTCTTCGCCTTGGCCGGGACGATGAACGGCTCGCCGCCGGAGGCCCAGATGGTGCCGAACGGCAGCTTGTCGGAGGAGTCCAGACCGGTCGGCGCGGCGACCGCCATCTCGAAGTCCTTGGGCGTGGTGGCCGCGGCCTCGTTCTCCACCCAGGAGCCGTTGGGGATGAACAGCGCCTTGCCCTTGGTCCAGGCGGTCTGCGACTGGATGTGGGTCATGCCCGGGGTGCCCTTGAGGACGTACCCCTTCTGCTGGAGCTCGTAGTACGCCTCGAAGGCGGCCTTGACGGCCGGGTGCTTCCAGGCGTTGGGCTCCAGGTTGTCGATGGCGTCCAGGACCTCGCGGCCGCCGATCTTGGCGATGAACGGGTAGAGCGAGAACGGCAGGTAGTACGGGAACTTGCCGGGGTACGTCCAGCCGGCGATGCCCTGCTTCTTCGCCTTCTCGCAGAGCGCGAGCATCTGGTCCCAGGTCTCGGGGTACTCCGCGTCCAGCTTCTCCAGCGCGGTCTTGGAGTACCAGACCCCGTAGACCGTGTACGCGTAGTACATGATCCACACCGGCTCGCCGTCGAACTGGCCCATCTCCAGAACCCCGGGGCGCAGGGTGTCGCGCACCTTCTTGTCGGGGTCGTCGACGGAGGGGGCGTCCATCAGCGGGGTGAGGTCGAGCAGCTGCTTCTTGCCGACCAGGACGCCCATGTCCATCTGCTCGGCGCCGGAGTTGTCGATGAGGTCCGGCGGGGTGCCGCCGTTGAACTTCGGCTGGAGCGTGGACTGGATCTTCTGGGTGGCCGAATGCTTGACCTTGGGGGCCTTCGGGAACTTCTCGTTGTACTTCTTCTCGGCGTCGATGGCGTACTGCTGGCCGAAGCCGCCGTCGAAGATGACGACCTCCAGCTGGGCGCTCTCGTTGACGCCGAGCGGGTTGTCCTTGCTGACCTTGCCCTTCTCGACCTTCTCGGTGCCGCCGCCGGAGCCGCTGGCACAGGAGGTCAGCAGGCCCATCGCGGGGACGCTGATCAGGCCGATCGCGGCGGACCGCTTGATGAGGTCGCGGCGGCCGAGACCGCCGTCGGGGCCGGGTCGTGCGGAGGTGGTTCCCATGCTCAAGTCCTCGCCTTCTCCAGGGACTGAAGGCGGTGGACCGGTCGCCCGTACTGTTTCACCCCATGGGCGAAGGGCCCCGCCACCGCGGTCGTTTGCTGGGTCGTGCAGGTGCGTTGGTGCTGGGTGGTGCGCGTGCTGAGTCGTGCGCTGGTGCCGGGTGGTGCGTTGGTGCTGTTTCGTGCGCGTGCTCTGTCGTGCCGACCGGTGCCGAATGCCGCGGAGGCACCGGATATACGTGGTACGCGGCCGGGCGCGGGCGCGGTGGTCTTGCCGCGACGGCGTCGCGACCTCCCCGGACGCCGACAGGTATAGTCCACTTCTCGCCGCCGGAGCAAGATCGAAAGCAGCCGGATACGGCAACCTTTCCCGAGTTGAGACCTGAGCCGGGATTCGCCGGAAACAGTGCCGTACGCAACGGTCGGCGCGCGCCGGAGACAATTCCACCGCGAAATGGCGTGCGGGACGCCAAAAATCGGCCGCACCGCGCCGACCCGCGCCGTCAACACCCTTGACACCGCCCTTCACTTGGCCCCTACTGGTGTCCGCGCTCTTTCCTGACAACGTTGTCCATGCGCCCCCCGGCAGGAGGCCCCCACGGATGCGGACACGCCCCGGACCCCCGAAGCGCGGCAGACGCCGCCCCCTCGCCCGTGCGGCCGCCCTGGTGGCGGCCGCTTCGCTGCTCGCCGGTGTCGCCCCCTCGGCGGCGCTGGCCCTGCCCGCCCGGCCCGAGCGGCCGGCCACCGAGTTCCGTACCTCCTTCGAGGCCGACGAGCGCCAGCCGGACTGGCGGGACACCGTGGAGACGGACGCCGCCGGCCGCCGGCTCGCGGCGAACGTGGACGGCGGCTTCTCCACCGGGATACCGGGCAATGTCACCGACAAGGTGACCGCCCTGCGGGCCAGCGGTGAGAACGCCGGCGCCGGGGAGACCAAGGAGAACCTGGTCGACCTCCAGCCCGGCAGCAAGTGGCTCACCTTCGCCTCCACCGCCTGGGTGGAGTTCGACCTGGACGAGCCGGTGCGGGTCGCCACCTACGCGCTGACCTCGGCCAACGACCACGCCGAGCGCGACCCTGGAACCTGGACGCTCAAGGGCTCGGCGGACGGCAGCAGTTGGACCGTGCTGGACACCCGCGAGAAGCAGGTGTTCGCCAAGCGCTTCGAGACCAAGCCGTACGAGATCGCCTCCCCGGCCGCGTACCGGCACTACCGGCTGGAGATCACCGCCACCGCCGGGACCTCCTCGATCGTCCAGCTCGCCGATGTGCAGTTCTCCGACGGAGACACCGACGCCCCGGTGCCGCCGGAGATGCGCAGCCGGGTGGACCGCGGCCCGGCCGGCTCCCCCACCGCCAAGTCGAACGCCGGCTACACCGGGCTGCGCGCCCTGCGGTACGCCGGTTCGCACCAGGGCGAGGGCCGCGGCTACTCGTACAACAAGGTCTTCGACGTGGACCTCGCGGTGCGGCGGGACACCGAGCTGTCGTACCGGATCTTCCCGGCGATGGCGGAGACGGACCTGAAGTACCCGGCCACGCAGGTGTCGGTGGACCTGGCCTTCACCGACGGGACCTACCTCAGCCGACTGCGGGCGGTGGACAGCCACGGCGGCGGGCTCTCCCCGCAGGGGCAGGGGGCGGCCAAGCGGCTGTACGTCAACCAGTGGAACCAGGTGACCTCGGCGATCGGCTCGGTGGCGGCCGGCAAGCGGGTGGACCGGATCCTGGTGGCGTACGACGCGCCGAAGGGCCCCGCGACGTTCCAGGGCTGGATCGACGATCTGGCGCTGCGGCCCGCGCCGCGGGTGGACCGGCCGGGGCGGCCCTCGGACTGGGCGTCCACCGTGCGCGGCACCCACTCCAGCGGCTCGTTCTCGCGGGGCAACACCTTCCCGGCCACGGCGGTACCGCACGGCTTCAACTTCTGGACGCCGGTGACCAACGCGGCCTCCACCAGCTGGCTGTACGAGTACGCGCGCGGCAACAACGCCGACAACCTGCCGACCGTCCAGGCGCTCGCCGCCAGCCATGAGCCGAGCCCGTGGATGGGCGACCGGCAGACCTTCCAGCTGCTGCCCTCGGCGCAGTCGGGGACGCCGGAGACGGACCGGGTGAAGCGGGCGCTGCCGTTCCGGCACGAGAACGAGACGGCGAAGCCGCACTACTACGGGGTGCGGTTCGAGAACGGGCTGCGGGCGGAGGTCACCCCCACCGACCATGCCGCGATGATGCGCTTCCGCTACCCCGGCGCGGACGCCTCGGTCGTCTTCGACAACGTCACCACCCAAGGGGGGCTGACGCTGGACCCGGCCACCTCCTCCTTCACCGGCTACTCGGATGTGAAGAGCGGCCTGTCCACCGGCGCGAGCCGGATGTTCGTGTACGGGGTCTTCGACGCGCCGGTCACCGACTCGGCGGCCGAGGGGGTGAAGGGCCACTTCCGGTTCGACGCGGGCGCGGATCGCACGGTCACCCTGCGGATGGCGACCTCGCTGATCGGTGTGGAGCAGGCGAAGGCCAATCTCGCCGCCGAGCTGCCGGAGGGCTCCCGCTTCGAACGGGTCCGCGAGCGGGCGCAGTCGGCCTGGGACCGGATCCTGGGCAGGGTCACCGTGGAGGGCGCCACCCGCGACCAGCTGACCACCCTCTACTCCAACCTCTACCGGCTCTACCTCTACCCGAACTCGGGCTTCGAGAAGGTGGCCGGAAAGGACCGGTACGCCTCCCCGTTCTCGGCACCCACCGGCCAGAACACCCCGACCGAGACCGGCGCGAAGATCGTCGACGGGAAGGTGTACGTTAACAACGGCTTCTGGGACACCTACCGCACCACCTGGCCGGCGTACTCCTTCCTCACCCCGCGCGGAGCGGGCGAGCTGGTGGACGGCTTCGTCCAGCAGTACAAGGACGGCGGCTGGATCTCCCGCTGGTCCTCGCCCGGTTACGCGGACCTGATGACCGGCACCTCCTCCGACGTGGCCTTCGCCGACGCCTACGTCAAGGGCGTGGACTTCGACGCGGAGGCGGCGTACGAGGCGGCGCTGAAGAACGCGACCGTGGTGCCGCCGTCCTCGGGGGTGGGCCGCAAGGGCATGGCGACCTCGCCGTTCCAGGGCTACGCCTCCACCGCCACCCATGAGGGGCTGTCCTGGTCGCTGGAGGGCTATCTCAACGACTTCGGCCTGGCGAAGATGGCCGAGGCCCTGCACAAGAAGACCAGGAAGCCCCGCTACAAGGACGAGGCGGCCTACTTCCTCAACCGCGCCCAGGGCTACGTCAACCTCTTCGACTCCGAGGCCGGCTTCTTCCAGGGCAAGGACCTCACGGGGAAGTGGCGGGTGCCCAGCGGTTCGTACGACCCGCGGATCTGGGGCTACGACTACACCGAGACCAACGGCTGGGGCTACGCCTTCACCGCCCCGCAGGACAGCCGGGGCCTGGCCAACCTCTACGGCGGGCGCCCGGGTCTGGCGAAGAAGCTGGACACCTACTTCGCCACCCCGGAGACGGCCTCGCCGGAGTTCACCGGCTCCTACGGCAGCGTCATCCATGAGATGACCGAGGCCCGGGATGTGCGGATGGGCCAGTACGGGCACTCCAACCAGGTCGCCCACCACGCCACGTATATGTACAACGCGGCCTCGCAGCCCTGGAAGACCCAGGAGAAGGTGCGCGAGGTGCTGTCCCGCCTCTACACCGGCAGCGAGATCGGCCAGGGCTACCACGGTGACGAGGACAACGGCGAGCAGTCGGCCTGGTGGCTCTTCTCCGCGCTGGGCTTCTATCCGCTGGTGATGGGCAGCGGGGAGTACGCGGTGGGGTCGCCGCTGTTCACCAAGGCGACCGTGCGGATGGACAACGGCCGCACCCTGGTGGTCCGCGCGCCCAAGAACAGCGAGCGGAACATCTACGTCCAGGGGCTGAGGGTCAACGGCAAGCGCTGGAACTCCACCGCGCTCCCCCACGACCTGCTGGCCCGGGGCGGCACCCTGGACTTCGCGATGGGCCCGCGCCCCTCCGGCTGGGGCACGGGCGCCCAGGCGGCGCCGGTGTCGATCACCCAGGACGACCGGGTGCCGGAGCCCCGGCGGGATGTGCTGGCGGGTGCGGGTGAGCTGTTCGACGACACCTCGGCGACCTCGGCCTCGGTGGAGTCGGTGGAGCTGCCGGCACCGGCGGCCGGGACGCGGGCGGTGCAGTACACCCTGACCTCGGCGGACCGGACGAAGGCCCCGGCCGGCTGGCGGCTCCAGGGCTCCCGGGACGGGACGACATGGCGCGATCTGGACGTCCGGACCGGCCAGTCCTTCGCCTGGGACCGGCAGACCCGGGTGTTCACGGTGGACCGTCCGGGGAGCTACCCGCGCTACCGGCTGGTGCCGGACGGGCCCGCGGTGCTCGCGGAGGTCGAACTGCTCGGCCCGGCGGGGAGGGAGTCCCCGAGGCCCTAGCCACTCGCCGGAGAGCCGCAGTTGTAGCGATTCCAGGCCTCAAATATTCGATCAGCCAGTGAAGATCCCAGGAAGGGATCGCCGCGGGAACAGCGGCCCGCCCCGCCCACGCGGGGTGGGCCTCCGCGAACGTTCCCCACCATGACTCGTTTCTGATCCCTGATGGAGAACAAGTAGCCCACCTCTCTGGCTCCGTGGCGCGGTCGGGCGCGTGTCCGCCTGGTCGCCGCGGCGACCGCCGCGGTCCTGCTCGCGACCGGTTTCGGCGCCGCCGCCGCGGTGGCCGCCGACCCGGCTTCGGGCCACCGCACCGCCACCGGGGCATTGTGCAGGAGAAGGAGCCGCGTCCAGGCGTCCAGGTCGGCGGCGAGGATTACGGTCAGCTTCCAGGCGGCGTTCAGCGGCCAGGAAGTGGAGGGCAGCAGGCCGAGGCCGACCCGCTTGATCGCTTTCACGCGGTCCTCGACCTCGACGTGATCGCGGTAGAGGGCGTCGACGAACCAGACCTATCTGTCTCGAGCCCGGCACGGCGGAAAGCCCTTGGCGGGCGGGGATGTCGGTGGCGACGATCTGGTAGCGCCATCGGTGTGCTTCTCGAAGTCGGTCAGCTTCTTTGCGTCCCGACGTGAGGGCTTGACCCGGCGCACAATCAGGCGCATCCCCTTGGGCCAGTCGGTCAGGTCGCGCACCCCCGTCAGTTCGGCGACCTGGTAGGAGATCCACTCACCGTCGGGGCCCTTGATCTCGTGGACCTCGCCGTCCTGGCGCGCTGCAGTCGTTCCCCTCGGTGCAGGCAGCGCCGCTCGCTCGTCTCGGCGCGGAACCGACCTGGCAGACCGACAGCGACTTCTGGGCGTCCTGAGCCTCAGGAGCGGGCGGGCCGGTCTCCGACTTCCCGGAGATCTTGCCGGTCAAGCGCGGCCACCACGCGACCCGTGTCGGAGATTAGGTGGAGCAGGGCGCTGGTCCGACGCGCCCACCGAGTTGGATCGTCGCCCTCGACGAACGCTGCGGTCGAGTCAAACGGATCCCGGAGGTTGACCGGCAGACGGCCAGCCAGCGCCGCCGCGAGCTCACGGCCCAGGACAGCTCGCGGCGAGGCCGGCCGCGTGAAGCGGGCCAGCTTTCCGGCCGCCGGGCCGGGGGCGTCGGAAGCGGTCTCGAGGGCCGCGACAGCCTCTCTCACCCAGTCGGCGTCACAGGCATCCTGGAGCGGAACTGGGACCTGCTGAACGCCAGCGATCGCTCCCCGTCCCAGCGCCAAGGAGAGCCCCCCGGGGTCCTCGTGGTAGTTGAGGTAGCGGGCGACGTCGACGCCTGGAGGGCAGACCTCGTCGAGGACGACGTCGCCAACGAAGTCGCTGGGATCGATGAGCCAGCCCTCGCGAACCACGACGGACGGGCTCAGATGGACTCGGTACAGGTAGAAGTGCTTGCCCCGGTCGGCCTGGTCACGGATCCGCCTGAACATGTTGTGGACCGCGGCCTCGTACGTGCCGATGTGGAGAGCCTTCGCCCGCTGCCGCGCGGCCCACTCGGCGACCCGCTCACTGCCGCCCATCATCATGCGGATCTCGGAAGTCAGGACGGCCGCCGGATCGAAGTTGCGCGTCGGCCAGTCCGGCTGCGTGCTCGTGTGGTACCAGAAGAAGCGCGCTACCCGGTCGTCGTCGAGCGCCGGGTCATCGGGGTCGACCGCCACCCGGGGCGCGTCCTCATGCTCGCTGGTCATGCCACAGCCAGGGCAAGTCTTTTCCCCTGCTCCCACCGTTCGGTCCAGTCCAGATCGACGCGCCACTGGTGGCCGCACGCCCCGCACAGCATGCGCCGGTCGCGCGAGAAGTCGATTTGCCGTTCCATGGAACCATTCTCCGCGTGAACTAAGTCCGAGACAGGAAAACACCACACGACGGCCGTTTGACAGCGGGTCAGCGACCAGGTCCTCCGACATCCGAGCCGATCAGCGCATCAATCGACAAGTTGGCGAAGCACGTACTGATGCGTGCCGATGCCGGGAGGGCTGACCGCCGAGCGTGGCCTGGGGGTGAGGGGGTCAGGCTCTGTCCGGAGTGGAGCCCCAGTCGACCACTCGTAGTCCAGCGTTCACCATCTGCATTTCATCAACATGCAGTTGTTGTGTCGGGGTGCTGCCGTGTCGCTCGAGCCATCGCTGTCTGCGAGCACGCTCGCGGGCGGTAAGGCTGTTCCCGTCGTCGTAGTGCAGGCCCACATCCCCGAGCGGACCTGCCTCGTGTGCGGCCTGTCGCACGAACCCGAATTCATCGGGGCTGCGGGACAAGGTGACGAGGGCCCAGGCCGTGGCATAGTCCAGGGAGGGGCCGTGCTGGCGTATGAGGCGAAGGGTGTGCCACTGGCGCAGTGGGGCGAGTAACCAGCGTCTCGTGAGTGGGTTCATGGCGTGTCAGCTCCAGGTTCGGTATGGGCAGAGGGCATCCAGCGGGTTGCGGCGTTCTGGAGGTCGGTGCTGCCAAGCGCGCGCAACGTCTGGGTGAGGGCCCGGAGGAGCACCTCGCGCTGCTGCGGGGTTCGCATCTCAGCGAGCAACTGGTCGACGAACCGGGCGACTTCGTCCTCCACGGTGTCGCGTGTGGAATCGCGCGGCGGAGTGAGCCCCCGGACCGCGTCCTGTACTTGTTTGAGTTCGGCGAGCCGCTCTGGGTACTGGTCGATCCACCAGACGGTGCGCTGATCGGGGTCGGACAGGACGGCCCGGAGGAAGTCGATGCGGCGTCGAGTCTCCTCTCGGCCCAGGTCTCCTTGCTGTGCGCGCCGGAGGTGCTCCTGCGCGAGGGCCTGGTCGGCGTCCGACACCGTCAGGCAGGCCATGCCGTGCACAGTGAGTCCGGGTTCGGGGGCGAGTGGGCGCGCGATGACCGCGTTCACCGCGTCCCGAGCAGCGGGGATGGCCAGGACGGTGTGGCGCCTGAGGATACGAGCCGCATGCTCACGCAGATGGTTTCGGGCAAGCGAGTCCGGTGCGTGGTGCTGGAGTGGGGAGCCATCGTCCAGGTTCCACGTGCCGTTGATGGCGACGGCGAAGTGGAGGCTGGGTACGCGGCTGGGTATGTGCTCGTCGCGCAGGCTGAAGGGAGTTCCCGCTTCGGGGGTGACCGGGGCCGTCGCCGTGTCGTATGCCGAGGGTGACGGCCCCGGGGCGCTGCGGCGCCGGGCGAACAGACTCATGCTTCGGACTTGGCCGGCTCTCCTTCGTCAGCGGACTGTCCACCGGGGTCTTCGGCCTTCTGGGGCGGTGGAGTCTCCTGTGCGGCAGCGGGCAGGATCCGGTTGAACACCTTGACCCGGCGGGCCCGTCCCTCCGGCGTCGTGGCACTCTGGCCCACCAGGAGATCGGCTGTGCGGGCGTCGACAATGCTGCCGGTCAGTACTTCCGCGGTGATGTCCACCGCATGGTCGTCGGGGACCGCAGGAGTGTCCAGCCATGCGGCCAGTGACTTCTTGGCTTCGTCGGCAGCGGGTTCATGACGCCAGGCCGCACGCCATCCTCGTACGAAGATGTGGTCCTGAAGACTCGTCTCGTCGTCGGCGCGCAGGTCTTCCACCAGCGCCAGGGCGCGCGGTGCGTCGCCCGTCAGCTCGGTCAGCGCCAGGAAGGCCCGCGTGCCGGCCCCCCGGATCCTGGCATCGTCGCTCTCAGCCCAGTCGACGATCTCGCCCAGAACCAGGGACCGGAGATCCGGCTCCGCAGCCAGGTCGCGCACGGCCGCGGCGACAGCCTGTGCACCCCGCTGGTCGCCGCGGCCCGCCAGGATCCGCAGGCGGGTCAGGGCGACGCGCGGGTACTCGTGTCCGAGCCGACCCGCACACACCTCGGCCACCGTCCGGGCGAGCGCCTCGCTCAGCCTCTCCTGACCAGCGGCGTCGTAGAGGTACTTGCGGACCGCCACACCGATACCCGGATGCGTCGCGGTGCTCTCCAGCACGCCCGCGGCCAGACGGCGCTGCGGCTCGCTGTCCGCGGCGATCCACTCCTTGACGATCCCCAGGACCGCCTGGCCTCCCGGCCCCGTGGCCAGCTGTGTGAGCGCCTCGGCGACCTGCGGACGGCACTTCGCGGCGATGCCCTTCGGCATGGTGATCTGCGAGGCCCAGCGTAGGAGTCCACCGCGCAGATGCGGGCGTTGAACCCAGACGTGCGCCAGCACCGCCTCGTCCAGGCCGCGACGCACAGCGCTGAGCGACAGGCCGTCGTCCTCGGTCCGGGCGGCGTCGATGATCTCGAGGCGTGTCTCCAGGTCCGGTCCCGCCAGGGCGCCACCGGCCGGCACTTTCCCCTTCACCTGCTTAAAAAGCTGGTCGGCGGCGGCCATGACGACATCTGCGGGATGTCCGTCGAGCAGTGCGGTCGAGATGAGCAGGGCACGGTCACGGAGGTGCTCCTCCTCGTCGTGATCCTTGAACCACTTGCGGAGATGCTTCTGCCACCCCTCGAACTCACCCTTCACCTCCTCCTGATCGTTGTCCTTCGCGTCCGCGATGATCTCAGCGAGCCAGACGGCGTCGTCGGGTGCTGTGGCAGAAGTAAGCAGCTGGGCCAGATTGCTGGCTTCTTCCAGCCAGGAAAGTCGCTCGGCCCTGAGCTCCTTCAGATGGGACCGGGCGACGTCCAGGGCGGGAGGGGCCATGTGTTCGATCCGAGGGATGTTCGCTCGATTCCGAGGCCGCCAGGTGGCAGGGGTGGCCAGGATCACGAGGTAAGCCCCCGCAGCGGAGACTTCCTCCTGGTAACTGCTCAGTCCGTCGTAGAAGTCGTCGGGGAGGCTGCTGTAATCGGACAGGTCAAGCACGAAGCCGTGCTGGGGCGTTGCCGGCAGCTGCTCCGTGCGCGGGCGGTCCCAGTCCAGGACGAGGCTCTGGAGATTCTTCGGCTCCACCCCGGCGTCGCGCAGCACGCGCAGGGCCGTGGTCCGGCGCCCGGTGCCGTCGGGGCCGGTGAGCACAATGACGCTGTGCCGGCCCATCGTCTGTTTGAGCAGCCGGACCCCCCGTGCGACCTGCCCCTCACCCGACGCGGACGCCCCCTCCGCGTGGACATACACGTGGTCCACCAGCCGAACCTCGTCCGCGTCGACCGTCACAGACTTCAGGTACTGCCACTCGCGCACATAGCGGTGGTGATGTTCCTCGTAGTCCCCCGCCACCTGCTTGACCACGCCGTTCTCGGAGGCTTCGGCCTCCTGGTGGATCTGTGCCTCAGCGGACTCGGCTGCGGCGCTCATGACCGCCGCTCCGGACGGAAGGTGATCTGGTCCCGGCCCACCTGCGTGATCCGGGATTTTCCCGAGGCCTTCGCTCGTTGGCTGACCACCCCGACTTGCGGTACAGCCTGCGGATTCTCGTCCCGCCACTGCTTCACATACGTGAGCAGCTCGCGGCCTGCCTGAGGATCCTCGTCCACTGCGTCCTGCAGCCGCACGGCCCATGCCGCCGCCAGGTCCCCGGCGCGGTCATCCCGCTCGTCCTCCAGTACAGCCAGGAGTGCCTCGCGGTCCCGGTCGAGCCGGTCGAGCTGACGAACCGTGGCCAGTTCTCCTCCGCGCCCGAACCAGCGCCCCAGCCAGTCCCGGAACCCACGCCATCCATCCCCCGTCATGGCCACGGCCAACGCCGACGCGGCTGCCGTCCCCACCGTGGCCAGTTCCCCTGATACGTCCAAGATCACCCTCATCTCTGCGTCTTGCAGCAACGAGGCCCATCTGTTCCCTTCATTCCCCCGCTTTCATGACTACAGGAAGGAACGTGACGCGTTCACAGCGTTCCATGTCCGGAACCAGGCGCTGCTTGAGGATCGCTCATAGCTTGTCTGTCCTGTCGCGCTGGAGCTGTCGGATTCTCGCTGCAGCGCGCACTGAGCGAAGACGTTTGCCCCGTACGTGGGATTTGGCTTCAAGGAGAGAAGAACCCCGCCCTTGTACCAGGTGCGGGGTTCTTCGTCGTCGTAGGATGCGCAGCTCCGCTCCGGGAACAGATCGCGTGCGATCAGGCTCGCAGGCGCGTTTTCTGCCCCATCGACCGCGAGAGCCGCACCCCCGCCAGGGGTGCGGCTCCTTCGCGTTCCGCCGTGGGCGGCTCGGGCGGGGCCCGTTCCGTCCCGCCCAGCGGCCGGGGCGGGCCCGGCCGGTGGGCGGCGGCTGCTACTTGCGGATCAGGTTGCGCAGCACGTACTGCATGATGCCGCCGTTGCGGTAGTAGTCCGCCTCGCCGGGGGTGTCGATGCGGACGACCGCGTCGAACTCCACCCCGGTGTCGGTGGTGACCTTGACCGTACGGGGGGTGGTGCCGTCGTTCAGCTCGGTGACGCCGGTGATGGAGAAGGTCTCCTCGCCGGTCAGGCCGAGCTCCTGGGCGGAGCCGCCCTCGGGGTACTGCAGCGGCAGCACGCCCATGCCGATGAGGTTCGAGCGGTGGATGCGCTCGTAGGACTCGGCGATGACGGCCTTGACGCCGAGCAGCGCGGTGCCCTTGGCGGCCCAGTCGCGGGACGAGCCGGAGCCGTACTCCTTGCCCGCGAGCACGACGAGCGGGATGTCCTGCTCGATATAGTTGCGGGAGGCGTCGTAGATGAACGACACCGGCGCGTCGCTCTGCGTGAAGTCGCGGGTGTAGCCGCCTTCCGTCCCCGGCGCGATCTGGTTGCGCAGGCGGATGTTGGCGAAGGTGCCGCGGATCATGACCTCGTGGTTGCCGCGGCGGGAGCCGTAGCTGTTGAAGTCGCGGCGCTCCACACCGTGCTCGGTGAGGTACGTGCCGGCCGGGGTGTCGGCCTTGATGGCGCCGGCCGGGGAGATGTGGTCGGTGGTGACCGAGTCGCCCAGCTTGGCCAGCACCCGGGCGCCGCTGATGTCGCCGACCGGGGACGGCTCCATCTCCATGCCCTCGAAGTACGGGGGCTTGCGGACGTAGGTGGACTCGCTGTCCCACTCGAAGGTGTTGCCGGTCGGGATGGACAGCGCCTGCCACTGGGCGTCACCCGCGAAGACGTCCGCGTACGAGCTGTTGAACATGTCCTCGCCGATGGCGTTGGCGACGACGTCGTTGACCTCGGCCTCGGTGGGCCAGATGTCCGCGAGGTGGACCGGCTTGCCCTCGGTGTCCAGGCCGAGCGCGTCGCGGGTGATGTCCACCTTCATCGAGCCGGCCAGCGCGTAGGCGACGACCAGCGGCGGGGAGGCCAGGTAGTTCATCTTGACGTCGGGGTTGATCCGGCCCTCGAAGTTGCGGTTGCCGGAGAGCACCGAGGTGACGGCCAGGTCGTGGTCGTTGACGGCCTTGGAGACCTCCTCCGGCAGCGGGCCGGAGTTGCCGATGCAGGTGGTGCAGCCGTAGCCGACCAGGTTGAAGCCGACCTTGTCGAGGTACGGGGTGAGGCCCGCCTTGTCGAAGTAGTCGGTGACGACCTTGGAGCCGGGGGCCAGGGTGGTCTTGACCCAGGGCTTGCGGGTCAGGCCCTTCTCCACCGCCTTCTTGGCCACCAGCGCGGCGGCGACCATGACGTACGGGTTGGAGGTGTTGGTGCAGGAGGTGATGGCCGCGACGGTGACCGCGCCGTGGTCGAGCTCGTAGGTCGAGCCGTCGGGGGCGGTGACGGTGACCGGGTTGCTCGGCACGCCGTCGCTGTGCGCGGGGGCGTCGGAGGCCGGGAAGGACTCCTTGCCCGCCTCGTCGACGGAGTCCACGTAGTTGAGGACGTCGGAGGCGAACTTCTCGGCGGCCTCGGCCAGGACGATGCGGTCCTGGGGGCGCTTGGGGCCGGCGATGGAGGGGACGACGGTGGAGAGGTCCAGCTCCAGCTTCTCGGAGAAGTCCGGCTCGGCGGCCGGGTCGAGCCAGAGGCCCTGCTCCTTGGCGTACGCCTCGACCAGGGCGACCTGCTGCTCGCTGCGGCCGGTGAGCTTGAGGTAGTTGAGCGTCTCGCCGTCGATCGGGAAGATCGCGGCGGTGGAGCCGAACTCCGGCGACATGTTGCCGATGGTGGCGCGGTTGGCGAGCGAGGTGGCGGCCACGCCCTCGCCGTAGAACTCCACGAACTTGCCGACGACGCCGTGCTTGCGCAGCATCTCGGTGATGGTGAGCACCAGGTCGGTGGCGGTGGTGCCGGGCTTGAGCTCGCCGGTCAGCTTGAAGCCGACGACGCGCGGGATCAGCATGGAGACCGGCTGGCCGAGCATGGCGGCCTCGGCCTCGATGCCGCCGACGCCCCAGCCGAGCACACCGAGGCCGTTGACCATGGTGGTGTGCGAGTCGGTGCCGACCAGGGTGTCCGGGTAGGCCTGGCCGTTGCGCACCATGACCGTGCGGGCCAGGTGCTCGATGTTGACCTGGTGGACGATGCCGGTGCCGGGCGGGACGACCTTGAACTCGTCGAACGCGGTCTGGCCCCAGCGCAGGAACTGGTAGCGCTCCTTGTTGCGGCCGTACTCCAGCTCGACGTTCTGGCCGAAGGCGTCGGCGGTGCCGAACTTGTCGGCGATGACGGAGTGGTCGATGACCAGCTCGGCCGGGGCGAGCGGGTTGATCTTCGCCGGGTCGCCGCCGAGCTCCTTGACGGCCTCGCGCATGGTGGCGAGGTCCACCACACAGGGGACACCGGTGAAGTCCTGCATGATCACCCGGGCCGGGGTGAACTGGATCTCCTGGCTGGGCTGGGCCTGCGAGTCCCACTCGCCCAGGGCGCGGATGTGGTCGGCGGTGATGTTCGCGCCGTCCTCGGTGCGGAGCAGGTTCTCCAGCAGGACCTTCAGGCTGTACGGGAGGCGCGCGGAGCCCTCGACCTTGTCCAGCCTGAAGATCTCGTACGACTCGTCGCCCACGCGCAGCGTGCTGCGGGCGTCGAAGCTGTTCGCCGACACGACAGTCTCCTTCTTCAATGTGCGCGTTCCCACCGCATCCTGCCGCGACGACTCTTCGCCGATCCGCTAAGGTAAGACTTAGTTAGGCAACCCTTACCGGGTCGGCGTGGCCGCGGTGCCGCTGCGGTGCGCCTTCCGACAGATATCTCGATGTCGAGATAACTCTAGTACATGACCGCGGCGCGGTCATGCCCGGACGCGTGTGACCGGCGCCATCCGGCCTGCCCTCCCTCACAGGCATGCCGGAAAGCCAGCCCGCCTCCCGTCAGGGATACGCCGGAAGGCAAGGCGCCGGTCGCACCGCGCCGCCCCGCGCGGCCTCCCGTCCCGGGTACCCCGCCACCCCGCCCCGTACCGCCACCCCTGCCACCCGTCCGGCCGGCCCCAGCGTGCGCGCCCCTCTCCCCCGCCCCACCATGAGGCCGGGACATGCCCACCGCGGTGACCCTTTCGGCCGTCACCCGTTGGACCACCCCCGGCGCGAAGTCATCTCATATCTGAGATAACCTGCCGCCATGTCAGACGACTACCTCGTACGCATCGGCAAGCTCATCCGTGACGCCCGCCAGCATCGCGGCTGGACGCAGACGCAGCTCGCCGAGGCGCTGGCCACCAGTCAGAGCGCCGTCAACCGCATCGAGCGCGGCAACCAGAACATCAGCCTTGAGATGATCGCGCGCATCGGTGAGGCGCTCGACAGCGAAATCGTGTCCCTCGGCTACTCGGGGCCCATGCATCTGCGGGTGGTCGGCGGCCGCCGGCTCTCCGGCGCCATCGACGTCAAGACCAGCAAGAACGCCTGTGTCGCCCTGCTGTGCGCCTCCCTCCTCAACAAGGGCCGCACCACTCTGCGCCGGGTCGCCCGCATCGAGGAGGTCTACCGCCTCCTCGAAGTCCTCAACTCCATCGGCGTCCGCACCCGCTGGATCAACGACGGCCTGGACCTGGAGATCATCCCGCCCGGTCACCTGGACATGGCCGCCATCGACGCCGACGCGGCCCGCCGCACCCGCTCCATCATCATGTTCCTCGGCCCGCTGCTGCACCGGCTGCGCCAGTTCAAGCTGCCCTACGCGGGCGGCTGCGACCTGGGCACCCGCACCATCGAGCCGCATATGATCGCGCTCCGCCGGTTCGGCCTGGACATCACCGCCACCGAGGGCCTGTACCACGCCGAGGTCGACCGGGACGTGGTCCCCGACCGCCCCATCGTCCTCACCGAGCGCGGGGACACCGTCACCGAGAACGCCCTCCTCGCCGCCGCCCGCCACGACGGCACCACCGTCATCCGCAACGCCTCCTCCAACTACATGGTCCAGGACCTCTGCTTCTTCCTCGAAGCCCTGGGCGTCCGGGTCGAGGGCATCGGCACCACCACCCTCACCGTCCACGGCGTCCCCCGGATCGACGTGGACGTGGACTACTCCCCCTCCGAGGACCCGGTCGAGGCGATGAGCCTGCTGGCCGCCGCGGTGGTCACCGAGTCGGAGCTGACGATCCGCCGGGTGCCCATCGAGTTCCTGGAGATCGAGCTGGCGGTCCTGGAGGAGATGGGCCTGGACCACGACCGCTCCGGCGAGTACGCCGCCGACAACGGCCGCACCCGCCTGGTCGACCTCACGGTCCGCCCGTCCAAACTGGAGGCGCCGATCGACAAGATCCACCCCATGCCGTTCCCGGGCCTGAACATCGACAACGTGCCCTTCTTCGCGGCCATCGCGGCCACCGCGCAGGGCCAGACCCTCATCCACGACTGGGTCTACGACAACCGGGCCATCTACCTCACCGACCTCAACCGCCTCGGCGGCCGCCTCCAGCTCCTGGACCCCCACCGCGTCCTGGTCGAGGGCCCCACCCGCTGGCGCGCCGCCGAGATGATGTGCCCCCCGGCGCTGCGTCCGGCCGTGGTCGTGCTGCTGGCGATGATGGCCGCCGAGGGCACCTCGGTGCTCCGCAACGTCTATGTCATCAACCGCGGCTACGAGGACCTGGCCGAGCGGCTGAACTCGGTGGGCGCGCAGATCGAGATCTTCCGGGACATTTGACACGACGATGCCGCCGCACCCCGTCTGACCTGCTATTTAGCGGGTCAGGGAGGGGTGCGGCGGCATGTCTGGGACTTCTCTGGGACTTTGGGCCCCGCAGCGGGCTACGAGCCACACTCCACAGGCTCTGCCGACCGGCCACGGCCGCAGCTACGCGAAGATCGCGTCGATGGCGGCGCTGCCCCATGCGCCGGCGCGGGGCAGGAAGTGGGAATACTTCCGCAGCGTGAACCCGGGATCTGAGTGCCCCAACCACCGTGCCAGGGAAACAACCGATTCGCCAGCCTCCAGTTCCTCGGAGGCGAAGAAGTGGCGCAGGGCGTGAAAGCCGTGCTCCCGGGACGGCTCCCACACGCGAGAACCGTCGGTGCTGGCCTCGTCCAGCGGGGCGATCACACCCGCCGTGGCCAGAGCGGGCTTCCACACGTAGGAGTTGAAGTAGTTCCGGTTGATGGCCTTCCGCTCGCGTCCCGTGACCAGGAGGTTGTACGTCCTCGGCCGCCGGTGCTTGGCCCCCACCGGCGTCTCGGCCGGAGTCGGGTCGTCCCAGGGCAGCGTGACCGGCACCGGCGCGAACTCCTTCATGTGCTGCCGGATGGCCCGAGCCACACTGGCCGGCAGCGGCACGTTCCGGACCTTCCCCTTCGGGAGCGCGAAACACAGCTTCGCCCGCACCATCTTGACCTGCCGCCGGACGTGCACGACCTCGTTCTCGAAGTCGATGTCGTCCGCTGAGAGACCGAGCGCCTCCCCTTGGCGCAGCCCAAGACCTGCTCCGATCACGAGGAGGAGCCGGTAGCGATCCGGCAGGGCCTCCCGTACGGCCAGGACCCGTTCGGGCCGCCACGCCTCGACCCTGCCGGGGGCGGCAGCCGGAGGGCCGACCGTGCTGGACCGGCATGGGTTGCGTCCGAGGCGACGGTCCTCGACGGCCGCCTGGAGGACGCTGGAAAGCGTCCCCCAGACCAGACGGATAGTAGTCGGACCGAGGTCCTTCTCCAGCCCCCTTCTTCCAATGGCGCAGGACTTCCGTACCGATGGCGTTGAGCGGCTGAGCACCCAGGTGGGGAACGATGTGCCGACGCACCCTCTGCTCGATCCGCTCGATCGTGGACGGGTCCCCGCTCTGGGTGGGCCACCAGTGGGTGGCGATGTAGTCCTTGAATGAGATGGCCCCGTCGCGGGGATCGACGAACTCGCCACGGCGTGCGTCGGTCTGGGCCTGGGCGAGCCAGGTCTTGGCGTCCTGGAGGGCGTCGAAGGAACGGTCCTTGACGCCGGAGATGCCCTTGACGCGGTATCGGGTGCACTTGCCGTACATGGCGGTGCGGTCGCGTTTGGCGGTTTTCGGGTTCGGTCGCTTCTTCAACCATCGGTCTTCTATGTAGCCGGCCAGGTGGAACTCCTTGCCCTAGAAGGTGGAGACGG
The DNA here is from genome assembly GCF_040644755.1 of Streptomyces sp. NPDC046887. NCBI lineage: Bacteria > Bacillati > Actinomycetota > Actinomycetes > Kitasatosporales > Streptomycetaceae > Streptomyces > Streptomyces sp. NPDC046887. Next base: position 28,985 of record NZ_JBEYXH010000017.1, read on the forward strand.
CGCTCTATGGCGCTGAAGGCGTCAGGCGCTGAGCAATCGCGTCAATCGCTCCTGAGGTGGGGCGTTGAGTGGGTTGAGGGCCGGGTTGGAGCGGGAGTCGGCCTGTTCCTGTTCGCGGACCCAGGCGTCGAGCGCTTCGAGCCGGTACATGACGCGACCGCGGGTTCCCATACGGAAGCTCGGGGGTCCCTGGCGACGGTGGCGCCAGACGTAGAGCGTGTGGGGTGAGAGGCCGAATAGTCGGCGGCGTCCTTCACGGTCAGGAACGCCGTGCGTACAGCAGCCGGAGAAGAGGGGGCAGCGGAGGTACCGAGCACGGGGCGCGCAGGCATCGGTGATCTTCTGTGAGGTGCGACAGGGAACGCGACGGGCGGACGGGATGCCCGTTCACCGGCCGCCCGGTGGCTGGGGTGATTCAAGAAGGGAATCCACGGAGGAGCCGTCAGTGGGCTTCAAGCTAGGGTCGGAGTGCGGCACCCATCGGCTCGCCCGACCGCCCCAGGAAGGCCGATGTCCTCTTCGAGCAGGTGCCAGGGGATCTCGGCCGGTGTCGGCTTCCGGAGGCAGTACGCGAAGCGTTCGGCGAGGCGCGTCCATGCCGGCGCACTCGGCGACCGTGACGATGTGCGCTGCGGCCTGGTCACCGTTCCGCAGCCATGCTGCGATACGCGCATCGCGCAGAGCGGAGACGGTACTGCCGAGCGGCGAACCGACCTGATGAGCTTCCAGCACCGCCGCCCGCGCCTGGCGCCAAACGTTCCGGTAGGCGGGTGCGGTCAGCGGTCGCCCGTCGTCCAGAACGAATACCAGATCGTCGGGGCCGAGGCTGCGACGAGCGATCTGCTCCCTCAAGATCGCGACCAAGGCCCGGCCTACAGGAACGTGCCGCACGGTGGACGGGGCGTCGGCGCCCTCTACGCGGCTCTCTCGCCGCCGCGAGTGGACCAGCAGGAAGCCGTGCCCGTCATCGTCGAGTTCCACTTCTCCCACTCGTAGCATCAGCGCCTCCTCCGGTCGCAGCGCGGCGAGAGCAATGGACGCCAGCAAGGCCCTCAGCGTGGGTCCGTTCTGCGGCTGCGCCGCGGCCTAGTCCAGAGTCGAAAAGCACTGCCGATCAGTCAGAAGAAGCGTTCCTTTTTCAGTAACTGCGGTCACGGAGAAGCTCCTTGGAGTAGAGCACGGGGACTGGACAGATTGCCCGGCTCGCCGCGCGCGGCTTGGGGCAACCGAACATCTTCCCGGCGGCCTCGGCCTTCGCATCGCTCACCGCGGAGGCGGCCTGCATCGCCACCTCGTCGGCCGCTGCGGCGGCGTCGAGTGGTGGCGATGCAGGCCCGGAGTTCCGAAGCCGAGCCCCCGGCCGCCCGGTCGTCCGCTTCGGGATCGCCCGTCTCCCCCGGATGCGCCCGACCGCTCAAGTCCGTCGCCGACCGCTCAAGTCCGTCGCCGAACGCGCTGGTCACGGCCCGCACCGCCTCGGTCAGCTCACCCGGGATCACCCAGAACGTGTTGTTGTCGCTCTGCGCCAGGTGGGTAAGGGTCTCCAGGTACTTGTGGGCCAGGATCTTAGGGTCGGCGTTGTTGCGGTGGACCGCCTGGAACGCCCGCTCCACCGCCTTGGCCTCGCCGCGGCCCGCAGAATGGTGGCCTGCTGCGTGCCCTGAGGGCCCCCCGTACTTCCGGCGAACGCCAGGTCGCTTCCATCGGCGAGTCGTTGCGCACCATCTCGAACAGCAGGCGGGCGCGTCCCCGGGTGGAGTGCTCCTCCTGCTGGGTGGCCCGGTAGCTGGGGCACATCACCCCTCCCTCGGAGGACCGGCACTTGCCCACGCCGACGCAGCGCGCCGCCGCCCGGCTACCACCGCCGCCTGCGGCACGTCTTCTACACGGCCGCCCAAACCGCCATGATGCGCCCCGGCCCATCCCGGGACCATTACCTCAAGAAGCGCGCCGAAGGACTGATCCACACCCAGGCACTGCTCGCCCTCGCGCGTCGCCGAGTCGACGTCCTCTGGGCCATGCTCCGTGACAAGAGGCACTTCACGCTCACACCACCAGCCACCCAATCGGCTTGACACCATCATTGAGACTCACTCCATGAGTGCATGCGCCAGGTCGAGTGCTGCAGGATAGATGACCAACGGGGCCCCCGGGGCGGCGTGATTGAGACGTCAGACATCTCGATCAACAACTCGGGGGCCTCGCTCGTTGCGCGTCACGGCCCATCACCCGATCGGTGGCCAACTCGAAGAAGCTCACTGAACGCTCAGGAATTATTCATGTACCAGAATGCGGCACCCATGAATACCGGCAGCGTGAAAGCCATTTGCAAGATCCACGGGGTGGCCGTTCCGTCATCGCCCTTGGTGGGGTCTTCGGCTCGTTCGGCCATATATTCGTGAAGCGCCTTCCAATGACCGATGACACCCGCGGCCAGCGCCAAGTTGATAGCGCAGTAGAGGGGCAGCAAGTCGGTGATCGGCCATTTGTTGACATAACTATAGAGAACCGCGGCTATGAACGTCGCCGCAGGACCACAGGAGACGAAGACCTTCTGCCGCGTATTGACCATGCCCGGAAACATCACAGAAAGGTAGAGAGCGACACTGGCCGCTGCGAATATCCACCACAACGGTGAGGTTTTGTCTAGCATCAATACTCTCTCGTTACAGGAGGGCCCGGCTGGCCCTCTCGTTCAGATTGGCGGCGAGGGTGTCGCCTCGCCGCCAATCAAGATGACCGCTGCCCCTACGCCGTGAACCAGCCGACGATGGAGGAAACCGTGTCGTGCGCGCCCTTGATCACGTTCTTGCCGATGTTGGTGGCGGCCATGGAGCCAGCCAGACTACCCACAGCACCGAGGCCGATACTCAGTGCCATGCCTGCGGCCCCGGTGTAAAACTGGTCGCTGCCCCAGCCGTACGCCTTGGCGTTGTACAGCGTGCTGATACCGGCGAAGACGAGCGAGGCGGCGCCGAGGCCGGCGGCCAGCAGTTGTCCGCCCGGGACGAACGCGACGGCGACCGCCGCCATGCCGAGACCCGCGCTGATCTTCGCAGTGGTTGTGGCCGCTGAGGCGGCACTCGACGTCTATTCGTCCTTGATGTCGCCTATGCTGACCGCGTCGTTGCTTGCGGTGTTGCCGGGGTCAATTTTGTTCGCCTGGTTCTGGCGAGCCTGCTCTGCGGCTTGGGCTGCTTCTGCGGAAATTTCGTCCTGTCGCTTCTGCTCGGCAATGCTTTGGGCCTCGGAAGCAGCGGCCTTCGCCTCGCTGGCGGACTTGCCCGCAGCGATGGAGTCGGCGTATGCGCGGTCGGCTGCGGCCTGTGCGCTATTGGCTGCGGTCACTGCGGAGTGTGCTGAACTGATGGCTTGATTGGCCGAATAGTTGGCTTGTCGGCTCGCGGTGCGGGCGGCCGATGCTGCCGTGGCCGCTGTCTTGGCCGAGGCTTGTGCGTCTGCGGCCGACTTATCTGCGGCTGTGGCCGACTGTGCGGCGTCACGAGCGAAGTCCTGCGCATCCTGTGCCGAAGCCGAAGCCTGCCTGGACCACTTTTCCGCGTCCGTAGCTGCCTGGCGTGCCTCAGCCGCCGCCTTTGCCGCAGCGCACCCTCACGTTCCCCGGAGGGAACGAGGCCGTGGAGGTCTACCGGTTCACGGAGGATGGGGTCGCGGCATCCATCAAGACGATCTCGTTCGCCACCCCGTCCAACGCCCCCAGCGACCGCCAGTCGATTGTCAACGGACGGCCGATGTACCGGATCACCGCAGGGGCGCTGACCGGCTACTGGGTCCCTGCCACGAGCGTCACCACCGATGGGCAGGGTGCGGGCCGGGCCTGATCCCGATCGGCGGGATTCGGACACCTCACCGACGCCAGCACGCCGCCATAGGCCGGGATTTGGCAGTCGGCGGCATCACACGGATCCGACTATGGGATCTTCTCACTTTTCACATACGATCCACATTCGCCATTGAACTGCCCTTGGGGGGTACACAGTCATGTCCGGTTAAGAGGCGTGCCGCCGTCGGCCGTAGACGGTTCATACGCTTGGCGGGCGGCACGCCGCCGGTGCGGCCGTCGTCGGTGGCGGGACGTTCACCGCGATGGCGACGGGCGTCTTCGACAAGCCGACGCCCGACCGTTCGGCAACATGCCGCGGTCGCTAGCGCTGAGCGTGCCCGGTGGCACCGGTGGGGCGTACCAGATGCCCCTGCCCCCGCTGCCGGACCCGCTCGACGACGGTTACGCCTCCGTACCGAGCACGCCGCGCCGCATCCCGTACGCGGACGGCAAGCCGAACCCCCCGGGTGGTCGAGAAGGACATACCGACCACCATGCCGTTCAAGTTCAAGCGCGCCGGCTTCACGATGGTCAAGGACCTCCCCGAGAGCCTGCGGCCTTGGCGCAACCGGCCGACGACGTGGGAGAACGTGCCCCCTCCCCTGCCGTCCGTGCACCACCTGAACACCCAGGGTGCGTACATGTACTGGAAGCCCACCACCAGCAGCACTCCGAAGCCGGGCCCCGTGGGATACGACCACCCCGTGGGGCAGATCCAGTTCGGTCTCGGCTGCATCGCCAGCTACCGCACCGAGACGAACGCCACCCGCAAGGCGCTGTTCCTGAAGCGGGCCAAGGACCAGGCGCAAGCCTTCCAGGACCTCGAAGGGCTGCCCGAGCATTTCTCCTGCCGCAGTAAGCATGAAGCGTGATCTATCGGACACCGCTGACCGCACCTCGCTGCGTCACCTGGCGCCGGAGCCCTCTGCCCGGTTCGGGTGGGGCGGCGTGTTGTTTCCGCCCGACATGTCAGCCCCGCTGCCGCAGTGAGCGCAGCGCGCCCAGCGCCCCTCCCCGAGGAGCCGACCGTGTCTCCAGAGCACTACCTTCCGCGCGAGCACCAAGCAGCACACCTCGCGGCCACGTTACGGACGTTCATCAGCCGGACTCCCGCTCGCTCCGGAACCTGGCCGACTCAGCTGACCATGCGGCGAAGACGGTGCGGAGAGCGGAGGCGACAGGGCGAAGCCGAACCGGCACACCCAGCGGACGGAGGTGAGCCGCCCATTGCCGCGTAGGAACAAAGCCGACCTCCAGCGCATAGCCCCGGCCCCGCCCATCTTGTCCTGTCCTGCGACGAGGAGAACCGACAGGTGTCCGGCAGTCGTAGGAGTTCTCTGGGACTTTTCTGGGACTTCCGGCTTCACCAACCGGCACGAGCGTGAAACAACTGAAAGACCATTTGCGCAGGTCAGCGACCAAAGACCCCTCATCATGGCAGGTCAACGCGCTGGCTGGTCTCTTCCGGGACATCTGACACCTGGGTGCCGCCGTGCTCCGTCCGACCTGCCGCTCGGTGGGTTGGGGTGGGGTGCGGCGGCGTCAGGGAGTGAAGACCTGGTCGAGACGGTCGATGGCGCCGTCGGTGCCGAGGTGGTACGCGAACACCAGCCCGCTGTCGGGGTGCGCGTCCAGCCAGTCGATGAACTCCTGGACCCCGATGGGCTGGTTCTCCGTGCTCGCCACGATCGGGGTCGTCACCGTGATCTGGGCGGCCTGGTCGAGCGGCTGCCAGATCTCCTTGCCGACCGTCTCGAAGGGCGGCCCGTCGGTGTCCAGCTCGGGGCAGCCCCAGTTGCCGTACTTGACGATCAGGCTGAGGCTCCCTCCCTCAGGGGTGTAGCGGTAGACGGCGAGCTCGTCCGGTGAGATCGGCATCTTGTGGTCGCAGCCGTCGTCCGCCCCATCGCCGCCCTTGGCGGACGGTGACGGTGTGGGCGAGGCGGCCGGCTTGGCCGCTGCGGTGGGCGTGGCGGCGGGCGGGGACGGGGTGGTGGCGTCGCCTGCGGGCGACGGCGAGCCGGTGGGCGCGGCACCGGTGGTGGCGTCTGTCGAGGGAGAGGCCTCCGCGCCGGGCTCGGTGGAGGTGGATGCCGGCTGCGTGCTCGGGGTTCCCGCCGCTCCCGTCTCGTCCCCCTCGCAACCGGTCAACGCCAGCACCATGACTCCGGCCAGACACGTACCGGCCACCATCGTCCACGCCCCGCGCGGTCTCGGCCGCGCCGCCGTCCCGGTTCTCGTCCGGCTGTCTGCCATGGCGGGTCCCCCCTTGGCGGGCCCGCTCCCCAGCCGGCCCTCGTTGCGCACGATGTTCGCGGCTGAGGACGCCTTTCGGCCAGTGGCAGGTTCGCGTCCCGGGGGGTCTTTGCGTACTCGTGACGTACGCCTGCCGCCCTCACCTCGGTGTGCTCCCCGCGTGCGTGCGCAGCCGGTCGCCGACCGTGGCCGCCACGGCCTGCCAGGCGTCGTCGATGAAGAAGTGGTCGCCCGGGAAGGGGGTCAGCTCGAAGGGGCCGGTGGTCTGCTTCTGCCAGGCGGCGACCTCCGGTAGCCGGGCGTCCTCGTCCTGCTCGCCGGCCAGGGCGGTGATCGGGCAGGTCAGCGGGGGCCGCTCCGTGTGGGTGTAGGTCTCGGAGGCGGTGAAGTCGGCGCGCAGCATGGGTAGGAGGAGCTTGCGGAACCCGGGGTCGGTCAGCGCGCGCAGGGTGCGGGAGCGTTCGCTGAGGCGGGCCAGGAACTCGGGGTCGGGGAGGTGGTGCAGGACCTCCTCGCGCAGGGGGAGGTGGGGCGCCCGGTGGCCGGAGACCAGGAGGCGCACCGGCTGGACACCGTGCTCGGCCACCAGGATGTGGGCGCATTCGAAGGCGAGCAGGGCGCCGAGGCTGTGGCCGAAGAGGGCGATGGGGCGGTCGGTCGGACTGGGGAGTCTGGTGCGGATGTCGGCTAGGAGGTCGTCCCAGCGGTGGCGGGGCGGTTCGCTGATCCGCTCGCCGTGGCCGGGCAGTTGCATGGGGCGGACCTCGATGTCCGGTTCCAGGTGGCGGCGCCAGCGGACGTAGTTCTGGGCGTTGCCGCCCGCGTAGGGGAAGCAGAGCAGGCGCAGGGGCTCAGTCATGGCGGCCCGTCCCGATCAGGGTCGAGGCGATGGTGCGGAGCAGGACGTTGGAGGTGCCCTCGTAGATCTTGCCGGCCTTGGCGTCCCGGTAGAACCGCTCCACGGGGTAGGCGTCGGTGTAGCCGTTGCCGCCGAGGGTCTCCACGGCCACCGAGGCCGCCCGTTCGGCCACCTCGGAGGCGACGTACTTCGCCATGGCGGTCAGCCGCATCAGTTCGACGGGGTCGGTGCCGCGGGTGCAGAGGTCGACGGCCTGGTAGAGGAGGGCTCGGGCTGCGGCCAGGTGGGCGGCTGCCGCGGCCAGGGGGAATTGCACGCCCTGGTAGTCGGCGATCCGGCTGCCGAACTGCTCCCGGTGCCGGCTGTAGCCGACGGCCGCTTCCAGGGCCCCCTGGGCGAGCCCGACCATCTGGGCGGCGATGCCGAGCCGGCCGAGGTCCAGTCCGGCCATCGCCACGGTCTGCCCGCCGCCGGGCGGGCCGACGCGCTGGGCGGTACGGACCGGGGTCCGGTCGAAGACCACGTCCGAGGTGGCCGCCGCCCGTACCCCCAGCTGCTCGACCCGGTGGTCCAGGGAGACTCCGGGCGCGTCGACGGGGACGACGAAGGCGGTGGGGCCGCCGTCGTCCAGGAGGGCGAAGGCGAGCAGCAGATCGGCGTTGCGGGCGTTGCTGGTCCAGCGTTTGCGGCCAGTGAGGAGATAGCCGGTGCCCTCGTGCCGGGCGGTGGTGGCGAGGGCGAAGGCGTCGCTGCCGGCCTGCTCCTCGGAGAGGGCGAAGGCGCCGATCCTGCTGGTGGCCAGCTGGGGTAGGTACTGCCGGCGCTGGTCGCCGGAGGCGTGCCGCAGCAGGGTTCCGGCGACGAGGACATTGTGCACATGGATGCCGACGGCGACGCCGGGGTCCACCCGGGCCACCTCCTCGATGGTGAGGATCAGCTGGCAGAGGGTGCCGCCGGCACCGCCGTAGCCGCGGGGGATCTCCACCGACATCAGGCCGGATGAGAAGAGGCGCTGACGGAGCGTGGGGTCAAGTGTGGCCGTCTTGTCCATGGTGGCGGAGAGCGGGGCGATCTCCTGCTCGGCGAACCGGCGGACGTGCTCGCGCCACTTCCGGTTGTCCGGGTGGTCCGGGTGGTCGGGGGTCGTGGTCACCGGGTCTCCTCTGCCGTGGCCGGGTGAAGGGCTCCCAGCGCGCTCGCCAGCTCGGCCACCGTGCGGCCGGCCAGCAGTTCCCTCACGGGCAGATCGAGTGCGTACTCCTTGCGCAGCCGGGCGGTGAGCCGCATCGCGGCGAGTGAGTGCAGGCCCAGCTCGGCCGGCGCGTCGCCTGCGCCGATCTCGGGAAGTTCGAGGACTTCGGAGAGCAGGCGGGCGAGCAGTCGTTCGGGGTCGGTGCCGGGGACGGTGAACGCCTTGGCCGCCGCGGTGTCCGGGGCGGGGAGGGCGGCGATGTCCACCTTGCCGCCGGGGGTGGTGGGGATCCGGTCGATCCAGTGCACCGCTACCGGGATCATGTGCTCGGGCAGGCGGGCGTGGAGGAGGTCGCGGAGGGATTCGGCGGGCGCGGGGGCGGGGTCGTCGGGTACGGCGTAGCCGACGAGCCGCTGCGCCCCGCCGGTGCCGTGCACGGCGACCACCGCCGATCGCACACCGGGCAGTTCGCGCAACGCGGCCTCGATCTCGCCCGGTTCGACGCGGAAGCCGCGTACCTTGACCTGCGCGTCGGCGCGGCCGAGGAAGCGGAGCTCCCCCTGAGGGGTGGTGGTGGCGAGGTCGCCGGTGCGGTACATGGGGAGAGGAGCGGCCAACGGGTCGGTGGTGAAGCGCTCGGCGGTGAGGGTGTCGCGGTCGTGGTAGCCGGCGGCGACCGCGTACCCAGCCACACACAACTGGCCGGTGGCGCCCGGCGGTACCGGGCGGTCGTGGGCGTCGAGCAGGTACGCCCGCTGGTTGGGCAGGGCGCGGCCGATCGGGATCGGCTGCTCGGCGCGTACCTCCTCCTCGCGTACCAGGTGGTAGGTGGAGACCACGGTGGCCTCGGTGACCCCGTAGAGGTTGTAGAGCTGGATACCGGTGTCGGCGAACCGGTCGAACCAGGGGCGGAGAAGGGCGGGTTCCAGTCGGTCGCCGCCCAGGAAGACCCGGCGCAGCGCGGTGTCGTCGGGCAGTTCGGGCACCAGGTGCTCGAAGAGCGAGGGGGTCTGGCTGAGCACCGTCACCCGCTCCTCGGTGATCAGCCGGGCCAGGGTGCGCGGTTCGCGTACGGTCTCCCGGTCCACGACGACCAGTGAGGCGCCGTTGCCCAGGGCGCCCCAGATCTCCCAGACCGAGTAGTCGAAGGCGAAGGAGTGGGCGAAGGTCCACACGTCCTCGGCCGTGAAGCCGAAGACCTCGCGGCCGGCGGCCAGCAGGCTCTGGACATGGCGATGGGTGATCGGCACGCCCTTGGGCCGTCCGGTCGAGCCGGAGGTGTAGAGGAGGTAGGCGGGGGTGTCGGGGCCGGGAGTGGAGGGGGACGGTGGAGGGGTGTCGGCGGCTTGCTGGTTCGCGTCGGTGAGGGTGACGACGTGGGCCTTGTCCAGCCGGAGGGCTTCGTCCGGCGGTCCGGCGGTGAGGACCAACTCGGCGCCGGAGTCGGACAGTACGTCGGCCAGCCGGTCCGCCGGGTACTCCGGGTCCAGGGGGACATAGGCCGCGCCGGCCTTGAAGACGCCGATCATGGCGGCGATGAGGTCGATGGAGCGGGGCAGGCAGAGGCCCACCCGGCTCACGCCGGGGCACCGCCGGTGCAGGGTGGCGGCGATCCGGTCGGAGTAGGCGTCCAGCTCGCGGTAGGTGAGGGTGCGGGTTCCGCAGCTCACGGCGGGCGCCTCGGGGTGCTGACGGGCATGGCGTCGGAAGGTGTCGTGCAGGGTCTCGGTGCCGGGCTCGGTGAGGGGGGTGGTCTCGGGGTGCGGGGTGCTCGGGAAGGTCAGCTCCGCCAGGGTGACGTCCGGGCGTTCGATGGCCTGGGTCAGTACGGCGACGACGTCGTCGGCGATGCGTTCCGCCACCTCGTCGGAGACGCTTCGGCGGTCGTGGACGATCCGCAGCGGCATCTCCTCGCCCGGCATGATCACCATGGTGATCGGGAAGTGGGGCCGGCCGTCGTAGACGAGTTCGGTCATCTCCGCCCCGACGTCCGCCAGGTCGAAGTCCGGCATGGGCACGTTCTCGTAGGAGACGCTGCTCTGGAGCACCGGTGCGGTGGAGTCGGTGTCGAGCAGGGACTGCGTCTCGGGCAGCGGTACGGCGCTGTGGCCGCTCGCCTCGATGACATGCCGGCCGAACCCCCGCAGCCAGGGCCGCAGCGCCGCCGTGGGCTCCAGCCTCCGGCGCAGCGGCAGGGTGGCGATCATGGGGCCGAGGATGTCCTGGGACCCGACCAGGTCGGGGGGCCGGTGCGCCATGGTGATCCCGCAGGTGAGATCCGTACGGCCGAGGAAGCGGCCCAGCACGATGAACCAGGCCCCCTGCGCCAGCGTGGCGAGGGTCAGCTGCTCGGCGCGGGCCAGTGCGGTCAGCCTGGGCGCCAACTCGCCGAGGATCCGTTCGACATGGGCGTGGGTGGGCTCGCCCGGGGGCACTTCGGTGCCGCCCAGCCGCACCTGCTCCACCGGCTGGTAGCCCGCCAGCTCCTCGCGCCAGAACTTCCGCGCCTGCTCGGGGTCCCGGTCGCGCCACCAGGAGAGGTAGTCACGGTAGGGCCGCCCGGGCGGCACCGCCGGCTGCCCGCCCCGGCACAGCACCCGGTAGTGGTCGATGAAGTCCTGGATGGCCAGGGTGAAGGACCAGCCGTCCATCAGCAGATGCGAGAACCGCCAGGAGAAGGTCCACCGGTCCTCGCCGCGCCGGATCAGGGTGCTGTGCATGAGCGGCACCTCGGCCAGGTCGAAGCCTTCCGCCCGTTCGGCGTCCAGGGAGGATTGCAGCCGGTCCCGCTGGGTCTGGTCGTCGAGGTCGCGCCAGTCCAGGGTCTCCAGCGGGAGGGTGGCGGAGCCGTGCACGACCTGCACCACGGTGCCGTTCTTGCGCCAGTGGAAGGAGCTGCGCAGGATCGGGTGCCGGTCGACCACCAGTTGCCAGGCCCGCTCGAAGTGCTCGGGGTGCATCGTCCCGGAGAACTCCAGCCCCAGCTGCTCCACATAGATGCCCAGGCCCGGTTGGGCCAACTGCTCGTAGAGCAGGCCCTGCTGGATCGGGGAGAGTTCGTAGATGTCCGCGATATCGCGGACCGGCCGCCGCCCGGGAGTGCCGTCGCCAGTCGTCACAGCGTCGCCAGTCTTCACTGGGTCGCCAGTCGTCACAGCCTCGTCAGTCATCACAGCCCCGTCCGCCGTTGTCAGCCGTCACAGGCCCGTCCATCGCCCGTCCCGCCGTCGTCATCGGTCATCGGTCATCGCAGGTCGTTGAGGAAGTCGTCCAGCTCGTCGGCGGAGAGGTCGGCCAGGGGGAAGTCGGAGGGGTCGTAGGAGCCCTCCGCGGCCTCCCGGCAGTGCGCGGCGATCTCGCCGAGCGCTGTGCCGAACACGTCGGCCAGCCGGGTGGCCTCGTCCTCGGTCAGGGACTCGGCCAGCTGCCAGCGGATCCGCAGGGTGCCGTCCACCAGAGCGCTGCTGAGCTGCCCGACCGTCCGGTCGTGCCAGGCGGCGAGCCCGGTCACTCCGGTGAAGTCCGGGGGGACGGTGATCTCGCCCTCGGGGCAATCGAGGGCCAGCACCTCCCGGACCGCGACCACGGCGTCCTGAACCGGGGGCGGTTCCTCGGTCCGGAGCCGGTTCTTGACCAGGGGGAGGGAGACGGCGAGCGGGGTGTCCGCGGCCGTCGGTTCCATGGTCCGCAGCTCGGTCAGCCGGCCCACCAGGCGCCCGGCGGGTTCCTCGCTGGCGGCCAGGTCGGCCCGGAGTGAACGTTCCACCAGGAGCTGGGGAGGTTGGGCCAGGGTCCGGCCCAGCGCGGTGGCGGCGGCCGCCACCAGTACCTCGGTGGGGTCCAGATGGTGGCTGCCCGCGGCGGCGGTGAGCAGCTCCGCGGTACGGGCGGGGTCCAGCTCGATGGTCCGCTGCCGGGGCAGCGCGGGCGGCGTCCCGGGGGTTTCGGTGAGCCCGGCCGGGTGGGTGAGCTCCCGGCGCAGGCCGCGGTTCCAGGACGGGAGCGATCCCGCGCCGGCGCTCCACACCACCGGTTGGCCGGCGGCCAGGCGGCTGTAGGTCTGGGCGAGTTCCCGGCAGAGTACGAGGACGGAGGCGTCGTCCATCAGGCCCTGGGCCACCGCGCAGGCCAGCCGGCTCCCCCGCTCGCCGAGGCGGAACACCGCGAGCTTGACCACCGGGCCGGCCTCGGCGTCCAGTTCCCCGGCCATCTCGGCGAGCATCTGCGGCAGCGCCTCGGCCCGTACGTCCTCGGGCAGGGTGTCGAGGTCGATCTCCGGCACCTCGGGGTCCTCGGCCCGGTCGGGGTCGCCGGGACGTAGGGCGAACCGCCGGCCGTTCTCGTCGCGTATCCGGGTATGGAGGGCCGGGTGGCGGTCGGTCAGGGCGCTCAGCGCGCGTCCGGCCAGCTCCGGGTCGAAGGTGTCCGGTACGTCCAGCAGCACCGTGCCGGTCTGGGCGTGGGCCAGGGTCTGGTGCGGGGTGAGCGCCACGGCCGCGCCGGTGTCACCGGTGCCCGCCTCGGTGGGGACGGCACGGACCAGTTCGAGGAAGCTGGTGCTCTCGAAGAGGTTCTGCGGGGTGATCGGGATGCCCTCGGCGTTGGCCCGGCCGACGAACTGCACGCCCATGATGGAGTCGCCGCCCAGCTCGAAGAAGTTGTCCCGTGCCCCGGGCCGGTCCACCCCGAGCAGGTCGGCGGCGAGGATGAGCAGGGTGCGCAGCGCCCCGGTGGCCTCCTCCCCGTCGTCCTCCCGCGTCGCGGCGGCGGCCTCGCCGCTGCCGGTCCGCCGGGGGTCGGGGAGCGCGGAGCGGTCGACCTTGCCGTTGGCGCTCAGCGGCATGTCCTCGATGAGCACGATGTCGGAGGGGATCATGTAGGAGGGCAGGGTTTCGGCGAGGTGGGCGCGCAGCCGGTCGGCGAAGTCGGGGTCCTCGCGGGTTGCCGGGTCGGCGGGGACGACATGGGCGACCAGCCGCTGCTGGGTACGCGCCCCCAGGGCGGAGACCACGGCGTTGCGGAGCTCGGGGTGGCCGCCGAGCGCGTGCTCGATCTCGCCCAGTTCGATCCGGTAGCCGCCGATCTTGACCTGGAAGTCGTCGCGGCCGAGGAACTCCAGGGTGCCGTCGGGCAGATACCGTCCGAGGTCACCGGTGCGGTACAGCCGCTCGCCGGTCTCGGGGTGCAGGATGAACGATTCGGCGGTGCGCTGCTCGTCGTTCCAGTAGCCCTCGGCCAGTCCGTCCCCGGCGATGTGCAGCTGACCCGGCACCCATACCGGGGCGTGCCGCAGCCGGTCGTTGAGGACATGGAAGCGCTGGTTGCGCAGAGGACGCCCGTAGGGGATGGACGGCCAGTCGGGGGAGACCTCGCCGATGGGGTGGGCGATGGACCACACCGCGGCCTCGGTGGCGCCGCCGAGGCTGATCACCTCGGTGGCGGGTGCCACCGCCCGTAGCCGGTCCGGCAGGGACAGCGGTATCCAGTCGCCGCTGAGCATGGTCAGCCGGAGCGTGGGGAGCCGGTCTGCGTCGGGGCCGTCGGCCGGTGGGCGGCTCTCCAGGTGCTCGACCAGCATCTGCATCAGCGCGGGTACGGAGTTCCACACCGTGACCCGGTGCCGCCGGCACAGCTCGGTCCAGCGGTCGGGGTTGCGGCGGTCCGCCGTCTCGGGCAGGACGAGGGCCCCGCCGGCCGCGAGCATCCCGAACACATCGAAGACGGAGAGGTCGAAGTTGAGCGCGGAGAGGCCGAGCACCCGGTCGCCGGGGCGGATGGCGAACCGCTCCTCGATGTCCACCAGGGTGTTGAGCGCGGCCCGGTGGCTGACCGCCACGCCCTTGGGCGTACCGGTGGAGCCGGAGGTGTAGATGACATAGGCGGTGTCCTCGGGGCGGGCGGGGCAGCTCCAGGCCGGTGCGTCCGCCGGGTCCCAGGGCGTGTCGTCGGAGACCGGCAGCACCCGCGGCGCGTTGGGCCAGTGGTCCGCCGTGCCCGGTTCGGCCAGTACGCAGCCGATGCCGGCCTGCTCGACCAGCCAGCGGCGGCGGGCCTCCGGGAGGTCGGGGTCGAGGGGGACATAGGTGCAGCCGGCGGCGGAGGCCGCCAGCGCCGCCACGATCTGGCGCCAGCCCTTGGCCAGTCCGATGCCGACCACGGCTCCCCGGGCGAAGCCGGCCTCGGTGAGCTCCCGGGCCAGGGCCACGGCGCGGCCGGTGAGTTCGGCGTAGTCGAGCGTACGGTCCTCGGTGATCACCGCCGGTTCGGTGGATGCGGCCCGGGAGAGGATCCGGGCGGGGAGGATGTCCTGGGGCAGGTGGCCGGTGGTGGCGTTGGCGGCGGTACGGGCTTCCAGCTGCCCGGCGGGCAGGTCCAGCACCGGGGCGCGGTGCCAGCCCTCGGTCTCGGCAAGGCCCACCACGAAGTCCTGGTACGCCTGGAACATCTCGGCCATCATGCCGTCCGGGAAGAGCCCGTCGACGGCGTGCCAGGCCAGCTCCAGGTTGCCGCCGAACTCCAGCAGGAAGTGGTCGATGGTGACCTGCGGGGTCTGCGAGATGAAGTAGCTCTGCTCGCCGAGCCAGTCGATCGGTGAGGGGGCGGGTTTGCCGTCCACATCGCTGCCGAGGGCGCTGGTGAAGACGACCGGCATGACGTCACCGGCGCCGCCGCGGGCCCGGGCCCGTTCGCGCAGGATGCGTACGCCGCTGACATAGCGGTGGTCGAAGTCGGCCCAGCTCTGCCGTTGCAGCTCGCGCACCAGCCCGGCGAAGTCGGGCACCGAGACCGCGTCCACCTCCAGCAGGTCGAAGGAGGCGAACTCGCCCACCAGGTCGTCGACCTGCTCGTGCACCGGCAGCCGGTTGACGGCCGTGAAGTTGAGGGTGAACCGCTGGGACTTGCTCCAGGTGCCGATGGTGACGGCGAACGCGGCGAGCATGGCGCTGGACGGGGTGACGCCGAACTCGCCCGCCTTGGCCTTGATCCGCCCCCACAGCTCGGCGTCGAGCGTGGCGTGCCGGCGGACGAACCCCAGCCGTTCGCCGGTGGCCTGCACGGTGGGCAGTTCGGGTGCGGCGGGCAGCTCGCGGACCCGTCGGCGCCAGTACTCCAGCGAACGCTCGTACCGCGCGGTCTGGCGCAGTTCCTCCTCGGCGAGGACGTAGTCGCGGAAGGTGAGCTCCAGCGGTATTGGGGTGCGGTCCGGCTCGTGGTAGAACTCCCGCCACAGCGGCAGCAGTTGGTAGAAGAACGAGGAGACGTCGGCGACCAGCAGGTCGAAGCTGATGTGCACCCGGACCTGGTGGTCCGGCAGCAGGCTGACCCGTACCTCCCAGAGCGGCCAGACATCGGCGGGGCGCACCTCGGTGCCCATCCGGTCGCGGATCGCGGTGAGTTGCCGCTCGGCCTCCCCGGGCTCCGTCTCGCGCAGGTCGAGCACCCGGAAGCGGTAGGGCTCCGTGTCGGCGAGGACCTGCTGCCGGCCGTCGGGGAGGACCACCATGCGGAGCATGTCGTGCCGTTCCACCACCCGCTGCCAGGCCCGCTCCAGCCGGTCGGTCTCGATGGTGCGGCTGTCGAACTCGAAGTAGAGGTGGGGGGCCACGCCGCCCATGTCGAAGCTGGACAGCCGGCCGATCCACTGGGCCTGCTGCATCTCGGTGAGCGGGAAGGGTTCGAAGCGCTGGTCGGGGCGGGGGATGACGGTGGACAGGCGGTCCTCGGGCCCGGTCGCTCCGGCCTCGCGCAGCTGGGCTGCCATGCCGCCGATGGTGGGGGTGGCCAGCAGCTTGCCCAGTTCGACGGTGGCGCCGGTCGCGGCCTGGAGGCAGTTGAGCACCTGGATGGCGAGGAGGGAGTGGCCGCCGAGTTCGAAGAAGTTGTCCTGGGTGCCGATCGGCGCGATGCCGAACATCTCCTCCCAGATCCCGGCGATGGTGCGCTCCAGTTCGTCCGCCGGTTCGACGTAGGCGGTGACCAGGGTGCTGGGCCGGGTCGCCCTGGTCAGCTCCTCGGTGCCGGGTTCCTCGTGCTCGGCGATCTCGGTGGCCAGGGAGGAGGCGCCGGTCGCGGAGGTGCGCGGGGCGATCCAGTAGCGCTCGCGCTGGAACGGGTAGCCGGGCAGTTCCACCCGCTCGCGCCGGCCCTCGTGCAGGGCGGGCCAGTCCACGGTGCCGCCGAAGAGCCAGATGTCGCCGACCGCGGTGCGGAGCACCTGGCCGTCCTCGGCGGACTGGTCCGGCCTGCGCATGGTGGTGACGGCCGCGGCCCGGGGCCCGCCGGCCGCGGTGCCGGCCCGGGCCAGGGTGCTCAGGGTGTTGCCGGGGCCCACCTCGACCAGGACGGCGGGGCCTTCGCCGACGGCGGTGCGCACCGCGTCGGCGAACAGCACGGGGCGGCGCATATGGGCGCCCCAGTACGCGGGGTCGCCTGTCTGCTCGGCGGTGATGGGCCGGCCGGTGACGCAGGAGACGAACGGCCGTCCGGGGGCGGCGAGTTCCACTTCGGCCACGGCCCGGGTGAAGGGCTCCACGACCGGGTCCATCATGGCCGAGTGGAAGGCGTGCGAGGTGTGCAGCGGGCGGACGGTGATCCCCTTGCCCGCCAGCAGTTCACCGAGTGCGTCCACCGCCTGGTGCGGCCCGGAGGCCACGCAGAGGGTGGGGGCGTTGACGGCGGCGATGGACACCCCGGGCGGCAGCAGCGGCTCGATGTCGGCCGCCGCGGCGGCGACGGAGACCATGGCCCCGGAGGGTTGGTCCTGCATCAGCCTGCCCCGTACGGCGACCAGGCGGGCCGCGTCCGCCGGGGAGAGCACCCCGGACAGGGCGGCGGCGGTGAACTCGCCGATGCTGTGCCCGACCATGGTGTCCGGTTGGACGCCCCAGGACATCAGCAGCCTGGCCAGCGCGTACTCGGTGGCGAACAGGGCCGGCTGGGCGAGCGTGGTGCGGGTCAGCCCGTCCTCGGCGGGGGTGTCGGGGTAGAGCACGGTACGCAGGTCGATGCCGAGCGGTTCGGCCAGCAGCCGGGCGCACTCGTCCATGGCCTCGGCGAACACCGGTTCGCTTTCATAGAGGCCGCGGCTCATCCCGGGGTACTGGGCGCCCTGGCCGGGGAAGAGGAAGACGGTCTTCGCCGGGCTGGTGCCGGCGTCCGCGCCGCGTACCCGGCCCGGGTCGGCCCCGGTGAGCAGGGCCGCCGCCTCGGCGGTGTCGGCGGCCAGCACGGCCCTGCGGTAGCGCATCGCGGTCCGGCCGGTCTGCAGGGTGTGGGCAATGTGGGCGATATCGGCCGGCGGGCGCTCGCCGGATCCGGTGAGGCGGTCGGATCCGGCGAGGCGGTCGGGTCCGGCGAGGCGGTCGGGTCCGGCGAGGTGGTCGGCCAGTTGCTCGGCGGCGGCGTCCAGGGCGGCCGGGGTCCTGGCCGAGACGACCACCAGCTGCGGGCGGTCGGAGGGCGGGGCGGGGGCCGGTTCCGGCGCCTGCTCCAGCACCACATGGGCGTTGGTGCCGCCGATACCGAAGGAGCTGACCCCGATCCGGCGGGGGGTCTCCCCCTCGGGCCACTCGCGCAGCTCGGCGTTGACGAAGAACGGGGTGGCGGCGAAGTCGATACGGGGGTTGGGCCGTTGGTAGTGCAGGCTGGGCACCAGGGTGCGGTGCCGCAGCTGGAGCACCGCCTTGATGAAGCTGGCGATGCCCGCCGCCGACTCCAGATGCCCGATGTTCGACTTGACCGAGCCCACCGCGCAGAACCGGGTGTCCGCGGTGTGCCGTCCGAACGCCCGGCTGAGCGCGGTGATCTCGATGGGGTCGCCCACATGGGTGCCGGTGCCGTGCGCTTCGATCGCGGTGATGGTCCGTGCGGGCACCCCGCTGTCGGCGATCGCGGCGGCGACCACCGCCTCCTGCCCGCTGACGCTCGGGGAGGTGTAACCGACCTTGTCGCCGCCGTCGTTGTTCACCGCCGAACCCTTGAGTACGGCGAGGATCCGGTCGCCGTCGCGCTGGGCGTCGGCCAGCCGCTTGAGGACGACCACGCCGACCCCGTTGCCGAAGACGGTGCCCGCGCCGTCGGCGTCGAACGGGCGGCAGTGCCCGTCCGGCGAGTAGATCAGGCCCTGCTCGTAGCGGTAGCCGACCCGGTGCGGCACCCGGACGCACACCCCGCCGGCCAGGGCCAGTTCGCAGGCGCCGGAGCGGAGAGACGCGGCGGCCTGGTGGACGGCCACCAGCGAGGTGGAGCAGGCCGTCTGCACATTCACCGCGGGTCCGGTCAGGCCGAGTTTGTAGGCGGTCCGGCTGGCCAGATAGTCCTTGTCATTGTGTATTTGCAGCTCGAACATGGCCGAGTCGAGCACGATCCGGTTGCCGCCGAGCAGGTTGGACATCAGATAGGCGGGCATGTTGCCGCCCGCGAACACCCCGGCGGTCCCGCACCGGCCGGGGTCGATCCCGGCGTGCTCCATGGCATGCCAGGCGCTCTCCAGGAAGAGCCGCTGCTGCGGGTCGAGCAGCGCCGCCTCCCGGGCCGTGAAGCCGAAGAACCGGGCGTCGAAGAGCTCGATCCCCTCCAGCACCGGAGCGCGGGGCACATAGCCCGGTGCGTCGATGACCTCCCGGCTGAGCCCTTCGGCCAGCAGGTCGTCCTCCGTTAGTCTCTCGATCGACTCGATGCCCGAGCGCAGGTTGTGCCAGTAGGTGTCGAGGTCGGGGGCGCCGGGGAAACGGCCCGCCATCCCGACGACGGCGATGTCGGCGGAGGTGCCGCCGTGCGGAACACCCGGGTCGGGGACTTCGGAAACCACCGGGGAATCTCCTTTGCAGCGTTGCGGCTTTGCGGCTTTGCGGCTTTGCGGCTTTGCGGCGAGAAGGGCCGGGCAGACGTGGGCGGGGTCGGTCGTCGCGGGTGCCTCGCTCAGGGCAGCATCAGGCGGTCGACGCGGTAGTCGGTGGTGCCGTCCAGGCACAGTTCGGCGCAGACCCGGCCCAGCAGCGGGACGAACTTGAACCCCCAGCCGCCGGTGGCGATCACCACGTTCTCGCCGCCCTCGAACCGGCCCTTGGCCGTACCGAGGAAGAACTGCCGCTCGGGGTCGGCCGGCAGCACGGCAAGGCAGGTCTCGCGGGCCAGCGGCCGCGGGTCCACCACCGGCAGATGCCGCTCGACCCACTCGCACATCCGGGCCACATGGCGCGGATCGGGGGCGCCGGTCGCCTGCCCGGGGTCGGCCAGCGCGTTGACCTCGAACACCGGGCCGACCCGGACCAGGTCGGTGTCCTGCCACGCGTTGGGCGGGAACCCGTAGAACAGGTTGGTGTCCTCCTCGGTCGGTTCCTGGAAGACGAACCAGAACGGGTAGCGCGCGCTCGGATCGCGCTGGCGCAGGGTCACCAGGGCCATCTCGAAGACATTGAGGTCGAGCCGGGTGCCCAGGGGTTCGAGCAGCTGGTTGGCGTAGGCGCCGTTGGCCACCACCACCTTGCCCGCCCGGCACCAGCCGCTCGGGGTGCGCAGCCGTACGCCCTCGCCGTCGGGGACCAGTTCCAGCACCGGCTCCCCCGCCCGCAGTGCGCAGCCCGCGGCATCGGTCAGCCGCAGCAGGCCCTCCACCGTGGCGCGTACGTCGACGGCTCCGCCGTCGGGCTGCACAAAACCCTCGAAGTGGCGGGGGAGGTGGGTGAAGCCGTAGCGGCGCTCGATGTCGGCCGCGGTGAGCCACTCGTACGGGATGGAGAGCTGGTCCATGGTCCGCGCGGTCGCCGAGATCCTGCCCTCGTTGGTGGCCACGTCGATGTCGCCGAACCAGAGGCTGCCGAAGGCGTGCAGCAGCTGGTGCCCGCTCGCCCGTTCGAGTTCGCGCCAGAGCGGCAGGGCCTCCCCGGTCAGCCGGCACAGGTCCGGCTCGGTGTACTGCAGCCGCCAGTGCCGTTCCGCCCCGCTCGTACCGCACTGCTCATTGCCGAACTCGAACTGCTCGAAGACCGCCACCCGCGCGCCCCGGCGGGCGGCGTGCCAGGCGGAGGCCAGCCCGACCGGGCCGCCGCCGATGATCGCGATGTCGTAGTGCGCTGCCTCGGTCACTGGGTCCAGCCCTCCGCTTTGCGCGCCGTTCCGGCCGCGATCGGTATGCCTCGGACCTCCTGGCGGAGGACGGTGTCCAGCCGGGACACCACCTGGTCGACCTGCCGGTCGGTCATGGCCGGCTGGCAGGGCAGGTTGACCTGCTGGGCGAACCACATGCGTTCGGCGACCGGGCACTCCCCGGTGTCATGGCCCCTGGCCCGCCATTCGGCGAGCAGATGCAGGGGGAAGTAGCGCAGCTGCATCTGCACCCCGAGGGCGTCCAGCCGGGAGACCAGCCGGTCCCGCAGAATGCCGTCGGCCGGGTCGGCGAAGAAGGTGTACAGGTGGTGCCCGTGCCGGACCGGCTCGGGCCCCTGGTGCATCCGCACCCCGGGGTACTGCTTCAGGACCTCCGTGTAGGCGTCCGCGATCTTCGCGCGCCTGCCCACCAGCCGGTCCAGTTTGGCCAGTTGTACGGTGCCCACCGCCGCGTTGGGCTCCGCGAGGGTGGCGTTGGTGCCGCCGTAGCGGATGGTCGAGCAGTCATGGGTGAAGGCGAGGCCGGGGTGCATCATCCACGGGTGCGCGCTGGTGGTCTCCCCGATGGCCCGCGCCTGCTCCCGGTAGACCGCGTCGGCGTCGTTGGAGCGGATCCGGTCCGCCCGTTCGGCCAGCGTCCGGTCGAAGAGCGTGATCATCCCGCCCTCGCCGAGGGTGGTGATGTTCTTGCTGGAGTGGAAGCTGAAGCAGCCGATGTCGGCCAACGCACCCGGCTTGCGCCCCCGGTACTCCGCGCCGAGCGCATGCGCGCAGTCCTCGATGACCGTGATTCCGCGCCGGCGCGCGATCGCCATGATGGCGTCCATATCGCAGGGCAGACCGCCGTAGTGCACCAGGATCACCGCTTTGGTGCGGCTGGTGATCAGCGATTCGAAGTGCGCGGGATCGAGGTTGAGGGTGCTCGGCTCGACATCGCAGAAACGTACCTGCACCGGGTAGTTCAGCAGCGGCTGCACACTGGCCTTGTAGGTCTGCGGGGTGGCGATGACCTCGTCACCCTCATTCAGGTCCAGCAGCCTTATCGCGATCTCCAGCGCCACGGTCCCGCTGGTCACCGAGAGGGCGTACGGCACGCCGAGGTACTCGCGGAAACATCGCTCGAACTCCTCCCGACATCGCCCCCCGGACAGGTTCTCACCGGAACTGACCAACCGGGTGAGCACGCTGATCTCCTGCTCTCCGAGCACCGATCCGAGTTCCGGGTAAGGAATCTCGTACGACTTCCCCACCGTCCACCTCCAAGACTCCCGACCGCCTGAAACGCCGTGTCCCCCGAAAATCGGGTCTCGCTGCGCCTATCCGAGACAGTACCGCCCTGAAAAGCAGGCCGAATTTCCTGCGCCGCCCGGTGTGCTGCGGGAGCATATTGAGGCTGCGCTATTCGTCCGGCATGGGCGCCAGACTCTCAAATCCCGTCGGCATCGGGAATACACCGGTTGGTCTAGTGCCGTTCTACGACCTGGTCACACTCCGCCCGCACCAGGGGCGGAAGACCCGCAGGACCGGCCGCGCCCACCGGACGGGCTACCCGACACGGGGCCGCCCGGAACCGGCTTACGACCACCGGTCGAACCGCTACCGGGTGGTTAGTACCGACGTACTAGTCCATTGTCACGCCGACAGGCGTCGATTAGCCTCGGCCTGCACGCCGCGACAATATTCGATGCGGGAGCGGAAACACCACCGACTCGAATAGTCACCATCGGTCATCAGGGAGCCGCCGTGTCCGTGGAGGAAGTCAAGCAGTTGCTGCTCGATATCGGTATCGCGGAGCAGACGCTGACCGGGATCGAACCGTACACCCGGCTCCGCGCCGATCTCGGCCTCAGCTCGGTCGAAACCACCGATCTGGAGATCCAATTACGCGAACGATTCGGTATCAGGGTGAATCTGTGGGACAAGGTGGACTACACGGTGGAGCAGCTGGCGGGCGGCATTCCGGAGACGCCCCGATGAGCCTGTCCGACGCCCGGCCGCTGGATCCGGACGTACCGGTGATCGACCGGCGGCGGGCCGAGACCTATCTGCGGGACGGACTGTGGCGCGAGGAGCGGATCGCCGATCTGCTGCGCGCCGGGCGGTTGCGCGCCCCCGACCGCTGCGCCGTGGTGAGCGGGGCGACCCGGCTGACCCATGGCGAGCTGCACACGGCCGTCACCACGGCCGGGCAGCGGCTGCGGGGGCTCGGAGTCCGGGCCGGGGACCGGGTGGTGGTGCAACTGCCCAACCGGGCGGAGTTCGTGGTCCTGGTGCTGGCGCTGCTCGACATCGGGGCCCCGCCGGTGCTGGTGCTGCCCGGATTCGGCGACTACGAACTGGGCCATGTGGTGCGCGCCGCCCGGCCGGTCGCCCTCGCGGTGAGCACCGGCGGCAGATCGGCCGGGCCGTTGGAGTCGGCGCGGCGGCTGTGGAAGGAGCACGGGTTCCTTCGGCAGGTGCTCGCGCTCGGTGAGGCGGGGGGCGGGGGTGCGGCGGCCGGGGATGCCGGGGCTGGTGATGCGGCGGCGGCCGAGGGTGCCTCGGCCGGTGAGTCGGTGGCCGGTGGCACTTCGGCGGGTGATGGTGTGGACCTGGCCGCATTGTGCGACCCCTGTTCATCCTGGGACGGACCGGTGGAGTCGGCCACCGCACCGGCCACGCCGGCGCCCGGGTCCGCCCTGTTCGACGCCGCCGTGTTCCTGCTGTCCGGCGGCACCACCGGTCCGCCGAAGGTCATCCCCCGGGGCAACGCGGGGTACGCGTATATGATCCGGACCGCCTGCGGGATCGCGGAGGTCTCGGCCGACTCGGTCTATCTGGCCGTGATGCCGGCCGCGCATGGCTTCATCCTCAACTGCCCAGGCGTACTGGGTACGTTGGCCCAGGGCGGCACGGTGGTACTCGGCGACGCCACCGACCCCCGGCAGGCCCTCGCCCTGATCGAGCGCGAACGGGTGACCCACTGCGCCCTCGTCCCGACGGTGGCCATGCAGTGGCTGGCCGCCGCTGCCGAGACGGATGCCGACCTGGGCAGTCTGCGGGTGCTCCAGACCGGGGGCGCCCGGCCCGCTCCGGAGCTGGCGAGCCAGGTCGGCCCCGTGCTGGGGGCGACCCTCCAGCAGTGCTACGGCATGAGCGAGGGCCTGCTCTGCTACACCGGGCTTGATGACCCCGAGTCGGTGATCGTCCAGACCCAGGGCCGCCCCGCCTCCCCGGGGGACGAGGTGCTGATCGTGGACGAGCACGGCCGGCCGGTGCCGGACGGCACCCCGGGCGAGCTGCTCACCCGGGGCCCGTACACCGTCGCCGGGTACTACCGGGACCCGGACGCGACCGCGAAGGCCTTCACCCCGGACGGCTTCTACCGCACGGGCGATCTGGCGACCCGGACACCCGGGGGCGATCTCGTCGTCAACGGCCGGGTGCGCGACATCATCAACCGCGGCGGCGAGAAGATCCCCGCCGAGGACCTGGAACTGCTGGTGGCGCGGCATCCCGCCGTGCGCAGCTCCGCCGCCGTCGGCGCGCCGCACCGGCTGTACGGCGAGATCGTCTGCCTCTACGTCGTCCCGGAGCCGGGCCAGGAGCCCAGCCTCCTGGAGCTGCGCCGGTTTCTGCGCGGGCTCGGGCTGGCCGCCTGGAAGCTGCCCGAACTGATGGAGGTGGTCGCGGAGTTGCCCACCACCGCTATCGGCAAGATCGACAAGAAGGCGCTCCGCGCCGACATCGCACGACGAGCGGCCGCGGAGGCATAGCCCATGGAACACCGCATCGACGCGGAACTGCTCATCCCCGGCGCAGGTGAGGCCATCGCGCACGGCAGTGTCGTGCACACCGGCGGCCGGATCCGGTTCGCCGGGCCGACGGCCGAACTGGGCGACGAGCACCGGGCACTTGAGCCGACCCGGGTCGCCGCCCTGCTGCCCGGGCTGTGGGACTGCCATGTGCACTTCGCCGGGATTCGGGGACGGGTCAACACCGAGGAGCTGATGCTCACCCCCGAGACGCTGGCCGTCGCTCGGGGCGTCAAGGACGCCGAGACGGCGCTGCGCGCGGGGTTCACCAGCCTGCGCGACATGGGCGGCCATGGCTGCGTCCTGGCGGAGGCCGTCCGGGAGGGCACCTTCACCGGCCCGAACATCTACAGCGCCAACCAGGTCATCGGGCAGACCGGCGGGCACAGCGACGCCCACCGGCTGCCGTACCGCTGGGTGACCGATCCCTGCCGGAGCGGCGGCACCCTGCGTATCGCCGACGGGGTGGACGAGTGCGTACGGGCCGTGCGCCTCCAGCTCCGGGCGGGGGCCGAGCTGATCAAGGTCTGCACCTCGGGCGGTGTGCTGAGCGAGGTGGACAACCCGGTGCACCAGCAGTACCGCGACGAGGAGTTGAAGGCGATCGTCAGCGAGGCCGCACGAGCCGAGCGGATCGTCGCGGCGCACTGCCACGGCCGGGCCGGGATCCTGGCCGCGATCAACGCCGGCTGCCACACGGTCGAGCACGGCACGGAGGTCGACGAGGAGACCGCGGAGCTGATGGCCGAGCGGGGCATGGTCCTGGTGCCCACCCGTACCATCTACGAGGCCTTCCGGCTGAACGCCGCCGCGCTGCCGCCGGCCTGGCGGGACCGCTTCGAGGCCATGGCCGAGCGGCACCTTAAGGCGATCGGCATCGCCCACCGGGCCGGTGTCACCATCGCGCTCGGCACCGACCTGGGCACCAGCGACCGGAACGGCCCGCTCTCCTGGGGCGGGCACGCCAGTGAGTTGGCCCATCTGACCACCGCGGGGCTGAGCCCGCTGGAGGCCATCATGGCGGGCACCGCCAACGGCCCCGGCACGCTGGGGCCCCGGGCGCCCCGGTCCGGCCGACTGGCCGCCGGCTATGACGCCGATCTCCTGGCGGTGGACGGGGATCCGCTGGCCGACATCGCCCTGCTGGCCGACCCGGACCGCATCACCCAGGTCTGGAAGTCCGGGGAACCGGTGCACCGGCACTCCCCCGTCGCCCCCGATGAGGCCGCCGTCCGGTCCGGGTGAGCGACACCCAGCGCCGGGCACCCGAGGGAAGCCAAGACGGGGCACCTCTCAGTCGGTCAGGGACGTGCCCCATGCGGCGAAGAACTGCGACACCGGCATCACGCCCGCGTTCACCTGGGCGAAGGCGTCCATGGCCTTCTGGTTCCCGTCGATGCTCTCCAGGACCTTCTCGAACTCCGGGGAGAGGGGCTCCAGCGTGGAGACCTGGAGCGTGAAGTCGTAGACGGGCCGCATATGCTGATCGCGGGCGGACTGGTAGCCGGCCATCGCCGTGTCGAATGGTTCGCGACCGGACAGTGCGGCGTCCAGGGAATCGGCGCACAGCTCGGCGGAGATGAACGCGTCGCTGATGCCCTGGGCAGTGAAGAAGTCCTTGCAGTAGCCAGCGTCACCGACCAGCGCCCAGCCGGGGCCGAAAGGCCTGCGGAAGAAGTTCGGCAGAGCGGCCCCGACGATGCGCGCCTCGCGCCGGGCACCACGCACACGATCCGCCCAGGCCGGCGCCAGCTCGAAATTCTTCAAGTAATTCCCCTCGATATCCTTCTTGATGTCGTTGAATTCCGCGAACGGCCAGCAGCCGCCGACCAGGGTCAGGCCGTCATGCGTCGGCCATGCGCCGAAACTCCGGTACGGACGGGAATGCGCCTTGAAGACACCGTCCATCTCCAGCCCGCTGAAGTAGCTGTAGTAACCGACCATCAGTTTCGGGTTCTCGTTGTACTGCCGCGCGCCCACCGCACGCGCCACCAGCGAGTGCAGACCGTCCGCGCCCAGCACCACCCGCGCCCGCTCGGTCACCTCCGGGCCGTCTGCCTCCCGCCCCCGGATCCCCTCCACCCGGCCGCCATCGCCGAAGACCAGCTCGGAGACCGTGAACCCCTCACGGACCTCCGCCCCCGCCTCCACCGCCGCGTCCACCAGCAGCTTGTCCAGCACGATCCGCCGGGGCGCGTAGGCGCAGGGCTCGGCGGCCGTCCCCGGGGCGCCCGGGAGGACAAGGGAGCCGAAGTCCAACTCGTAGGTGTGGATGGGCGGGCAGCCCGTGGCCACCAGCCGGTCCAGCAGCCCCCACCGGCGCAGCGCCGCGACGCCCGGCGGGTGCACCAGATGCGTGGACAGGGTGTCGCTGGGGAAGGTGGCCCGGTCCACCACCAGGACCCGGTATCCCCTCCTCGCCAACAGCATCGCGGTCGGCGACCCCGCACACCGCGCGCCCACAACGATCACGTCGTAGCGGCTCTCGCTCATCTTCCGCTCCTGCCCGTACTCATAGGACGAATTCACATCCGGATGGGGAGGCTGTTCGCGCACAGCAGGCTACGCGCGTCTCCGTGCAGGCGGCAATGAGACTAGATCCACGGTTGTAGACCCTGGTCAAAAGGATGAACGGCCGGATCTGGCCGGAGAAGTATCCGCCCTTGTACCGTCTCAAGGGAATCCGTCCTCTCACAGCCGACCGCCGAAAGAGAATGCCGAGGAGCAGGGAATTGACCTCACGTGCCGCATCCGCACTCGACACCTCGTGGGACAGCCCGCCGGAGGCGCAGGACCTCATCCAGGAAGCCATGGCCTGGCATTTCGACCCGAAGACCGGATCGCCTTTCTGGCAGGAGCAGAGCAGGAAACTCGCCTTCGATCCGCGCCAGGACGTGCGGACCGTGGAGGACCTGACGCTGTTCCCCAATATCGTCGACGAACTGCGCGACACCCGCATCGAGGATCTGGTCCCCCGGGGCTACGGCGCCATCGAACGGCTGCCCGTACCCCCGGTGGTGGGTGAGAGCGGTGGCACGACCGGCTCGCCGAAGCGGGTGTTCGTGCTGCCGGACGTCCGTGAGCAGTCCTGGGCCTGGTACTACAACAGGCTGGTGGAGCACGGGATCGCGGCGGGCGACAACTGGCTCGGGATCATGCCGGCCGGTCCGCATATGGCCGGCATCCTGGCCCAGGACACCGCCCAGCGGTTCGGCGGCGTCTTCTTCACCCTGGACTTCGACCCGCGCTGGGCGAAGCTCGTCATCGGCCGCGGCGCCGTGGACGAGGCCAAGGCCTACATCACCCACCTGGTCAACCAGATCGAGTGGATCCTGCGGAGCCAGGACATCCGGGTCATGGTGATCACGCCGCCGCTGCTGGAGGCGGTCTGCCAGCGCGACCATCTGGTGGACCTGATCAACGAGAAGGTCAACACGGTCATCTACGGCGGCACCTCGATGGACGAGGACACCCGCCATCTCTTCCGGACCGAACTCTTCCCGCAGATCAACTTCGTCTCCATCTTCGGCAGCACGATGATCTTCTGCGCGATGCCGGAGCGGCCGGGGGCGCCGGCGGACGAGTCCCCGGTCTTCGACCCGCCGTCACCGTTCTCCATGTTCTCGGTGATCGACCCCGAGACCGGGAAGAACGTGCCGTACGGGGAGCGCGGCCAGGTCCTCACCCACCACATCACCCGGAACCTCTTCCTGCCCAACAATCTGGACCGGGACACCGGGATCCGCCACCCGCACCGCCTCGGCTACCCGGGGGACGCGGTGGCCGAGTTCAAACCGGTACGGGAGTTCGGCGCGTCCGCCGTGGTCGAAGGGGTCTACTGACGTGCCAGGCACATCCTCCGCGCCGGCCCAGCTCCACGCACTCGGTACCGGAGGGCCGTACCAGAGCCGCACCCGGGAGGTCGTCCGTGACATCCGGGCCGAACCGGTGGCCGAACTGAGCCTGGTCCCCTGGCTGTTCGCCGAACGCAACCTCCGGGCGCTGCGCAAGGCCACCCCACCGGACCCGGAGCGGCGCAAGAGGCTGCTGACCCGGGCGGGCTGGCTCTTCGCGAGCGGCTCGGTCGACGGGGTCTCCCCCGAGACCTATCGGCGCACCGTGGCCGAGGTGTCCGGCATCCCGGTCGCCACGGTGCGGCGGTCGGCCCAGCAGGTGGGCGACTACGCGGCCACCGCGTACGAGAGTGTGAGCCAGGCCCGCCCGATCGGCGCCGCGGACAGCTGGCGGGACCAGCGGGCCAAGCGAGGCTCCGGAGTGTGGACCCGGCGCGGCGAGGTGCTGATGGTCCACGCCCCGGCCAACTCCCCCGCGGTGCACACGGCTTGGCTGGACGCCCTGGCTCTCGGCTACCGAGTGGCGGTCCGGCCGTCGCAGCGCGAGCCGTTCACCGCCCACCGGCTGGTCTCGGCGCTGCGCCAGGTGGGCTATGACAACGACCAGGTCGTGCTGCTGCCCACGGACCACCCGACGGCCGACCGGCTGGTGGCCGAGGCGGATGTGGCCATCGCGTTCGGCGGGGACGAGGTGGCCCGCAAGTACGGGTCCAGCACCCTGGTCATGCCGTTCGGCCCCGGCAGGTCCAAGATCCTGCTCACCTCCGGTGTGGACGCCGGGCCGCATCTGGACACCATCACGGAGTCCGTCGCCGCTCACGCCGGCACCGGTTGTGTGAACGCCACCGCGGTGTTCGTGGAGGGCGATCCCGAGCCCGTCGCCAAGGCCATCGCCGAACGGCTGGGTGGGCTTCCCTCGCTCCCGCCGGGTGACGAGCGCGCCCGGCTGCCGGTCCGCCAGAGCGCCGCCGCGTATGAACTGGACGGCTATCTGCGGGCCAGGGCGGGCGACGCACGGCCGCTGCTGGGTGCGGACACCATCGTGGACGAACTCGGCGACGGCTCGGCGGTGTTGCGTCCGGCGGTGTTCCTGCTCGACCGCCCGGACGCCCCGCAGGCCGGGATCGAGATGGGCTTCCCCTGTGTGTGGGTGCTGCCGTGGCGGCGGGACGGGGACTGGATGGCGCCCCTCCGCGACACCCTGTCGCTCACCGTCTTCACCGAGGACGCCGCGCTCATCGAAGCGCTGGTCACCGAGCCCACCATCGACAAGATCCATGTCGGGGACCATCCGACCACCTGGACGCGGCCGGGTCTTCCGCACGAGGGGTACCTCGGCGAGTTCCTGATGCGCACCAAGGCGGTCATCGTGGGCTGAGCCCGGGCTCATCCACCCGTACGGCCTCCGGCACCATCTGCCGGAGGCCGTACGGGCGCCCCCCTTACCTCGATGCGGTGGCCTCGATCATCTGCAGGGAGGAGTCCACCGGGCGGACGTTGTGCACGGTCAGTCCGGCGCGTTCGG
The DNA here is from genome assembly GCF_040644755.1 of Streptomyces sp. NPDC046887. Taxonomy (NCBI): domain Bacteria; kingdom Bacillati; phylum Actinomycetota; class Actinomycetes; order Kitasatosporales; family Streptomycetaceae; genus Streptomyces; species Streptomyces sp. NPDC046887. Next base: position 58,417 of record NZ_JBEYXH010000017.1, read on the forward strand.
CGATCCCCAGCAGCCCGGTCCGGGTGTGCTTCTGCCCCCCGATGACCAGCAGCATCCGGAGGTCCAGCGCGGAGGCGAGCCGCTGCCCGGGGCCGTCGTCCACGAAGTTCTCCACGATGACGAACCGGGCTCCCGGCGGTGCCGCCCGCACCGCGTTGCGCAGGATCAGGACCGAAGCGTCGTCGTCCACCCCCAGGATGTTCTTGAAGAGGTAGACATCGGCCTCGACGGGGATCTCCTTCAGGCAGTCGCCGGGCACCAGCCCCACCCGGTGGGCCAGTTCGCCGCCCGGGTGCAGCCGCGGGTCGGCACTGGCCACCACATCCGGAAGGTCCAGCAGAAATCCCCGCAGCGCCGGATGGCGCTCCAGCAGCGTGCCGAGGACGAGTCCCTGCCCTCCGCCGACATCGGCGATCGAACCGGCATCGGACATCGGGAGCATGTCGGCGATGGCCGCCGCGGACAGCCGGGTCTGCTGGGTCATGGCGCGGTTGAACGTCCGCGCGGACTCCGGCCATTCGGAGTGCATCTGCTCGTAGAACTTCCGGCCGTGCGCCCGGGTGAAGACCTCGCCGCCGGTGCGCACCGCCTCGCCGAGATCCCCCCACAGCGACCAGAGCCAGGGCTCGGTGCACCACAGCACCAGGTGCTTGACGCTGTTCGGGGAGTCCTCGCGGAGGGCCAGCGACTTCTCGGTGTGGACATACGAGCCGGCCGTCTGCTCCGCGAAGACACCGTAGGAGGTCAGCGACCGCAACAGCCGCCGGAGGGCTGCCGGATGCGCGCCGACCGCGGTGGCGAGCTCGTCGGCCGTCGCCGGTGTATCACCGAGGGCCTCGGGGAGGCCCAGCATCACCGCCGCGCGGACCGAAGCGGCGCATGCCGCGCTGAGCGCGTGCTCCAACAGTCCCGACACCAGGGACTCGGTCGACATCGCACCGCTCGTCATCGGGCACCGCTCCCGGGGGTGAGGCGGTGTCCGTCCTGGTCGCGGAGGAGGGTGCAGACATCGCGCAGCGCCGCCTCCGTGCGGGCGATGTCCTCGTCCGTGAGGTGGATGGAGGGTTCGAACCGGACCGAATTCCCGGCGGGGCCGACCGGAAGCACCCGTATCCGGTGCTCGCGCAGCACATAGCCCGCGATGACATACCCGAGCATGCCCGATCCGGCCTTTTCCCGCACCGGCTCGGAGGCCGCCTGGGTCTGGTCGGTGAACTCCAGCGCCAGCATGAGGCCGATGCCGTCGACGTGGGCCACGACCTCCGGGAAGTCGGCCTGCACCGAGAGAAGCATCTCCGTCAGCCTCTCCCCTCGCTCGGTGGCCACTTGGTACGCCCGGCCGCCTTCGGCCTCCAGCATGTCCAGCACCTTCAGGGCGATGGCGGCCGAGAACCCGTCCTTGGCGAAGGTCGAGCTGTGCATGACCTCGAACTCCGGGCGGAAGCGGTCCTGGTGGAAGAGCGCCACCGCGTTCTTGGCGATTCCTCCGCCGATGCTCTTGGCCAGGGTGTAGTAGTCGCCCCGCAGACCCATATGCGAACTGGCGAGAAAAGCCCCGGTCCGCCCCAACCCGCTGTGTATCTCGTCGATGATCAGCGGGCAGCCGACCGCATCGCAGACCGCCCTGATCTCCCGGGCCGCCGCCTCGGTCAGCGGCCGCATCCCGTTCGCGCCCTGGACGGGCTCCACGAAGAAGGCGCCGATGACGGGGAAGTCCCGCTCCACCACGTTCACCGCACCGTCGTCCACCTGGACGTCCAGCAGGCTCTCGCGAAGCTCCTCGACCGCCGCCTTCATCGCTTCCGGCCGGTCCGCGCGGAGAAAGCGAGTGGCAGACGCCAGCGAGGTGAAGGGCGTCCGCCAGTGCGGGTTCTGGGTGAGCTGCACACTGGCGACCAGCTTGCCGTGGAAGGCGTTCTCCAGCGCCAGATGAACCGGGCCCCGCGCGATCAGCTCGGCGTTCCGGCGCTCCACCTCCGCGACCAGGCGCTCGAACGTCTCGGCGGCCCCATCCCCCTGTTCGACCTGGGCATACGGGTTCTCGGACACCGTCGCCCGCCCCGCCGCGACCGCCTCCCGCGCCTCCTCGATACGCCGGCTGACGTCTTCCATGAGCCGCGATATCCGCGCCCGGCGCTCCAACTCCGCGTGCTTCACACAGATCTCGACGGCCTCGGCCCCGCTGTTGGCGAATATCGCCGAGTAGTCACCGTCCCCGCCCGGTACCTCTCGTCGCAGTATCGCGTTGAGTGCGGCGGCTATGTCGTTGGCGTGCGACTGGCGGGACAGCTGGACATAGACCGGGATCTGCCGGTCCAGCACGGACTTCGCATGCTCGATGATCTCCGGGTTGTTATGGCCGAAGATCAGCGAGCCGAATCCGCATACCTGGTCGAGTACCGGGACCTCCTGCCCGTCTCCATCCGTGAAGTACAGTGTGTTGCCTTGCGCTCGGGAATACTCGATCCCCAGCCCCACACTGCTCAGCCAGTCGTTCAGCAGGCGGTCCGCGAAGACGCGTTCACTGGCCGGACTGCTCATACCGTGCCTCTTTCCTGTAACCGCCGAGGAATTCTGCTGGTGTACTGCGCGGATGTTGTACTGCGCGGACCTGCCGGTACGTTTTTCGCGGTTCCCGACCTTACAGTCGCGCCTCCACCACCGGCAACGGGTCTAAATCCCCAGGCTTAGTCGGTTCGAACCTTCGTTTATGTTCGGCCTCGCCGACCCTTCCGCCCGGGTACGGTGATCCGGCGACTGAGGCGCAATCAGGGTGATCATCCTCGCCGTCCGCCACCACCGTGCGGACCGGATAGCAGAGACGGGTGGACCGGTTCATGAAACGTGACGACAGCGAGGATGAAAAGGGAAATCTGGTCACGCCCGCCGACATCCGCTATGAGAATCTGTGCCACGCCTACAACTACCGGTTCGTCGCAAAGCCGGACTATTTCCGGCTGGCCCATTCACCTCAGCAGGTCGAGGAGGCGGTCCGCGAGGCGGTGGCGGCGGGGAAGCGGATCACCGTGCGCTCGGGCGGGCACTGCGGCGAGGACTTCGTGGCGGCGCCCGATGTACAGGTAATCCTGGACCTCTCCGCCATGTCCCGGGTCGATTTCGACCCGGAGCGCAATGCCTTCGTCATCGAGGCGGGCGCTTCCGTGGGAGAGATGACCCGGACCCTCTTCCAACGCTGGGGGGTCACCCTCCCGGTCGGCTTCTGTATGGGCGTGGGCGCGGGGGGCCACATCAGCGGTGGTGGCTATGGGCCGCTGTCCCGGCTGCTGGGGCTGAGCGTCGACCATCTGTACGCGGTCGAGGTGGTGGTCGTGGACCAGGACCGGAACGTGTCGACGGTGGTGGCCACCCGTGAGGAGAGCGACCCCGACCGAGACCTCTGGTGGGCGCACACCGGTGGCGGCGGCGGGAACTTCGGCGTGATCACCCGCTACTGGATGCGCTCCCCGGAGGCGTCCGGCACCGATCCGGCCGGCCTGCTGCCCCGCCCGCCGAGCGCCCTGCGCATCGCGGAGGCAAGCTGGCCATGGCAGCAGCTCAGCGAGGCGGACTTCATCCGGCTGCTGGGCAACTTCATGGACTGGCAGCTGGCGAACAGCACGGTGGACTCGCCGAACGTCGATCTGTACGCCACCCTCAACTGCCTGCACCGCTCGGCCGGGAACATCGTCCTCCAGGCCCAGCTGCCCGCGGAGTCGCCGGACGCAGCCGCCCGGATGGCCGCGTTCCTCGACGCGCTCAACACCGGTGTCCCACCCGCCCCCTCGATCAGATTCCTGACCCTGCCCTGGATGGCCGCGAGCCGCTATCTGGCCGTCCCGGACACCGGGCCGGCGGCCATCGGACTGCGGTGCAAGGTCAAGTCGGCGGATCTGCGCGCCCCGTACGGCGCGGATCAGCTCGCCACCCTCTACCGGCATCTCACCCGGGACGACTACCGGGCCGGCTATGCGTCGGTGGAATTCATCGCCTACGGCGGCAAGGTGAACACGGTGCCCTCCGCCGCCACGGCCATACCGCGGGACGCCCTGCTCAAGATGTTCTCCATGGTCACCTGGCAGGACCCCGTCGAGGACGACCGGCAACTGCGCTGGATACGCGAGTTGTACCGAGAGCTTCATTCCTCGACGGGTGGGGTGCCGGTACCGAACGAGGTCACCACCGGCGCGTACATCAACTACGCGGATGTCGATCTGGCGGACCCGGAATGGAACACCTCCGGCGTCCCCTGGCATGCCCTGTACTACGGCGAGAACTATCCCCGGTTGCAGCAAGTGAAGGCGCGGTGGGACCCGTTGGACATCTTCCACCACGCGCTGTCCATCGCCGGTTGATTTCCCTACACCGCCCTATGGCCCTATGGAAGGAACAGTGAGTCCATGACGACCGAGGCCGACGCCCGTCGCACCGTGATCTCAGCGATCTTCGGGACACTGGCCACCCAGGCCGTCGGCGCCGCCGCGCGGCTGGAGCTGGCCGACCGTATCGGCGACGGCGAGGCCGACACCGACGAGCTCGCTCTCGCCTGCGGGATGCCCGCCGCGCAGTTGGGCAGGCTGCTGCGCGCCCTGTCCTCGCTCGGGCTGTGTGTGGAGTCCCGGCCCGGGCGGTTCGCGCTCACCGAGGCGGGAGCGCTGCTGCGCCGCGACACCCCGGCGTCGCTGCTGGCCTTCGCCGCCTTCCTCACCCATGACGTCTTCCAGCGCAACTGGCTGAACCTGGAGGAGTCGCTGGGCACCGGCCGGCCCGCGTTCGACACGCACTTCGGTGAGCCGGTGTACGACTACCTCTCGGGCAAGCCGGAGCTGGCCGCCCTGTTCCACGCGGCCATGAGCAAGCGCCATCTGCCGTTGGAGATGGCCGCGGCGATCTCCGCGGCCTACGATCTGGGCCGGTTCAGCACGGCGGTCGATGTCGGCGGTGGCGACGGCACCCTGCTCGCCGCACTCCTGGACCGGTACCCGCAGCTGACGGGCACCGTGCTGGAGACCGAGGCCGGGGTGGCGCGGGCGCGGGAGACCATCGCCGCGTCCGGGCTGTCGGAGCGGTGCCGCGCGGTGGCCGGGGACTTCTTCGCCGAAGTACCCAAGGGCGCCGACCTGTATCTCATCAAGAACGTGGTGCTCAACTGGGACGACGAACGCGCCTGGACCATTCTGCGCCGGGTCCGGGCGGCCATGCCCGTCCATGGCCGGCTGCTCATCGCCGAGCCGGTGCTGCCCGACACGGCCAGTGCGGCCTCCCTCAACCACGCGGCCCTGGAGAACCCGTATCTGACCGATCTCCATATGCTGGTGACGATCGGCGGCCGGCAGCGCACCCGGGCGGAGTACACCGCCCTCTGCGCGCGGGCGGGGCTGCGCGTCACCGAGGTGGTGCCGCTGGCCCAGGAGCTCAACGCGTCGCTGATCGAGGTGGTGCCCGACACCGCGGTCTGACACCGCGTGCAAGCCCCGGCCGGGCCGCCACCGGGCCGGGCCTGCACGTCCGCACCGAACACGAGGGGACAGTAAGGATCACTTCCGGCGGCAGTGGCTTCGACTCACCCGCCCCTGCCGCCCGCCGCCCGGCGCGCACACCGGGTGCGGGCCGGTCAGGAGGGTGTGTCCTCCCGGCGCTGGTGCTGGACCAGTCCCTGGCGCATGGCGATGACCACCGCCTCCGTACGGTCCGCGACGCCGAGCTTGTGGTAGACCATGTGCAGATGGGCCTTCACCGTCTGCTCGGTGATGTGCAGGGCACGGCCGATCCGGCGGTTGGACAGGCCCTGGGCCAGCAGATTGAGCACTTCCTTCTGGCGCCGGGTGAGCGGGAGGGGCTGCTGAGGGGTACCAGGCCGGGTGTCGCGGGCGCCGGCCTCGCCGGCGGTACAGTCCTCGGACCGCTTCAGCGGGCGGGGCGCCCCGGTGGGCGCCATCGGAGCGGGGGTGCCACGGGTGCCCCGGTGCCGCGGGGCGACCAGGTTCTTGCGTGCGCGGCGTGCGACATCGCCGAGCTCCTGCAGCAGCGCCAGCACCTCGTCGATCTGGGTGAGGGCCGCTTGGGCTTCGTCTTCATCCTGGCGTTCCGTTAACGGTATGACATTCACGCGATCGATCATCGGGTGATTCGCCTTTCGTTGGGACGACGCGGCTTCGGACTTCGATGGAGCTCCTCGCGAGGCCAATGGCGCCGCGAAGTCCGGCGATGACCCGGAGGTCAGTGGGGTGAGGGGTATCGGGTCGCTCCTTCACCGAGTGCGGTGACCGGGGCCGTCTGCAGCGGGGAGAACGCCAGGAGCAGGCCGCCGGTGACCGGATGGGTCAGCTGGGTGCACCCGACTCCGAAGACGGTCCGGACGAGCTCGGGGTTCAGTACCTCGGCGGGCGGGCCGTCCGCGACGATCCGCCCGCGGTGCAGGACGTAGAGCCGGTCGCAGTAGGCGGCGGCGAGATTGAGGTCGTGCAGCACACAGAGCGTGGCACGCCCCAGATCGCGTACCAGCTCCAGCAGTTCGAGTGCCGCGTACACATCGAGGTGGTTGGTCGGTTCATCGAGGAGGAGCAGCGGGCTCTCCTGGGCGAGCGCCCGGGCCACCAGGGCCCGCTGACGCTCGCCACCGGAGAGGGTGGAGAGCCTGCGGGTGCGGTGGTCCGCCAGGCGTACGCGCTCCAGTGCGGCGGTGATCGGCGCGTCCCCGCCTCCGGTGGTCGTCTCGAAGGCCCGGAGCCACGGTCCGCGCCCCATGGACACCACTTCCTCCACGGTGAAGTCGAAGTCCGGGGTGCTGTCCTGGGCGACGAGCGCGGCCCGCCGTGCGACCTCGCGCTGGCTGAGCGTCGTCACCTCGTCGCCGGAGAGCGCGACACTGCCGGCGAAGGGGTCGAGCGCGCGGTAGACGGTGCGCAGCAGCGAGGTCTTGCCGCTGCCGTTGGGGCCGACGAGACCGACGCGTTCGCCGTCCTCGACGGTGAGGTCGCAGTCCGCGACGACCGGGGCGGAGCCAATCCGGGCGCTGACGCCGGTCAGCCTGAGTCTCATGACGCCTCCGAGCGTCGCAGCAGCCAGAGGAAGACCGGCGCGCCGAGCACGGCGGTGACGATCCCGATGGGGAGTTCCTCGGGGCGGACGAGGATCCGGCAGAGCACGTCCACGACGACGAGGTAGATCGCGCCGACGAGCATCGCCAGGGGAAGCAGCCGGCGGTGGTCCGGGCCCACGACCAGGCGTACGAGATGGGGGACGATGAGTCCCACGAAGCCGATCCCGCCGGAGACGGCGACCAGGACGCCGGTCAGCAGGGAGGCGACGACCAGCAGGCGGATGCGGACGCGGTGCACGGCGACACCGAGCGAGAGCGCCGCGTCATCGCCGGCCGCCAGTGCGTTGAGGGTCCGGGTCTGGACCATCAGATAGCCGCCGACGACCAGCACGGCCGCCGCCGGCAGTGCCAGGTTCGACCAGGAGGACTCCGACAGCGAGCCCAGCAGCCAGAACAGCACCGAGTGCGCCGCGCTCTCGTTGCCGCTGCGGAAGATGACGAAGCTGGTGGCTCCGCTGAAGAGGTAGGAGAGGGTGACCCCGGCGAGGATCAGCCGGCTCGGGATGACCCGGCCGGCCCGGCGGGACAGTCCGAGGACCGCGATCATCGCCAGGAGCGCTCCGACGAAGGCGGCGGCCGAGGTCGAGAGGCCGGCCACCGCCGCCGAGCCGAGGGTGATGACCAGGGAGGCGGTCAGCCCGGCGCCCGCGGAGACCCCGAGCACATAGGGGTCGGCGAGCGGGTTGCGGACGGTCGCCTGCAGGGTGGTGCCGACGACGGCGAGCCCCGCGCCGACGACGGCGGCCAGCAGGACGCGCGGCAGCCGCAGGTTCCAGACGATCTGGTCGTCCATGACACCGGCGGGCGTCCCGAGGCCGGTCAGATGGTCGGCGAGGACCTTGACGACGGTCTCCAGCGGCACACTGACCGATCCCACCGACACGGCCACGCAGACCGTGACCAGGAGGAGGACGAACAGCGGCGGCGCGATGACGGAGAGGGGCGCGCGCCAGCCGCCCCGGCCGGTGGCCGGCCGGCGGACGCCCTGCGGGCGCCCGTCGACCGTGGTGGTGGTTGTTTGCTTGTGCATCGCGAGCCCTACTGGGAGCGGGTCGTGCCGGGGTGCAGGAAGCCCGCGATCTCGGTGACGCCCTGCACCGGTCTGGTGCTGCCGCGCGCCCCGGTCTTGGCCGCGTCGATGGCCAGGATCCGCTTCTTCTTGATCGCTTCGACGGTGGGGAAGGTCTTGTTCAGGTACGCGAGCGCTTCGTTCCGGCCGTCGGTGGTCGCCGTGAAGTTGTCGATGACGATGGCCTGGGGGTTGCGCGCGACGATCTGCTCGGGGCTGACCGGGGCGAACTGCCCGGGCAGGTCGGCGAAGACATTGGTCCCGCCTGCCCGGGTCAGCACATCGTGGGAGAGGCCGCCGGAGGTCACATAGAGCTGGCCGGCGACCTGGGAGAGCTCGGCCACCTTGGGCTTGGGCGCCTGGGCGGTCTTCTTACGTATGTCGTCCAGGCTGCCGTGCAGCTCGTCGGTCAGCTCCTGGGCGCGTGCCCGTACGCCGAAGATGGTGCCGAGCTGCCGGAGGTCGCCGTCGAGCGCGTCCAGCCCGGAGGTGTCCGAGCGCAGGTCAGCGGCGCAACCGCCACCGACCACATAGGTGGCGATACCCAGTTTCTTCAGTTCGGCGATGCTCGGGCTGCCCGCCTTGCCGGAGACCTTCTCGACCTGGTCGGTGATCAGGAGCTCGGGCTTGGCGGCGACCAGTGCCTCGATGCTGGGATTGCGGCTCCCGAGGCTGGGCAGGGCCGCGAGGCGTGCCTTCAGCTCGGGCGCGGGGGCGGACTCACCGCGGGTCTTGGCGACGATCCGGTCGGCCACACCGAGCCCGTCCAGGGTGTCGGCGATGGCGTCGGTGGTGATCACCACCCGCTGGGGGACGCGGTCCAGCTCGACGCTCTGTCCGCAGCTCTCGAAGGTGATCCGGCCCGCCCCGCCCTCCTGGCGCGCGTCGGTGCCGGTACGGGAGCACCCGCTCGCTCCGGCGGCCGTGAGCGCGACCAGCGCGCCGACGATGACGGCCCGGGGCCGGTTCCGGGCGTCGCGTGGTCCACGGCTTGATGACGGAGCGTCGAGGTGCGGCTGGAACATGGAGAGGGCGTTCCCTTCGGTGAAGTCCTCATGCGGCGCCGAGCGGTGAGCACATTATTGAATGAGCCTCAGTCGCCATGTTAGGTTACCCTAATGAACCGATCAACATCGCAGACTCCGGGGCTGGCAGGACCTGGCGCATTACTGCGGCTGCTGGCTCCGATCAGGCCCAAACTCGTCATCTGCGCGATCCTGTCGAGCCTGAGCGCGGCGGCGGGCATCGTGCCCTATATCGCCGTCGCCGAGATCGCGCGGCTCATGCTCGGCGACCCGGCGCGGTCGCATACCGCCATCTGGACCTGGGTCGGCATCGGTGCCGCGGGTGGCGGCCTCTGGCTGGTCCTGTTCGTGCAGTCCTCACGGGTGGGGCACTACGCCGATGCGGCGATCCTGCACGACGTACGGGTGCGGATCGTGACCCACCTCGGCAAGCTGCCGCTCGGCTGGTTCCGCGCCGCGGGCTCGGGCAAGGTCAAGCGGGCGATGACGGGTGACCTGGAGGAGATGCACGAGGTCATCGCGCACGCCCTGGGGCAGTTGGTCGGGGCGACCACCGTGATGACCGTCGCGACGGTCTATCTGCTCTTCGTCGACGTCCGTATGGCGCTGGTCGTGCTGGGCGTGCTCCTGCTGATGGGGATCTTCTTCCGGGTGTCGATGCGGTCCATGACGGCTCATATGAACCGGCTGGTCGCCGCCGACGCCCGGATCAGCGCCGCCAGTGTCGAGTACGCCGACGGGATCCAGGTGGTGAAGACCTTCGGCACCGGGGGCCGGGTGCTGCGCCGCTTCGACGACGCCGTGGACGAGCACTCCCAGGCGTTCGCGGCCTGGGTCGCCGAGGTGCGCCACAGCTCCGCGGCCTCGCGGCTGTTCGGCTCGGAGATGGCCGTGCTGACCGCCGTGGCGGCCGCCGGTCTCGCCCTGGTCGACCGCGGTTCGCTGAGCGTCGCGGACCTGGTGGCGTTCCTGGTGGTCGCCATCGGGCTGCCCAACTCCATCCTGCCCGCGGTGACCGCCGCCCAGGGCGTGCGCAAGGGCCGGATGGGCGCGGCCAACATCGAGCAGCTGCTGGCCCGTACCCCGCTGCCGGAGCCCGAGAAGCCGCAGACGCCCGGCGGCCATGGCGTCGAGTTCGACCGGGTCTCCTTCTCCTACGACGGGGTGACCAACGCCGTCGAGGGGATCAGCGCCGTCTGCCCGCAGGGCCAGGTCACCGCGATCGTGGGCCCCTCGGGCGCCGGCAAGACGACCCTCGCCAGCCTGCTGCCGCGCTTCTACGAGGTGACGGCGGGCTCGCTGAGGATCGGCGGCGTGGATGTGCGCTCGATCCCGTCCGCGAAGCTGCTGGCGTCGATGTCGCTGGTCTTCCAGGATGTCGCCCTGCTCCGGGACAGCGTGGTGGAGAACATCCGTATCGGCCGGCCCGGCGCCAGCGACGCGGAGGTACGCGAGGCGGCGCGGGCCGCACACATCCACGAGGTGATCGAGAGCCTGCCCGACGGCTACGACACCCTGCTGGACGCGGCCGGCGGCGGGCTGTCCGGTGGTGAGCGCCAGCGGCTGACCATCGCCCGGGCGATCCTGTCCGGGGCGCCGATCGTCGTCCTGGACGAGGCGACCGCCGCCCTGGACGCCGACAGCGAGTCGGCCGTCCAGGAGGCGCTGGCCAATCTGGCGGTGGGCAAGACGGTGATCGTCATCGCCCACCGGCTGCACACCATCGCGGGCGCCGCCCAGATCCTCGTCCTGGAGAACGGACGACTGGTCGAACAGGGCCGCCACGAGGAACTGCTCGCCCGCGACGGGCTGTACGCCCGGATGTGGGCCGCCCAGGAAGGGGTGCTGGCGTGATCCGCCGCTTGTACCGGCTCTGGCCGAACCCGCAGCTGCTGGCCAGGCTGTGGCTGCTCACCGCGGCGCAGGCGGTGTTGCAGGGTCTGCTGCTCGCCCTGCTCATCCCGATCCTGGACGCCGTCGTGCGCCCCGAACCGGACATCGGCGCGGCCACCACCTGGCTGGTGCTCGGCGCGGTCGGCGCGGTGCTGTACGCGGGCCTGAGCATCGTCGCCACCCCGGTGGGCTTCGCGGCGGCGGGCGCGCTCGCCGCCCAGCTGCGCCGGCGGTTGATGCACCATGTGAGCACGCTGGACCTGGGCTGGTTCACCGCCGAGCACAAGGCCCGGCTCGCCCGGGCGGTCACCGCCGACGTGGGCAGCGCCGCGCATCTGGCCGTGACCATCGGCGGCCCGGTGATCACCTCGACCCTGCTGCCCGCGACGGTCGTCATCGTGACGTTCACGGTGGACTGGCGGATGGCGCTGCTGCTGTGCGTGATCGCACTGGTCGCCTGGGTGGCCCTGCAACGCGCCGCGCGGATCGCCGAGATCACCGAGATCGAGCTGGAGCAGGCGGCTGCCGGGGTGGCCAGCCGGGCGATCGAGCTGGGCCAGGCCCAGCCGGTCCTACGTGCCGCCGGCCATGCCGAGGGCACGCCCCGGATGCGCGCCGCGCTGGAGGACCACCGCGAGACCTACCGGGACGGGATGCGCCGCGCGCGCCAGCCGTTCTTCGTCTACACCGGTGTGATCATGGCCGGGTTCGTCGCGGTGCTGGCGCTGACCGCCGAGCTGATGCTCAGCGGGCGCATCGAGGTCGCCAAGGCGATCGTGCTGCTGGTGCTGGCCGCCCGCTTCCTGGAGCCGCTGGGCAACCTCATCGAGCTGATCGGTGCCCTGCGCGCGCTGCGGAACCAGATCGCGCGCATCGAGGACATGCTGTCCACCCCCACGCTGCCGGTTCCGGCCGAGCCGGTGCGCCGGATCGCCGAGGCCGACGTCGAGTTCTCGGACGTCACCTTCACCTACCCCGGCACCGACACCCCCGCCCTCAAGGACGTCTCCCTGCGCTGCCGCGCGGGCACCACCACCGCCCTGGTCGGACCGTCGGGATCCGGGAAGACCACGGTGACCCGGCTCATCGCCCGGTTCTTCGACATCGACTCGGGTGAGCTGCGCGTCGGCGGTGCCGATGTGCGCGAACTCGACCCGGGCACCCTGCTGGACGAGATCGCCATCGTCTTCCAGGACGTCTACCTCTTCGACGACACCATCGAGGACAACCTGCGCCTGGCGCGCCCCGAGGCGACCTGGGAGGAGCTGACGGAGGCGGCCACCGCGGCCCGGCTGGACGAGGTGATCGAGCGGCTGCCCGCCGGCTGGCAGACCCGGGTAGGAGAGGGCGGCGCCCAGCTGTCGGGCGGCGAACGCCAGCGCGTCGCCATCGCCCGGGCGATGCTCAAGCGGGCGCGTATCGTCCTGGTGGACGAGGCCAGCTCCGCGCTCGACCCGGAGAACGAGGCCGCGATCACCCGGGCCATCGCCAACCTGGGCGCCGACCCCGACCGTACGGTGATCGTGATCGCCCACCGCCCCGCCACCCTGGCCGCCGCGGACCATGTGGTCGCGCTCGACGCGGGCCGGGTCGTGGAGAGCGGCACCCGGGAGGAACTGCTGCGCACCGGTGGGGTGTTCGCGCGCCTCAGCTCCCAGTACGAGCGGGCACGTCAGTGGCGTATCGCCGATGTGAGCCGCTGACCGGCGCCCCGCGCCACCCCGCTGCCGGCGATCCGAACCCAGGGTCGCCGGCAGCGGGGCATCACCTCTCGGTACGCAGATAGCGGTGGGCGAGATCGGTGATGTCGGCGATCAGCTCATCGGCCAGCCGGTCGATGTCCTCGGCCTCGTGGTGCAGCAGCGTATGGGTGGCGCCGTACCAGGCGCTGTAGATCAGGTTCGCCGCCATGGCCGGGTTCGGGGCGTCCGCCGGCGGGTCGGGACGCTCGGTGATCAGTCGCCGGAACGCCTCCACATGCGCGTTCTCGGTGGTGACCTGCATCTCCGTCTTGGCGTTGATCGGCGTGTGGCCGTACAGCACATCGTGCAGTTCGGCGTGCTCCACATAGACCCGGACCGCATCGCTGAGCCAGGCGTCCACCCGTCCGACCCAGTCGTCGGCGGGCAGCTTCTGCACCGCCGCGTGCTGCCGCTCGACCAGCCGCTCGTTGAAGCGGGCCTGTACCGCCGCCATGAGGTCGCGCTTGGAGCCGAAGTGCAGGTAGAAGGTGCCGATCGCGACACCCGCCAGCTCGGTGATCTCGTCGATCCGGGCGGCGTCGATGCCCCGCTCGGCGAACACCTTCTCGGCCGCGTCCAGAAGGTCGGCGCGCCGCTCCTCGGCGGGTTTGGTTCGCGGGCGGCCCGGGGTGGATCGGCGCACACTCATTCCACCGATTCTACGGGTCGGGCGGGGGCGAGGTGCCACAGGGGTGGCCCGCCCGCGCCACCCCGGCCGCTCCCCGGCTGAGGCGCGCAGGCCGGTCGCCGGCGCGAGGTGAACCTTCGCCCAACCCGCCGCGGGAGGCCCCCGCCCCCTCGGCGTTTCGGCCAACCACCCCTCCCCCTCCTTCCTTTCTCCTCCCGTTGCGGGGACCGGGTCGATGCATCCCACACACTCCACCGCCCGCTTCAGCTCGGGATTCCCCATCCGACCGAAACACATGTGTTCGATATCGCGACCGAGTCGTTGAGCCTCGTGAATCAGCCGTGGACGATCGACGGGGGCCGATATGGGTTCGGGAAGCACATCCGCACAGCCGGACAAGGGCGCACCGGAGGCGAGTCCTCCGGACGGTGTGAGCACGGCGCAGGAGGAGGAGTTCCTCTACCGGGACGCGTCCAGGATGCAGGCCGGTGCGCAGATGACGACCGCCACCATGGCGCGGCGGCTGCCCGCGCTGGTGCTGCGGTCGCTGAGGATGGCCTGGCGGGTGGACCGGGTCGCGACGGCCGGGCTGCTCGCCTGCCAGGTCGGCACCGGGGTGCTCGCGGCCCTGGGGCTGCTGGCCGTCACCGGGACGCTGACCGCGCTGATCGCCTCCGGTGACCTCACCGACCGGTTGTGGGAGGCGGCCCCGCAGCTGGCCGTCATCGCCGCGGCGACCGGGCTGCGCGCGCTGCTGGGGATCATCGTCACCTGGCTGACCGGACGCCTGCGGCCGGTGCTGGCCCGGGCCGCGGAGCTCACGATGATCGAGGCGGCGCTCGGCGCCGAGCTGGCGGCGAACAACCAGCCCGGCTACAACGACTTCTACGACATCGCCGACCGCGGTGCCCAGGTCACCCCGGACCTGGTGGCGGAGGCCCAGGACGTGCTGGCCGCCACCGCGACCCTCGCGGCGGGCGCCACCGTCCTGGCGGTGATCCATCCGCTGCTGCTGCCCTTGCTGCTGCTGGCGTGCCTGCCGCAGGCCTCCGCGTATGTCCGGGCCGCGCGGGTGGTGTACCTGGCGGGGGTGCTGACCTCGGGGCGGCGCCGGATGCTGCACAAACTGCGGTGGCACCTGGCGTACGTGGAGTCCAGCGAGGAGATGCGGGCCTGCCTGGCCGGCCCGTTCCTGATCGCCCGCTACCGCAGGCTCGCCGCCTCGGTCAACGCCGCCGAGCGCACGGCCGCGAACACCGGGGCGTGGATGGGCCTGGCGGGCGCGGCCGCCGGCGGGGTGGCCTCGGCCGCGGTATGGGCCGCCCTGCTGTGGCTGCTGGCGTCGGGGCGGATGGACCTGGCGGCCGGCGGCGGCGCGGTCTTCGCCCTGCAGACCGCGACCGGGTCCGTGCGCGGCATCATCAACGGCGGCGCCCGGCTGGTGCGCACCGGCTGGTATGTGCAGGACTGGCAGAACTTCCTCGACAACGCCCACGGTCAGGCCATGGCCGCCTCGCGGGGCACCGAGGCGCTGTCCGCGGCGCCGGAGCGGTTCGAGGTCCGCGATGTCAGCTACCGGTACGACGGAGCCGAGCGGGACAGCCTGAGCGGGGTGTCGCTCCTGGTGCGGCGCGGGGAGATCGTGGCGCTCGTCGGGGAGAACGGCTCGGGGAAGTCCACGCTGTCCCGGCTGATCTGCGGGCTGCTGCTGCCCACGTCCGGCGAGGTGGCCTGGGATCACACGACCACGGCCCGGCTGGAGCCCTGGGAGGCGTGGCAGCACGTCGCCCTGGCCCCGCAGCGGTACACCTATCTGCCGCTGACCCTGCGGGACAACATCACCCTCGGCCAGGGGGACACCGGTGACGCCGCCGTCCTGGCGGCCTGCGCGGCGTCCGGCGCCGCGGACATGCTGCCCGGTCTGCGGTCCGGCCTGGACACCCTGCTGACGTCCGAATGGTTCGGAGGCCAGCAGCTGTCCGGTGGCCAGTGGCAGCGGACCGTGCTCACCCGGGCGTTCCACCGCCAGGCGGCCCTGCTCGTGATGGACGAGCCCACCGCCGCCCTCGACGCGCGAGCCGAGCACCATGTCTTCACGGGGCTGCGGGAACTGGCCAAGGACCGGGCGATCCTGCTGATCACCCATCGGCTCGCCAATGTCGCCGTGGCCGACCGGATCGTCGTCCTCGACCAGGGCCGGTTGGTACAGGAGGGGACGTACGCGCAACTCACCCGCGAACCGGGCCTGTTCCGCTCCCTCTGGGAACTCCAGCAGCGCACCGGCGGTGAGAGGAGCGCCCCCGCCTGACGTCCGAGGCGCCTGACGTCCGAGGGCCAGGGAGAGACTGCCGATGACGCCCTCACGCCCGAGCTGGAAGACTCACCGGTCGGCGTCCGATGTCCCGGCGCGCGCGGAGAGGCAGAAGAGGAATCACATGAGCGAGACCGAGGTCACCACCGCACCGAGCCCCCTCACGCTGCCCGACGGCCGGCCCGCGGCGGCGGCGTGGTCGCTGGACCCGGCGCTGCGGCATCTGAACCACGGCTCGTTCGGAGCGGTCCCGCTGGTGGCACAGGAGCGGGCAAACCTGCTGCGGGCGGAGATGGAGCGCGCCCCGGTGGTGTGGTTCCCGGCGCTGCCGCAGCGGCTGGCCGCCACCCGCGTCCCGCTCGCGGCATTTCTCCGTACCTCCCCCGACTCTCTCGCCCTGGTGCCGAACGCGAGCGCCGGCATCAGCGTCGTCCTGGCCGCCCTGCCGCACCGCCCCGGCGGGGAGGTCGTGGTCACCGACCACGGCTACGGGGCCGTCGCCATGGGCGCCGAACGGCTCGCGCGGCGCTGGGGCGGGCGAGTGCGCACGGCCAGGGTGCCGCTGGACGCCGACGAACGGCAGGCGTACGAGGCGGTGGTGGCCGAGTGGAGTGAGAACACCGGCCTGGTCGTGGTGGACCAGATCACCTCGCCGACGGCCCGGCGGATGCCGGTGGACCTGATCGGCGCGGAGGCGCGGAGGCGCGGCATCCCGTTCCTCGTGGACGCCGCGCACTCCCCCGGCCTGATAGCCGCCCCGCTGGCCGGTGTCCCGGCCGACTTCTGGGTCGGCA
The DNA here is from genome assembly GCF_040644755.1 of Streptomyces sp. NPDC046887. NCBI lineage: Bacteria > Bacillati > Actinomycetota > Actinomycetes > Kitasatosporales > Streptomycetaceae > Streptomyces > Streptomyces sp. NPDC046887. The sequence continues at coordinate 74,978 of NZ_JBEYXH010000017.1, forward strand.
ACCTCCACAAGTGGGGCTGCGCCCCTCGCGGCACCGCGGCGCTGGTGGCCCAGGGCCCCCTGAGCGAGCGCCTCCACCCGCTGATCGACTCCTGGGGCACCTCCGACCCCTACCCCGACCGCTTCGACCAGCAGGGCACGGTGGACGCCACGTCCTGTCTGGCGGCGCCCACGGCGCTGGACTTCATCGAGCGGTCCTGGGGCTGGGACACCGCCCGCCGCTATATGGACGATCTGGCCTCCTACGCCGAGCGGATCCTCACCGCCGCGTTCACCGAGGCGGCCTCGGCCGGCGGCCCCGTCGACGCCGGTACGCCCGTCCCGGGCATGCGGCTGGTCCGCCTGCCCGCCGGTCTCGGCACGACCCGCGTCGAGGCCGACGCCCTACGGGACCGGGTCGCCCGCGAACTGGGCGTGGAAGCGGCCTTCACCAGCTTCGGCGGCACCGGCTATCTGCGCCTCTCCGCCCATGTCTACAACACCCCGGACGACTACGAGCACTTCGCCGAGAAGTGCGTGCCCGTCCTCGCCGAGTGGGCCCGCACGGCCGGTAAGGCCCGGGGGTGAGTGCGGGGTCCCGCGATCCCGCCGAACCCCGTGCCCCGGTCCCGCGTCCTTGTCCGCGGAAGCCCCGGTACGCCCGGGGGGCTCGTATGCGACCGAGGAGCGGCACCATTCACGTACCGGAGAATCACGTACCCGGGACTCACGTACCGGAGACTCACACGCCGGCGTCCGAGCCACCCGGCGGAAGCACTCGGCCGCGTCGGCGCGCGGCTCTGCGCCCGGCCCTGCTGGGCGGCACCGTGGGGGTGCTGCTGACCGCCGCCGTGATGGCCGTGCTGTGGTGGCCGTGGTTCGAGGTGGCGTACCGCAGCACCGCTCCCGCGTCCGTGGCCTACGAGGACGGCTCAGCGCACCACCTGGGGCTGGTCCATGAGTGGACGCTGTCCGGGCGGCACTCGTACACCCTGGTGATCGGCCGGGACCCGGGGCTGTCGTACGGGCACCGGCTGGACGTCGACCCGGAGCTTGCCGGACAGGGGGTGGCGTCCACCGCGTGGACGGAGAAGGGGGTGCGCGTCCGCTTCCGGCTGGGGCATGAGCTCCTGGTCCCGGCGCGGTTCTTTCTGCACGGTCGGTGAGCCGGCCCACAGGCCCGTGATCCCCATGGAGGCTTAGGTTAGGCTAGCCTTCGTTGGCATGGCGAAGATCCGTCGGCTGACGCCGCAGCACCCCGGGATGTTCCGCGCACATGTCCTGCGCGGCGAGCGTGTGACCCCCTCCATGCACCGCCTGACCGTCACCGGGGAGGATCTCGCCGGGTTCCCGTGGCAGGGCTTCGACCACTGGTTCCGGCTCTTCCTCCAGCTTCCCCATCAACAGCGCCTCCGGCTGCCGGAGTTCACCGGGGACCGGTGGTGGCAGCCGTATCTGGCCATCCCCGAGGCCGAGCGGCCGCACTGCGCCAACTACTCGGTGGCGGACTTCCGGCCGGAGTCGGCCGAGCTGGACATCGACTTCGTGGTGCACCGCGACCACACCGGTGAGATCGAGGGCCGGGCGGCCGTCTGGGCCTGCCGCGCGCGCCCCGGGGACGCGCTCGCCGTCCTGGACCAGGGCATCCTGTTCGACTGTCCGTCCGACGCCTCCGAGGTCATCGTCGTGGCCGACGAGACCGGTCTGCCCGCCGCGGTCAACATCCTGCGCTCCCTGCCGCGCGGGACCGTGGGACGGCTCATCCAGGAGGTGCCCACCGCGGAGGACCGGCGCGCCCTGGACGCCCCGTCCGGGATGGCCGTCTCCTGGGTCGTCCGCGAGGACACCGGATCCGTCCCCGGCACCGCCGCGCTCCGCGAGCTCCTGCGGCTCCGCTCCGCCGACGGGGCGGGGTACGCCTTCGTCGTCGGCGAGTCGACCCTGGCCACCGAGGGCCGCAGGCATCTGCACCGGGTGGGCCTGCCCAAGGAGCGCATCACCTTCTCGGGCTTCTGGAGGCACGAGACGGCACGGGCCGCCTGATCGCTGCCTGGTGAAAAGGAGTTGATCGGCGAGCGGATGTCGGTAGGGTCTACGACGACATCGCGTGTCGGTCACCGTCTGGGTGAGGCATGGAGGTGTCAGGAGATGCCCTCGGAGGCATTCCTTGCCCGTCGAACTGAACCACACCATCGTGCACGCCCGGGACAACCGCGAATCCGCGGAGTTCTTCACCGAGCTGCTCGGCCTGGACATCACCAGCGAGTGGGGCCCCTTCATCGCCGTCGCCCTCGGCAACGGTGTGACCCTGGACTTCGCCACCATCCCCGCGGACAGGATCGCCCCGCAGCACTACGCCTTCCTCATCTCCGAGGAGGAGTTCGACGCGGCGTACGCCAAGATCGAGCAGCGCGGGATCGAGCACTGGGCCGACCCCCGGCAGACGCAGCCCGGCACCATCAACCGCAACGACGGTGGCCGCGGCGTGTACTTCATGGACCCGGCGGGTCATGCGCTGGAGCTCATCACCGTGCCGTACGGCGGCTGGGCCTCGTAGCAGCGCCACTGCCTCGGTACGGCATCCGTACGGCATCTGTACGGCATCCGTACGGCCGAGGGCCGCACCCCGTGGTGGGGTGCGGCCCTCGGCCGTTGTTCCTTGATGCTCGGACCGGCCCTGGGGGTCAGGCCTCCGGGGTGGTGCGGCGGCCGGTGGTGGAGGCGAAGCCCAGCCAGGTGTGGCGGTTGTTCCACCAGCACCAGCCGACCTTGGGAGCGTTGCGCCGTTCGCGGCCGTCCCGACCGGTGCCGTTGCTGATCCAGATCGCCGGGGTGCGGGCGTCATACGAGCCGTTCGCCTTGCGCAGCCGGGAGCCGATGGTCATGAAGCAGTGGTTGCGGACGAGGACGTCCGGTGTCTGGAGCAGCCAGTGGATGCCCTCGGTGAGCAGCAGCGGGGTGCGGCCCTCGCCGGTGAGCGCGGGAAGGGCCTCGTCGGGGCTCCAGTTGGACATGTGGTCGCCGCGGTCGACGCCGTCGACCAGGTAGAGCGGGCTGTCGGGCAGCTCGACACCGTACGGGGTGAAGAGGTCGACGTCGGGCATGTCGGCGACCACGAAGCCGGGCCGGTCGGCGTGGCGCAGCAGGGGCGCGAGCACCGAGGCGGGAGCGGCTGCCGGGTGGACGGCGAGCAGGGAGCCCTCGGCCCCGGTGCCGATGCCAGTGCCGGTGCCGATGCCGGTTGTGGTGCCGGTTGTGGTGGCTTTCGCGGCGGTGGCGGCTCTGGCGGCGAAGCCGCGTACCTCCTCGGCGGACAGCCCGGCCAGTCCGGGTACGCCGAGCCGGATCAGCTGTTCCGCTTGGTCGCTGAGGGACGGGAGGGCGGGTACGGCGGGCGCCGCGGTACCGGTGTCGGTGCCGGTGTCGGTGCCGGTGTCGGTGTCGGTGTCGGTGTCGGGCATGGTGGCCTCGTTTCGTTGCCGGGGGACGACAGGAAAGGGAGGGGCGGGTGGCCCCCGCCGTACCGTGCCGCCGACTCCGGCGCACCCCCGCTGCCCCGTCGCCGCGCGGCGCCCTCTGCCGAGGAGCAACGGCGCGGCGGCCGGAGTGGTTCCCTGGTGGGCCGGTCCGTGGGCCGGTCCGTGGGCCGGTCAGAGGCCCTGGGGGGAGGTGAAGACCCGGTTCGGGTCGTAGGTCCGCTTGATCTTCGTGAGGCGGGCGGCGTTGGCGCCGTAGTAGGCCTGGCGCCAGTCCTTGAGGGCGGGGTCGGTGTAGTTCTGGTAGGCGCCGCCGCTCGCCCAGGGCCGCATCGCGGCATGGGTGGTGTCCAGCCAGGAGCGGTGCGCGGCGACGGTGGTGGCGGAGGCGTTGTCGGGCCAGGAGACGATGTACTGGGCGAGGAAGCGGGCGTCGCGGTGGACGAAGGCGGTGCTCTGGGCGCCGATTCGGTTGACCGCCCCGCCCAGCGCGTCCAGGGCGATGCTCCCGGAGCCGCCGCCGCGGAGCTTGGCGAGGGCCTCGACCCGGGCGATCAGGGCCTGGACGCCGCGGGCCGGGATGTCGCGGGTGTAGAAGTCGGAGCGGGCGGCGTACGACTCGCGGGCGACGGTGCCCTGGCGGGTGCGGCCCGGCAGGGTGCCGCGCTGGTGGGCCTGGGCGATGGTGCGGCCGGAGACCCCGCCCATGATCTTCATGGCGTCCATGAAGGTGTGCGGCTTCACCGAGACGCCGGTGGCGGGGGCGCCCACCCGGTCGGCGAAGCGGTCGAGCTGGTTCATCAGGGTGGAGCGGGGCTCCAGGCTCAGACCGCCCACCCGTACCTTGCCGGGGCGGCCGCCGACCGGGGCGGCGAGATGCAGGTTGGCCCAGATGCCTTCGGGCGCGGAGGGCGCCCAGCGCTGCCACTCGCGGACCACGGCGGCCGCCCGGGACCAGGGCCAGGAGAGGAAGAAGGTGGTGCAGGAGGGCATGGCGTGGGTGCGCAGGTCGAGGGAGGTGACCACGCCGAAGTTGCCGTTGCCGGCGCCGCGTAGGGCCCAGAAGAGGTCCGGGTCGTGGGTGGCGTCCACCGTGCGCAGCCGGCCGTCCGGGGTGACGATCCGGGCGGCGGTGATGTGGTCGGAGGTCAGACCCCAGGCCCGGGCGACGACACCGATACCGCCGCCGAGCGCCAGCCCGGAGACCCCCACGGTGGGGCAGGACCCGGCCGGCAGCGCCCTCTTGTGGGCGGTCAACCGGTCGTAGACGTCGATGAGTTTGGCGCCCGCGCCGACGGTGGCCGTGGTCCCGGAGAGGGTCGTCTTCGCCATCCGCTGGACGTCGATGACCAGGCGGTCCTTGCCTGTGGACCAGCCGGCGTAGGAGTGGCCGCCGCTGCGTATCGCCACCGGTATGGCGTGCTTGCGGGCGAAGGCGAGCGCGGTGCGGACGTCGTCCGGCCCGGCGCAGTAGGCCACCCCGGCCGGGCGGACGGTGTCGAAGCGCGGGTTGAACAGCACCCGGGCCGCGTCGTAGTCGTGGTCGCCGGGGCGGATCAGGCTGCCGTCCAGCTCCTTGCCGAAGGCGGTCCAGGCGCTCTTGGGCGCGCTGCCGCCGGCCGCGTGCGCGGTGCAGCCGGGCAGAGCCGCACCGGTGGCACCCGCCACCGCCGCCCCGAGGCCGGCCCGCAGCACTCCGCGCCGGGCGGGGCTCCGCCGTACACCCGTCGTTTCCAGGGTCATCGCGTCTCTTCCTTCCGTCCGTCGGATGCGGATGGGGGCGGGGTCGATCCCCCGCCGCCCGGCAGAGGGGAGGATGCGGACGGGGGGTGCGGGGTTGCCCGGGGGCGGGTGGGGGAATCGGGCGGAACGGGTGGAGAAAGGGGCGGCGCTGGCTAAGCTCGCGTCAAGTACTGGCTGCGGATGGCTCGTTCGGGTCGTTGGGGCGGTGGGCATGGGGCTTGGCGTGTCGGTGGACGGGGAAGCCTCCGTGTGCTTGCGGTCTGCGGGCGGGGCAGGCCGGTGACCCCGGCCGAGGACCGTTCCCGGGCCGTGCTGTTCGGCGTCCATGACTTCCGCCGGCTGACCCCGCTCAGCGGCGTCCGGTTCAACGTCCCCGCGCTGCGGGCGCTGCTCACCAGCGAGGACGTCGGCGGGCTCGCGGAGGAGGACTGCGTCGTCGTCCCTCCGGACGGGACCCGGCAGGAGATGCTGGACGCGCTGCACGACGCCGCGGAGGAGGCCACCGATCTGCTGCTGGTGTACTACGCGGGCCATGGGCACTTCGACGGAGGCAGGCGTTCCTTCCTTCTCGCCACCCGGGACTCCGATCCGCGGCGCCCGTACCACTCGGTGAAGTACGACGAGATCCGGGAGCTGGTGCGCGGGTCGGCGGCGCGACGCAAAGTCGTCATCGTGGACTGCTGCTACAGCGGTCTGGCGCTGGCCATGTCCGACGACCAGCCTCCGACGCCGCAGGACGTGGAGATCATCGGCGCCTGTGTGCTGACCTCGGCTGCCGAGGACGAGCGCTCGCTGTGCCTGCCCGACGGCAGTGTGTTCACGCTGGAGTTGGCCCGGCTGATGGCGGAGGGGCTGAGCGGTGACCTGCCGGGTGGCCGCCGCGCCGAACTGCTGCCGGGACTGAGCATGGCCGAGGTATTCGGGGCTCTGCACAGCCGGTTGCAGGGCAGGGAGATCGACGGTTACCGGGTGCCGCAGCCCCGGATGAGCACCCGGGACCTCGGCCACCAGATCGTGCTCTGCGCCAACCGCGCGTACACCGGGGTCGCGAACGGCCCCGCAGGCCACGGACTGTTGTCACCGGTGGAGGACCACGAGTGGGTCACCGCGGTGCGCGACCACCCGCTGTGGAGCCATGTGAGCGACGAGCGGGGGCTCGCATTGCTACGCGAGACCGCCACCGCGCTGGTGGCCCGTGCCGCAGGCGAGACAGTGCTGGACGGCGTGACACTGCCAGGGGACCCCTGGCGCTCGGCGGCCTTCACCGACCGGCTCGCCGAGTGGACCGACAGCCTGGTACTTGACAGCAGTCTGCGGCCCGAGGAACTGGAGCTGTCCGCCGCGGAGGTGTTCCTCCTCGTCACCCACCCTTACCTGCAGGCCGTGTTCTGGCGGCACAGCGCCGGCCCGTACAGCACGATCGGGCCCACCGTCCTCGCCGACACGCAAAGCACCTCACGGGGACGGCAGAGTTACGAGGGCTTCCTGGCGGGCCTGCCCCGGCTGGTGCGGCGGGCGCTGCGCGCCGGTGACACGGATGCGTCCGAGGCGATCGGCTGGTGGCTGTTCCATCGCTGGCTGATCCGGCAGTCGAGGATCTACGAAGCGGACGCGGTGGAGGTGCTGCTGGACCGTCTGGCGGTGCCCCTGGGGGATCGCACCTCCAGGGAGCGGCGGCTGGTCGAGGAGGTGCTGGACCCCCGGCTGATCGCCCAGCTGCTGCGGGCGCCCCACTTCCCCTCCCGGCAGGAGGCGGGCGCCACCCGGCCCCGTACCGTCGGCGCGGCGGAGACCGCGCAGCGGGTGCGGGTCCACCAGCTCGCGGAGCTGCTGCGGATCGCCCATCTCTTCGCGATCGACCCGATCGCCCTGCCCGATGTGGTGGTGGACCACATCGGCATCGGTTACGCGGTGGATCTCGCCGAGCTGCACGGCACCCTGGCCGGACTGCGCTGGGAGCCCAACGGGCGGACCCGGGTGCTGAGCGCCACCTGCGGCCACCTCGCCGTGGATCTGGCCCTGCGCCAGCACGCCGCCGCCCTGGACACGCTGCTGGCCAGGATCGACATCGAGGGCGGCGAGGCCGGCCGACCGGCCCTGCTGCGCCATCTGCCCCTCCATGTCACCGCCGACCAGGTCACCCCGGGCGTAGACGCGGACGGCCGGGGGGCGTACGAGTCGACCGAGCTGAGGTTCCGGCTGGCCGACGACCACATCCAGGAGCTGCTGATGGGCGAGGCCCTGTACGGGGACCCGGCCCTCGCCATCCGCGAGCTGTACCAGAACGCCCTGGACGCCTGCCGCTACCGCGCGGCGCGCACGTCCTACCTGCGGGCCACCGGCTCCGAGCCGAGGCCGTACCGGGGCACCATCACCTTCACCCAGGGCGCCGACGAGAGAGGACCGTACCTGGAGTGCCGGGACAACGGGATCGGCATGGGCCGGCCGGAGCTGCGGGATGTGTTCTCGCACGCCGGAATGCGGTTCTCGGACCTTCCGGAGTACTTCGAGGAGCGGGCCCGCTGGCAGGAGCACGGCATCGAGATGCACCCCAACAGCCAGTTCGGCGTGGGGGTGCTCAGCTACTTCATGCTGGCGGACGACATCACGGTCACCACCTGCCGGCTCACTCGGGCGGGGCTGCCGGGCGAGCACCTGCGCGTCGAGATCGCCGGGCCCGGCGCGCTGTTCCGAATCCAGCGCCTGGAGCCCTGCCAGGACGCCTACACCAGTGTCCGCCTCCGCTTGCGGTCAGCGGACACCGCCTCCTGCGTCGATGTGCTGCGACGCATCCTGTGGCTGTCGGAATACGAGGTCAGGGCGAGCGACGAGTCCACCGGCCAATCGCAGGCCTGGCGGCCGGACATCCTCGGCGACCGGGCTCCCCTGGGCACGGAGGACCCCTACCTTCCGGGGAACGAGCGGACGGGGAGGACGGTCGTGGTGGCCGGCGGCGACCCCTCGGTGTGGTGGTGCAGCACCAACGGGGCCCTGCTCGCGGACGGCCTGTGGGCCGGGACGCACCGGTTCGGAGCGGTGGTGAACCTGACGGGCCGGCACCGGCCGCGGCTGACCGTGGACCGGCGGCGGATGATCGACGCCGACATCGGCGAGGCCGAGCGGTTGCTGCGCCAGGCGATTCCCGCGCTGCTCGCCACCGGGGACGCCGTGCTGACCTCCGGATGGCTCGGGACGCTGCTGCACGAGAGCCCGGCGATCGCTGACGCGATCTTCCTGGAGGCGGTGCGGGCCGGGTTCGGTCCCTGGCGGATCGGACACCGCACGGTGGACATCACCAAGTCGGGGTACTTCGCCCGCGATACCGCGCTGCTCCATGACGTGGAAGAGCAGCGTGCCCTCCCCCACTATCCGCCGTCCGTCGACGCCTTCCGACAGCAGCATCTGGCCGCGGCCGGGTTCTACCCCGGGCTGACCTCGGCGGCGCCGCTGCCACCGGCCCCCCTGCCCTCCGACACGCATCTGCTGCTGCCGGGCGCCGCGGGGAAGCACATGGACTGGTCGGTCTCGGCGCTCGCCCATGGCCGGCGCGTGGCCATCGGCGTGATCTCCGAGGCCGCCCGGCACACCGGCCGTCCCACCGAGGAGATCGCCGACCGGCTGCGGCGACTGGGCTTCTCCGTGACGAGCGTGCCCCCGTCCCCACTGGGGGAGGAGGACCGGCTCATCGTCAGCGGAGGCCATACGGTGGAGGGCCCCTGGCTCGACCCCGGGGCACCGGTCCACCCCGCCCAGGTCATCTCCGCCGCGCGAGCGACCGGGAGAACGGTCGAGCATGTCGTCCGGCGACTGACCGCACTCGGCTACCGGATCGCCTACGAGCCGCTGCCCCTGCACGAGGCCGACGACCTCACCCTCCTCAGCCGGGACCTGGACGCGCGGGTTCCCTGGCTGGCCTTGGACACACCGGTGAACCAGCCCTGGTTGGAGCGGGCCGCCCGGACCACCGCGCGGTCCGTCGAGGAGGTGTCCGACCGGCTGCGGCGGTTCGGGGTCCCGGTGTCCGCCACCCCCATGCCCTCGCTGGACAGCGGCGATCTCGCCCTTCTCCGCAGGTACACCTCGATGCCCGACCCCTGGCTGGACCCGGATGAGCCGGTCCACCCCGGCCATATCGTCAACGCCTCCGTCCGCACCGGGCGGACGGTTCAGTCCGTCACCAGGCGGCTGGTCGAGCTGGGGTACCGGCCGCGCTTCGACTCGACGCCCTCGTACGAGGACGGCGACAGCAACCTCCTCAGCCGGAAGCTCAACGGAGGCCCGCCCTGGCTCGACCCCGAGGAGGTGGTGGCCCCCGCGCTCATCCTCCGCGCGGCCGCCATCAGCAGGATGACCACGGCTCGTGTCGTCGCGCGCCTGGAGCACTACGGACTCACCACCGCGGGGGGCGCGCTGCGTGACGCGGCCCCGGCGGACCGCATGCTCATGAGCCGTGATCTCGATTCCTCGGGTCCCTGGCTCGATCTGGCCACTCCGCTCCGTGCCGCGCATGTCCTGCGCGGTGCGGCCCTGCTCGGGGTGTCGGTCCGCGCGGTTGTCGTCCGCCTGGAGGAGCTCGGCTACCGACTGCCCGACTCGCTCACCCTGAGCGCCGCGGCCGACGAGGTGCCTCCGCCCCTGCGGTGGGACGGGCAGGACGACGAGGATGAGTGAGGGTGCCGGTCCACCGGCTGACTTCGGCCGGTCCGGGGCCGGATACCGTCTTGCGCTCCCTGGGCTGAGCGGAATGATCGAATCCGCCGTACCCGGCGGCCGCCGGCCCCGCTAGGCTGCGGGATCATGCACCGGACCGCCGATGAACGAGAGATACCCGTACGGGAGTTGGCGCGTTCGCGCGCTCGGCTCGGGTGCCGGGCGCTCGGCCTGCCCGCCCGCCGGAAGGAGGCGGGGCCGGTGCGCGGCGTCGCAGGCGCCCAAGGGTGTGCCCTCCCCACGATCATCCCTGCGAGGACCCGATGACCGAGCTGATCTGGACGGTCGCCGCCCTGGTGGCGGCGGTGGCCGGCGCGGCGGCCGCGCTGTACCAGCGCCGGGCGGCGCGGCGCGAGCGGCGGCGGGCGGACCGGCTGGAGGGGCAGGCCCGGGACCTGGGCGGGCAGTTGCGCGCCGCCGAGCAGTTCATCGGCCATCTCGCGGGCACCGCCGTCCCGGCCGCCGCCAGCGCGGCCCAGCACGGCCAGGAGCACCGGGTGGAGCTTCCGGTGCCGCCGCAGCTGGTGAACACCCCGCTGGCGACCGGGCTCGGGGTGCTGGCCGAGCAGTTGGGCGGCGCGGTGGCGGCGGTGGGGCGGCACGCCCGCGCGGACACCGAGCAGCGGCTGGGTCTGGCCCGGCAGGAGGCCGAGGAACGGATCGCCGCAGCGCGGCGGGAGTCGGTGGACGTGGCGCGCGCCGCGGTGCGCAGCTTCGCCTCCAGCACCGTGCAGCGCGCGGCGAAGCTGAGCACTCGGATCAGTGCCGGGGTGCGCCGCCATGTGTCGGACGAGGCCTATGTGACGCTGGTGGAGATCGACCACCTGGCCCAGCAGATGCTGCTGACGGCCTCCGGGTACGCGGTGCTCTCCGGCGACAAGCTGTCCCGCCGCTGGCCGGCCACCACGCTGACCGATGTGGTGCGTTCGGCCATGGGACGGGTCGAGGGGTACGAGCGGGTCCAGCACCCCGACATGGACACCCTGTCGGTGGAGAGCCGGGCGGTGGAGGCGGTGGTGCACGCCCTGGCGGTGCTGCTGGACAACGCCCTGCGCTACTCGCCGCCCAACGCCCGGGTGCATGTGTCCCTGGAGCACGGGCACAACGCGGCGTTCCTGATCGTGGACGACGCCGGGCTGCGGATGGAGGACGAGCGGCTGACCTGGGCGCGGGAGGTGATGTCGGGTGTCCAGCGGGACGACATCACCCGGCTGGGCGCGTATCCGCAGACCGGTCTGCGGGTGGCGTCGGTGCTCGCGGAGGACTACGGCTTCCGGGTCGATGTCACGGCGCCGAACATCTACGGCGGTACCCGCGCGGTGGTCGTGCTGCCGCCGGCCCTGCTGACCACCCCGGCCCCGGCGCGCCCGGCCACCGCGGCGGCGGTCCGCTCGATACCGGCCGCCCGCCAGGAGGCCCCGGAGCCGGTGGCCGCGGCCTCCACCACGGCGAGCGGGCTGACCATCCGGCGGCGCACCGCGCGCCCCGCCCCGGCCCGCAGGGCGCTGCCCGCCGCGGACGCGGTGGAGCCGGGCAGCCCCGGGATGGCGGCCGCCTGGCTGGCGGGCACCCGCAGCGGCCGGGAGAACGCGGCCTGGGCCGACGGCCCGGAGGACCCTGCCGGTGGGCGTGCGGAGCACGCGGCCGGTGGGCCTCCCGAGCAGCCGAGCACCCCCCGTACGCCCCCTACGCCCCGTATGAACGAAGGACACTGATCATGTCGGACACCCACTCCAACACCCTGGGCTGGCTGCTGGACGAGCAGCTGGGCTCCGTCGAGGGGGTCAGGTACGCCGTGCTGATGAGCGGCGACGGGCTGCTGAAGGCCCGTACCCGCACGATCGGTCAGGAGGACGGCGAGAAACTGGCCGCGCTGACCGCCTCGCTGCGGGCCGCCGGCCGGGCGTGGGACGAGTTCACCGGCGGTGCCGGGGTGCGGCAGCAGCTGATCGAGTGCGTGGGGAACGTCGGTCTCACCACGGCGGCCGGGCAGAACACCATGCTGTCGGTCTGCACCACCGGCCCGCACGCGGACATCGGGCTGATCGGCCGCCATATGGCGGAGCTGGCGGTGCGGCTGGGTGAGCAGTTGGGCACCGGCCAGCGGCATACGGACCGGAGCACCGCGGGATGACCGGGCCGCGGCGCGATCCGGACATGGTCCGGCCCTATGTGCGGACCGGTGGGCAGATACGGCCCCGGGCCGACGTACGGCTGGAGAGCGTGGTCATCGCGGCCAACGGTCCCATCGCCGCGCTGGCCGCCGACGCCCGCCTGGTGATGCGGCTGTTCGCACCGGGGGACGCTGACTCCGGGGCCGGTGGGCCCCGGGGCGGCGGTCTCGCGGTGGCGGACATCGCCGCCGCGCTGGAGATGCCGCCGTCCACCGTGCGGATCCTGGTCTCCTCGCTGATGGACAGCGGCCATCTGACCAGCCCGGCGTCCGCCCTGTCCGACGAGCCCGCGTCCGATGTGCTTCAGGAGGTGCTGCGTGGTCTTCGGGAACTGGTCTGACCCGTCGGTGGATCCCGGCCGGCCGGTCGCCTATGTGCCCGCCACGGTACGGCGGTCCGCCAAGATCGTGGTGGCCGGCGGCTTCGGGGTGGGCAAGACGACCCTGATCGGCAGTGTGTCGGAGGTGGCTCCGCTGCGGATGGAGGAGCCCATCACCGAGGAGAGCACCGGAGTGGACGATCTGCGGGGCACCCCGGGGAAGACCACGACCACGGTGGGCATGGACTTCGGCCGGATCCATCTGGCCGGCGGCTCGCTGGCGCTGTACCTGTTCGGGCTGCCCGGCCAGATCCGCTTCCGGCCGCTGTGGGAGGACCTCACCGAGGGCGCGCTGGGCTGCCTGGTGCTGGCCGACACCCGGAACCTGGACGCCTGCCATGGGGCGCTGACCCTGCTGGAGGAGCGGGGGACCCCGTACGCGGTGGCGATCAACACCTTCCCGGACGCCCCGGTCCACCCGGACGCCGAGCTGCGCGAGGCCCTGGCCCTCGATCCGGCGACCCCGCTGACCAGGTGCGACGCCCGGGACCGCGCCTCCTCGCTGTACGCCCTGATCACGCTCGCGGAGTATCTGACCACCCGCCCCGCGGCCACCTCCCCGGCCCCCCTGGAGTCCCTGCGATGAACCCCACGAGTCCGGAGCCCGCCCCGGACCCGGCCGCCCCCGTCGCCCCCGCCGTGGACCGATTCCCGCTCTACACCCCGGAGTTCGCCGCCGACCCGCATGGGGCGTACGAGCGGATGCGGCGGGTCCACGGCCCGCTGGTGCCCGTCGAGCTCTCCCCCGGCATCCCGGCGACCCTGGTGATCGGCTACGCGCAGGCCCGCCGGGTCCTCAACGACCCGCTGCGCTTCCCCGCAGACCCCCGGGTCTGGGAGCAGCAGGTGCCGGCCTCCTGCCCGGTGCGGCCGATGATGGAGTGGCGGCCCAACGCGCTGCGCAGCGGCGGCACCGAGCACGCCCGCTACCGCGCCCCCAACACGGCGGCGCTGGACGCGGTAGACCAGCACGAGCTGCGGTCCCTGGTGGAGAAGATCGCCGCCGAGGCGATCACCGAGCTACGGGCGGCGGGCGGGGCCGATCTGCTCGACCGGTACGCGCGGCCGATCGCCTTCCGCGTGCTGAGCACCCTGCTGGGCTGCCCGGACGAGATCGGGGCCCGGATCGCCGACGGCATGGCGCGGATCTTCGAGGCCACCGACGCCGAGCGGGGCAACCTGATCCTCGGCCAGGCCGTCTTCGACCTGGTCACCCTGCGCCGGCACCGGCCCGCCGACGATGTCACCTCCCGGATGCTGGCGCACTCCGCCGGACTGACCGACGAGGAGATGGCCCATCAGCTGGTGACCCTGTACGGGGCCGGGATCGAGCCGCTGACCCAGCTCATCGGCAACACCTGTCTGAAGATCCTCACCGACGAGGACTTCTCGGGTGCCCTGCACGCCGGGCAGTCCACCGTCCGGGACGCCCTGGACACCGTGCTCTACACGGACCCGCCGATGGCCAACTACTGCATCAGCTACCCGCCGTTCCCGGTGGACCTGGACGGGGTACTGCTGCCGCCGCACCAGCCGGTGCTGATCTCCATGGCCGCCTGCAACAACGATCCCGAGCTGACCCGCGGGCTGCCGCCGGACGCGATCTCCGGCAACCGGGCCCATCTGGCCTGGAGCATCGGGCCGCACAGCTGCCCGGCCCGCTCGCACGCCTATCTGATCGCGGAGACCGCCATCAGCCATCTCCTGGACGCCCTGCCGGAGATCGACCTCGCCGTCCCGGCCGGCGAACTGCGCTGGCGGCCCGGCCCCTTCCACCGCGCGCTGGAGTCCCTGCCGGTGGCCCTCCCGGCCGCCCGCTGAGCCCCCTCGCGCCCCCTCCCTCCTGTCCATGCGTACGTGAAGGAGCCCACCGTGTCCGAGCAGTCCGCCGTGTCCGAGCAGTCGACCGTCCTCCTCCTCGACCCCAGCGGGTCGGACCACCACACCGAGCACCGGACGCTGCGCGCCCAGGGTGCGGCCACCCGGGTGGACGTCCTGGGGGTGCCCGCCTGGTCCGTCTCGGACCCGGTGCTCCTCAAGCGGCTGCTGACCAGTGCGGAGGTCTCCAAGGACGCCCGGGCGCACTGGCCGGAGTTCGCCCAGGCGGTCACCACCTGGCCGCTGGCCCTGTGGGTGGCGGTGAGCAATATGTTCACCGCCTACGGGGCCGACCACCGCAGGCTGCGGCGGATGGTCGCGCCGGCGTTCAGCGCCCGCCGGGTCGCCGCGCTGAAGGAGTCGGTGGAGACCATCGTCACCGAACTGATGGACCGGCTCGCCACCGTACCCGCCGGTGAGACAGTCGATCTCCGCGAACAGCTCGCCTATCCGCTGCCGATCGCGGTCATCGGCCGGCTGATGGGCGTGCCCGACGAGCGGCGGGAGGGCTTCCGGGCGGTGGTCGACGGGGTCTTCGACACCACGCTGACCGCCGAGCAGGCCGAGGCCAACACCACCGCCCTGTACCGGTCGCTGGACCAGCTGGTGGAGGCCAAGCGGGGCGAGCCGGGCGACGACATGACCAGTCTGCTGATCGGCGCCCGGGACGAGGAGGGCGACGGCAGCGCGCTGTCCGACGCGGAGCTGCGCGACACCCTGCTGCTGATGATCAGCGCCGGGTACGAGACGACGGTCAACGTCATCGACCAGGCCGTGGTGCTGCTGCTCTCCCACCCCGAGCAGCTGGCCGCCCTGCGGGCCGGGCGGGCCGACTGGAACGACGTGGTGGAGGAGACCCTGCGGCACGAACCGGCGGTGAAGCATCTGCCGATGCGGTTCGCGGTCACCGACATCCCGCTGCCGGACGGGCGGTTCATCGCCAAGGGCGAGGCCATCCTCGCCTCGTACGCGGCGGCCAACCGGCACCCCGACTGGCACGGTCCGACCGCGGACGCCTTCGACATCACCCGGGTGACCAAGGACCATCTGGCCTTCGGGCACGGGGTGCACTTCTGCCTGGGCGCCCCGCTGGCCCGCCTGGAGGTGGTCACCGCCCTGCGCTCGCTCTTCGACCGCTTCCCCTCGATCGAGCTGGCCGTCCGCCCCGACGAACTGCTGCCCGTGCCCTCGCTGATCAGCAACGGCCACCGGACGGTGCCGGTACGCCTCACGCCCGCCTAAACACCGTCGCCCAGCAGCCTGCGCCGCCAGGCGGGGGTGAGCCGGGGGCGGATGAGGACGACGCCCTGCTGAGTGGCGATCCCCATATCCAGGTGCGGACTGCCCGGGCGCAGGGCGAGCGAGGTGACCAGCGCGGGCAGCGGGGCGGACCACACGTCCTCCCCGCTGGGCAGATGCACCAGCCGCACCCCGTGCTGGTCGCTGACGGCGAGCAGCGCCTCACCGGTGGGCGCTTGCCCGCTCCAGAGCAGCCGGCGGGCCTGGACAGGGAGTTCGCGGGCGGGGGTGGTGGGGTGGGCGGGGTCCCAGAGGAGGAGGCGCCTGGGCTCACCGGGGTACACCGGCACATCGGTCAGCAGGGCGAGGAGGAAGCCGCCGCCCCGGGTCCGGACCCAGCGGAGGGCTTCGCCCCGGCCTTCCCAGGGGGCGCCGGCCAGGAAGCTGCTCATACGCGCCGGCCATTCGGCTGCCACGGTGTGGAGCCGGTCGGTGTCGAGATCGAGGACGGCCACGCCCCGCCCCGCGGACTCGGCCACCAGGAAGCGCGTGCCGTCGGGTTGGTGGAGTGCAGTCAGGCCGGTGAGCCCGGCGGGTAGCTCTCGTGGCTTGTCCCGGAGTGCTCGTCCGGTGGACACATCCAGAAAGTGCCCGACGGCGCGCGTACTGTCGCTGGCCGCGACCACCAGCACTGCTCGCCCCTCACGGTCCCTGAAGGCGGCGGTGCACAGGTCGAAGGACACCGATCCGGCCCACGGCACCGGGACGGTCGCCCGTACCGAGGGACCGTCGAGCAGACGGCCGTCCTCGGAGTCGTAGCTGACCAGGCGGACATCGGGATGGGCGGAGGTGCCCGGCAGGAGGTGCCCGATCACTACCGTCGAGGGCTTGGCGGGAACAAGGTGCCGTTCGCCGACCGTGACGGTTCGGTCTGGTCGGAGGCGCAGCAGGCCGATGTCCCACTCCATCCCGCTCTGCGGCCCGTCCACGACCGTGGCGGTGCCGCCTCGGCCCAGGAAGTGCAGAGCACCGGCACCGTCCTCCGCCGCGGGGCCGCCCACCAGGTGCAGGTCCTCCGGCAGATGGCGAGGGTTGAGCGGCCGGTGGGCGGAGTCGTCCTGGTCCAGGGCACCGCCCTCCACCAGCCACAATCCGCACCCGGACTCGTAGGTCAGCACATAGTCGGCGGGGTGTGCCGGCCAGGCGTGGATATGGGGCGTGCCCATTCTCTCGATCCTCTCGTCCCCGCTGTCTCGGACGGACCCTGCGGGTTCTTCGGCGAGGACCGGCCGCCACAGCCGGACGGTTCCGTCATTGGAGATGGAGAGAACGTCCGGTGCCCCATGTTCCCGGCCCGCGATCACCTTCAGGCAGCACACCGCACTCTCGTGCCCGTCCAGCGGCGGCCCGAGGACGCGGCCACTGAGGCAGTCCACGACCCGCAGGCCGCCGCCGAAGCCGGCGACGACGGCATGGACACCTCCGCCGCGGGACGCGAAGGGCGTCATGACGATCATGTCCGTGAGGGGCAGCCCGGCGCGAGTGTCAGGCTGATCCGTGTGCAGCCCCAGGAGGCAGACCCGGTGGTACTCCGCCGACACATACACCACATCACCTGGGCCGCGGCGCACGAAGTTCCCGTCGCGGGCGCGTCGGGGGCGCTCGGCACTCCGTGTGCACCCGGAGACGCAGTCCACCAGCGTCATCCGTCCGCGGTCCCCTCTCTGCGCGGGTTCCCACACCACGGCCAGCGCGGCGCCGTCCCGTCGGGACGTACGGCGGACCAGGCGCGGGCGCGAGAGACCCCGGAGCAGCACGGTCCGTTCCGGGCGCCCCGGACCGACGGCGTACCTCGTGACGGTGCCCTCCACCGTGTCGCACACCACCAGGCCCACGGTCTCCTCTCCCTGAGGGACGAGGAAGGCCGAAGGCGGCTCTGTGGGGTACTCCTCGGACGCGGGAATCCTCAGCAGCGGTACGCCCAGTTGGTCCGTCAGAACGATGTCGAACCGGTCGCGGCAGACGAGTACGAGCCGGCCGTCGGGAAGCCGCCCGGCGTCCAGAATGGTGTCGTAGGGGGCGTCGGGCTCATGCCGGAGCAGGACCTGCTCGTCCACGTTCCAGAGCCGGAGACTCCGTTCGGCGTCGAGGGTCACCACGAGCGCCGGCCCGGCACGGGTGGGGAGCGTCTGCCAGCTGTCGATCGTCGCCGGATGCGGCAGGCCCCCTGACCGCCGGGCGGCGTCCACCATCCACACATACAGGGCCGAGCCCGGCGGGCAGGCACCGAGCACCGCCCTGGTCCCGTCGGCGAACACCACGTCCTCGGTACGCCAGGTGTACATCGCGCCCTCGGAGTGGTGACTGCTTTCCTCATGCCGCCCCACGATCCGGTGCGGCGTCACCGGCCGGGCCTCCACCCGCACCCGCCGCACCGACGGGGACAGCTCCTCCGCGCGCCGCGCCAGGGCCGGTACGCCCAGGGACTCGGCGGTGAAGGCGAGCCGGGCCGCCCGGTCGAGGCCGGCGGGCGCGGTGGTGCCGAGGATGTCGGCGCACCGCTCGACCACCAGGGCGGTCATCGGGTCGCAGCTGGGGTGGCGTACGGCGGGGAGCAGCCCGGCCGGGTCGGCGGCCAGGAGGAAGGCGGGGTCCTCGATGAGTCCGCCGATGGCCTCGGCGCCCGCGGCGTGGGTGGCCAGATGGGCGCGTACATAGGGCGGGGCGTCGGCCCAGCGGCGCTCCGGGGTGAGGTCGAGCAGGACGTCCACGAAGGCCTGCTGGACGTCCTTCAGGTCCCGGCTGCGCAGCAGGCGGCGGCGGAGGTGGTCGGTGAGTTCCTGGTGGTAGAGGCGGAAGTGCTTCACACCTGCCGCGTCCAGACAGGTCAGATAGGACTCGTCCTCCTCCGCCAGGGCGTCGATGTCGGCCTCGCGCAGGTCGATGCCGGTCAGTCGGCGGGCGGCGGCCAGCCAGACCTTGCGCGGCAGCCCCTGGCCCTCGCCGAAGGCCAGAGTGGTCAGCAGGGCCATGGCGCTCTGGCGCCGGGCGGGCGGCAGCCGCCGGAGATACGCGTCGAAGGCGCCGCCGACGTCCGAGGGGAGGGCGTCCGCCCAGCCGGGTACGGAGATGTCGACCACCTCGCCGCGCAGCAGAGCCGTCGCGGTCATCCGGGCCACCAGGAAGCAGCGGCCGGAGCGGCGGGCCACCTCGGCGGCGACGGCCCCCGCCTCGGCGGGCCGACCGGTGTACGGGGAGGGCGGGTCGGTCAGCACCCGGCGGACGTACTCGGCGGTGCTGGTGTCGTCCGCGTACGCCGCGCTGTCCAGGTCCATGGTGGCGAGCCGTTCGCCGAGGTGCGGCAGCAGCTCCCGGCGGGAGCCGACGACCAGCCGGACGCACTCCACTCCGCCCAGCGGTCGCAGCAGCTCCCAGGCGATCCGCCCGGCCTCGGTGCGGTCGTCGGCCGGACCGGCCTCGTCCAGGGAGTCGACCACGATCCGGAAGGGGGCCCGGCGGGCGGCGAGGGAGCGCAGCAGGGACGGGGGGTCGGCGGCCGTGATGTCGGCGGCGGCCGCCAGCCGGGCGACCAGGGCGTCCAGGGTCTGGTGGCGGGCGTTGACCGAGACATCGGAGCAGCCGTCGAGGACCAGCCTGCCCAGGACGGCGGACTTCCCGGAGCCGGGCGCGGCGGTGACGGCGAGGGCGCCGCGGCCGCCCGGTCCGCTCAGGTGCTCGCGCAACCGGGTCAGGGCGGCCGCGCGGCCGGTGAAGTAGGAGCCGGGGTCGTGGACATGCTCCACGCCCCGTCCGCGCGGCTCGAAGTGGGAGCGCAGATCACCGATGTCGGCCGCGGTGGCACCCTCGTCCGCCTCGGCGGCCGGATCGTAGCGCGGGTTGGGGAAGAACGGCGGTGGCTCGACCTGGTGGGCGGCGGAGCAGGTGGCGCGCTGTCGGCGGCCGCCCTCGGCGAGGAAGGACTCATTGACCCTGGCCGCCAGGGCGGAGGGGGCGAGATGGCGCTGGGAGGGGCCGTCACCCCGCTCGCACGCCTCGATGAGCCGGGCGGCGAAGGCACCGTCGTCGGCGAGGTCGCGGTGGCGGGCGGAGGCCAGCACCCAGGTGCCCGAGCCGGGGGTGTCGCCCCGGGGCCGGGCGGCCACGATGGACTCGGTGACGCCCTGGAACTCGGCGGCCCCGGCGGCGGCATGGCAGGCGTCGATGACGAACAGCACATGCCGTAACGGGGAGTCGGCCAGGATCTCGGCGATATTGGCGAGAGACAGCCAGGAACGCGGGCTGCCGGGGCGGCTGTCGGCGCAGGCCAGCCGGTAGGACCGGTCGGCCGGACGGTCGCCGTGGCCCGCGTAGTAGAGGAGGACGACATCCTCGGCGGTGAGCCCGGCGCCGGAGCTCCACTCCGTGAGGGCGTTCTCGAACTCGTCGGCCGTGGGGTCGGTGGAGACCTTCTCCAGGACCCGGGTGTAGCCCATGGCCGGGGTGGTGAGGAAGGCGGCCAGGCGTTCGGCGTCCTCACCGGCCAGGGGGAGAGACGGCAGCCCGGAGCCCTCCCGGTACATGGAGGTGCCAGCGGCGATCAGGAAGCGGCGCATGGGCGGGCCCGCTAGCGCAGACCGGCGGCGACGGCCCGGCCCGTCTCCACGGCGGTGAGGTAGCGGACGGCGTCGTGCATCCGCGCCCCGTTGTGTACCGGCAGGTCGGTGATCCGCTCCGGGCCGAAGAGCGGGCGCAGCTCCTTGACCACGGCGACGATGTCGGTTTCCTCGGCGATGTTGGTCCAGTCGCGCACCGGCTCGGGCCAGGCGCCGACGCGGTCCTCGGGCGGCGGGCGGAGCCGGTCGTGGACGAGCGCGCCCATGCCGAGCGGGGAGCCCAGGGTGACGAACGCCCGTACCTCTCCGTCACCGTAGGAGGTCTCGCAGAGGGCCTCGTACGCGATGACGGTGCCTAGGGAGTGGGCGACCACCACCCGGGTCTCCGGTCCGATATGCGCGGCGACCCTGGCCCGCGCGGCCTTGCGGACATCCTCGTCCCGGAAGTAGGCGGTGACCTGCTTGAGGTCGCCGATGAGGGTCCGGTCGAGGACACCGCGTAGGCAGCGGGCGCCGGTCAGCGCGTCCAGGGCGGCCCGGACCGTGCGCAGCCGCAGCGCCCGGGAGAGCGTGTAGCCGGCCGGGCCGCGGGTGCCGGGCTCGTCCGGGGCGGGGACGTCCGGGTCGGTACGGGCGGCCTCGGCCCACCACGCCATCAGCAGCGCGAACTCGTCGTCGTCCTCGATGTCGGCGGCGTCGTAGTCGGGTTCGGGTCCGGCGCGGGTGCCCGAGGGGCGGAAGAGGTCACCGTAGAAGGCCACCGCCACGTCCGACGGTTCGGGCACCGGGCCGCCCGCCAGCCGTATCCCGCCCAGCAGTTCGGGCACGGTGTCCCGGGCGAGGGAGTCCTCGCTGAGGTACTGCCTGCCGACACCGTGCACGAAGACGACCTTGGCCACGCGCGCCCCTCCTCGATCCCCGTTCAGCCTACGTGAGGAGGTGGCGAACTCGAAGGTGATCAGCCGCCGTTGGCGACGGGCTCAGGGGCGGGCGCGGGGGTGGCGGACGGCTGCCGGGCCGCCGCTGCCGCCCAGTCGACGATCGGCATGGCGGCCCCGGCGGCCTCCCGGCCCCGGCAGTGGGCGTGGTGGCGCAGGGCGATGCCGTCCAGGTCGAGGTGGGCGCCGAAGGCGGGGTGGGCGGCGAGGCGGCGGGCGTAGGCCCACAGCCGGGGGTGGCCGGCGAGCCGGTGCACGGCGGCGGCGTCCAGGTGCCAGCGGTGCACGGTGTCCAGCTGGACCAGGGTCGCCCAGAGCTGGACGTCCGCCAGGGTGAGGCGGTCGTCCATCCAGAACTCCCGCTCGGCCAGGTGGTGTTCGGCCGCCTGCAATCCGTTTAGCAGGGTCCGCAGCGCAGCCTCGCGGGTGTCGGGGCCGGTGTCGGCGCGCCCGGCCTGCTGGGCGGCGGCGTTGATGTCCTGCTCGCAGAGCCACTCGACCGCCCGCAGCGGCCCCGCGCCGCCCCGGCCTCGCAGGTCGTCCGGGCCCCGGTGGGCGAAGTGCCGGGTGAGGTCGTCCAGGATGTCCGGGGTGCGGGTGCTGACGATCCGTCCGGTCCAGTCGTCGCTGAGCAGCGGCGCGGCCAGCGGACCCCGGTAGCGGTGGGCGCTCGCCTGGTACAGGGGGCGCAGGGCCAGATAGCCGGTGCCGTCCGGGGTGTCGGGCACGGCGGGCAGCCGGGTGGCGGGGAGGGTCCTGGCGAGGTCGAGCAGGCTGTGGGTGACGGCGATTCGCAGGCCGTTCGTACAGGACGGGGTGAGGTGGAGCCGGTAGCGGTGCGGTACCGGCGGATAGCCGCTGCGCTCGGCGGCGCCGATCCTGCCCCGGAAGGCGGGGGCGGTCGACGGGGCCGGGGCGGCGGACGGATGGAAGGTGGGCATGCGTCTTCTCTCTGGAGGTCGGCGGGCGGACCTGCGGTGAGGAAAGGGACGTGCGAGGAGGCGGCACATGCCGACGAGACGGCGGTGCCGGAGCGCGGAGGGGTGTACGAAGGGCCGCGCGGGTCAGGCGGTGTGGGCCGCGGGGCCACCGGGGCCGGGGCGGCGGGGACCGGCCGCGCTGCAGACGCGCAGCAGGTCGATATGGCGGCGGGAGGTCAGCAGCGGCAGGGCCGGGAGGGTCCGGGATGCGGGAAGGCCCCTGGCGGGCTCCGGCACCGGACGGTCCATGGCTTGCCTACCTTTTCGCTGGGGATTCCTCTTCGGAGTGTGCGGGGGCGCCGCGGCGGCGTCAAGGGTGCGTACGAGGGGTGGGACACGGCGAGGGGCCGGACCCGGGAAACGCACCTCCCGGGTCCGGCCCCGAAGGCCGATGCCTCACGTGGCAGCGGGTCAGCGCACCAGCCGCAGCGGGCGTTTCGCGGTGGCGAGCAGCTCCTCCACGGTGGCCAGCTTGACCCGGGGGCGGCCGTCGCGGCGGCCACGGTCGGTCTCGGCGCGGTCGATCACCGCCATGCCCCGGGCGTCCACCACCCGCCGGTTGCGCTTGCGCGCCAGCCGGTGGAAGTCCCGGGCCGAGCCGGTGGGTTCGGGCAGCGTGCCCGCCACGGCGTCGGCGAGCAGGGTGCCGACCGTCTCGGCGGCGCAGGTGCGGTTGGCGCCGATGCCGCCGGAGGGGCCGCGCTTGATCCAGCCGACCACATAGGCGCCCGGCATCCCGTCCACCCTGCCGCCCTGGTGCGGGACGGTGCCGCTGGTCTCGTCGAAGGGCAGCCCGGGTACGGGCTCACCCCGATAGCCGGCGGCGCGTACCACCAGACCGGCCGGGATCTCCCGTACACCGCCGGGGCCCGCGGTCTCCACCGCCGACACCGTCGAAGCCGTCGAAGCCGCCGAAGCCCCCGCCACCACGGCCCTGTCCCCCTCCCCCTCGCCGAGGATCCGTAGCGGGGCCGAGTGGAAGCGGAGCACGATTCGGCGCCGGCCCTCCCCCGGCCGCCGGGTCCAGTCCACCCGCTCCCGGGTGACCTCCCGGAGCGCGGCCGCCTTGGAGCCGGGCTCGGCCGCGTCGATCGCCGCCCCGATCCGTTCGTCGTGGTCGTCCACCACCAGCTCCACGCCCGGCAGATGGCGCAGCGCCAGCACCTCCGAGCGGGTGTAGGCGGCGTCCTCGGGGCCGCGCCGGCCGAGCACCACCACTTCCCGGACCGTACCGGCGCGCAGCCGGGCCAGGGCGTGGTCGGCGATGTCGGTGGCGGCCAGGGCGTCCGGGTCGGCGACCAGGATCCGGGCCACATCGAGGGCGACATTGCCGTTGCCGACCACCACGACCCGCTCGGCGGCCGGGTCCACGGCGTCCGGGGCGACCTCGGGGTGGGCGTTGTACCAGGCGACCAGCGAGGTGGCGGAGAGCACCCCGGGCAGCTCCTCGCCGGGTATCCCGAGCCGTCGGTCGGTGGAGGCGCCCACCGCGTAGACCACGGCGTCGTGGTGGGCGCCCAGCTCCTCGGTGCTGATGTCCCGTCCGGCGGTGAGGCCCAGGTACATCCGCACCCGGGGGTGCTGGTGGAAGCGGGCGAAGGACTCGCCGGCCCGCTTGGTCGCCGGGTGGTCGGGGGCCACCCCGTACCGCAGCAGCCCGCCGGCCACCGGGAGCCGGTCGATCAGGGTGACCTCGGCGCTGGTGTGCAGCAGCAGGTCCTCGGCCGCGTACATCCCGGCCGGGCCGGTGCCGACGACCGCGACCCTGATCGGCGCGAAGTCGGCGGGCAGGCTGCGCTCGAAGGCCGGGCCGCCCCAGGCGTGGAAGTTGGGGCCCTCGCGTTCGGCGCCCTGCTCCGGCTGCGGGGTGGAGGCGAAGTAGGCGGCGTTGATCTCCGCGTACTCCTGCAAGTCGGGCCGGGAGGCGGTCAGTTCGTCGATCGGGTGGATGGCGTCCACCGGGCAGGCGTCCGCGCAGGCGCCGCAGTCGATGCAGGCCCGGGGGTCGATGAAGAGCATCTCGGTGGAGCCGAACGCCCGCTCCTCCGGCGTGGGATGGATGCAGTTGACCGGGCACACGGCCACACAGGCGGCGTCGTTGCAGCAGGTCTGGGTGATCGCGTAGGTCATGTACCGGGCCCCGGGTGTCCGCGTCGAATGGTGGTCAGATGAGGTGGGCGCGCTTGTAGAAGGCGAGCGCGGGCCGGGTGAGCAGGCGCACCGAGGCGAGGAAGTCCATCAGCCCGGCGCAACTGGAGCGCATCATCGCCTTGTGGTGCTCGTTGGCCCGGGCCTCGGCGATCGCGCGCTCCCGGTCCAGCCCGGCGTTGGCGTAGACGTTCCGGTTCACCATGCTGGTGACGATGTAGTACGAGGCGACCGCGACCACGAAGGCGTTGAGCTGGCGGCGCACCCAGCCGGCCCCGGCCAGCCGCTTGCGGGTCTCGTCCCGGGCGAACTTCATGTGCCGGGACTCCTCGACCACATGGATGTTGTTGATGGTGCGGACGAAGGGCACCACCCGCTCGTCGCGCATCCAGTCGCGCTGCATGACGTCGAGGACCTCCTCGGCGACCAGGATCGCGGCGTACGCGGCCTCACCGAAGGCCAATGTCTTGAAGGCGCGGCCGAGTTCGAGCACCGGCCGGGGCGGGCGGTAGGCGGGCGCGCCGAGCTTCTGGGCGCCGCGGGCGAACATGATGGAGTGCCGGCACTCCTCGGCTATCTCGGTCAGCGCCCACTGGAAGTCGGAGCCGGTGGGATCCTTGGCGTAGATGTCGCGGAGCACCATCTGCTGGAGGATCATCTCGAACCAGATGCCGGTGCTGGCCACCGAGGCGGCCTCCTGGCGGGTCAGCTCCTTGCGCTGCTCCTCGGTCATCTCCCGCCAGTACGCGGTCCCGTAGAGGGTGCTCCACTCGGGGCTGGCCCCGTGGAAGTCCTTGTCGAGCGGGGTGTCCCAGTCGACCTCGACCGCCGGGTCGTACGAGAGCTGGGCCGAGGAGTCGAGCAGCCGCCGGGTGACTCCCTGGTCCCGGTCCGGCCGCTGGTCCTGAGCGTGCTCTCCCCGATCGGCGCCGGTGTCCGGCCGGGCGGTGCTGCTGGCCATGTGCGGGCTCCTTCCGTGGCGTGCCGTCGCGCGGGAGCCGCCGCACCGCCGCCGTCGAACGGGCCGTCGAACGGGCCGAGTGCGGGCACCCCCACCGTTGTTAGACGGACCGTATAGTAAGCGCGCCACCGAGGCCTAGCCCTCGGTAGAAAATTTGTCAGCAAGATGGCCGACAGCCCCCCGCGCACGGGTCGGCGGGCATACGAAAGCGGGCGCGGAACCGGGAGTTCCGCGCCCGCTTCCCCGTACTAGCTGGTTTCCGCGGCCTCCGTGGTGAGGACGACCACGGCGTTCTGGCCGCCGAAGCCGCTGGAGGTGCTGACCGCGGCCCGCATCCGGGCCGGCCGGGGCACCTTGGCGACGATGTCCAGGTCCAGCGCCGGGTCGGGGTTGTCGAGGTTGGCGGTGGGCGGGATCAGCTGGTGCCGCAGGGCGAGCACGGTGGCGGCGGCCTCGATGGCGCCGGCGCCGCCGATGGAGTGCCCCAGCACGCTCTTGAGCGCGGTCAGCGGTGGCGTACGCGGGAAGACCGAGCCCAGCGCACGGGCCTCCGCCTCGTCGTTGTACGGGGTGGAGGTGCCGTGCGCGTTGACATGGTCGATGTCCTCGGGGCGCAGCCGGGCGTCCGTCAGGGCGCCCTCGATCGCCTGCGCCAGGCCCCGGCCCTCCGGGTGCGGCGAGGTGACATGGTGGGCGTCGCAGGAGGCCCCGTACCCGGCCAGCAGGGCCTGGATCGCGGCCCCTCGGGCGCGGGCGTGGTCGGCCCGCTCCAGCACCAGCACGGCAGCGCCCTCGCCGAGCACGAAGCCGTCACGGTCCCGGTCGAAGGGGCGGGAGGCGTGCGCGGGATCCTCCCGGCGGCCGGACAACGCGCCCATCTGGCCGAAGCAGATGGACGGGATGCGGTGGGCCACCGACTCGGCGCCGCCCGCCAGCACGATGTCGCAGGCACCGGCGCGCAGCAGGTCGCGGGCGGTGCCCAGGGCGGTGGTGCCGGAGGCGCAGGCGGTGGAGACGGCCAGGTTGGGACCCTGGGCACCGAGGTCCAGGGCGATCTCGGCGGGGACCATGTTGGGGATGGAACGGGGCAGCGCGAACGGCGAGACGGTGTCCGGCCGGCCGTCCGCGGCGCGGGCGAACTCCCGCTCGTAGTGCTCGAAGCTGCACGTGCCGACGCCCATGACGACGGCCACCCGCGGGGCGCTCCAGCCGCCCGGGTCGAGCCCCGCGTCGGCGACCGCCTCGCGGGCGGCGACCAGGGCGAGATGGGTGCCCCGGTCCAGGCGCCAGGCGAGCCGGCGGCCCAACAGCCGGTGCGCGTCGAAGCCGGGGACCCGGCAGGAGAAGTCGTGCGGCAGTCCGGCGAGCAGCGGGTCGGTGGTGGCGGTGGGGGTGCCGGCCAGCAGGCCGTCCCAGGTCGCCGCCGTGCCGACACCGGCCGGCGTCACCATGCCGAGGCCGGTGACGGCGACCGCGGTGGACGCGCCCGTCACCGTCCGGCACCCGTGGTGGCGGTGGCGGAGTCGGCGGCGGACGTACCGCCATCCGCGGGGGCGGGCTCGGCTTCGCCCGCGACCAGGCGGTCCACGGCGGCCGCGGCCTCGGCGAGGGTGGCGGTGGCCGGCAGTTCCTCCAGCCGGTGGCCGGTGCGCTCCTCCAGCAGCAGGGACAGCTCCACCAGGGCCAGGGAGTCCAGCTCAAGCTGGTCGAAGGTGGCGTCGGGGCGGAGGGCGTCGGCCTCGACGCCGAAGGACTCGGTCAGGATGCGGGTGATCGCCGGGTAGCTGTCGGCCATGGGATACGGCTCCTGGGGTCGGGTCGGTCGGCCCGGCGGCGCGGTGCAGTGGCGGGGCGCCGCCGGGACGGGGCGGGTGGCGTGGGGAGGAGGGGAAGAACGGAGGGGAGGAGGGGAAGAACGGGAGGTGAGGGGAAAATCAGGGGGGTGAGGGGGCGTCAGCCGGACCGGACGGGGGCCGCCGCCCGGGTGAGATGGGCGAGCAGGGTGTAGCCGGTCTGGTCGGCCCCGACGGACAGCCGCGCCGTCTGATGCGGGGCGGCCGCCCGTACCAGGGCCTCGACGTCCTGCCGGGTGCGCTCGATCAGCGGCCAGTCGGCCAGGTACTTCATCAGATGGGCGAACGGGTTGCCGGCGGCGATGTTGGAGAAGTGGAAGTCGCCGCCGGGGACGCAGAGCCGGGTCATGGCATAGGCGATCAGCAGCCGGGCGTAGCGGTCGGGCAGGTAGTCGAAGAGGCCGCCGGCCAGCACGAGGTCATAGGGGCCGCGCCGTTCCAGGGCGGGCAGCGCCTGGAGGACGTTGCCGGGCTCGACGGTGGTGTGGAGCGCGGTGGCGGGCGGCAGGGCCGCGCGGGCGTACTCCAGCGCGTCGGCGTCCACGTCGTTGAGGACCACCAGGTCCCCGGCGGCGAACAGTTCCGGCTCCACGGTCCGCAGATCGGCCGCGCCGCCGCAGGCGACCAGCAGCACGCGGCGCCCGCCGCCGTCCGCCGAGGGCCCGGAGAGGGTCCGGCGGATCAGCCCGGCCTGGTGGGCGATCTTGTTGCGGTGCTGGCGGGTGATGGCCGAGTCCTGGAGGTAGGAGTCGATCTGCCAGGCCAGGGTGCCCGGTTCGGCGTCGTTGCGGCCGGAGAGCAGATACTCGATCATCTCGAAGTCACCCGGATGCCCGCGGTCCTGCCGCTGGCCCCGGCGGATCAGCGGGGAGCTGCCGAGGGCGTCCCGCAGCGGTGCCACGGCCGCCGCGATCTCCTCGTCACCGGCGCCCTCGGTCAGACAGTGCTGGACCGCCGCGCTGAACTCGGCGACGAACACCTCCATCGCGGCCCGCGTCTCCGGAGTGGCGGCGGCGGTCTCCATCGCCCGGCGGTAGGCCTCGCCGAGGGCGCGGAGGTCGGCGAGCGCGACCGTGGCACGGGCGGACGTCTCGTCGGCAGCCGGGTCGGCGGCCTCGCCGGCGACCCGCTCGGCAGCCTCGTAGGCAGAAGGAAGGCCCATACCGCGCACCCTAAATTTCCGTTACGTCATGTTTTGCCGCCCACGCCGCCGGGATCCGCCAAATGTTCGCCAAACGGCGGTGAATCGCCCGTTGGAGGGATCCCCCGAGCAGGGGAGCGAGGGGCGTCCCGGGGCGCGTCCTGACCGGCCGCGGGGCGCGGGGCCTGGAACATGTCCGCCCATGAACCGCGAGCCCCGAGGACCCAGCCCGGCACCGTCCCCGCTTCCGTCACCGACCCCGGACGCGAGGGCCGGTGCCCTGCGCAGAGCCAGATGGACCCTGGTGCTGGCCGGTGTGGTGTGCGCGCTTTTCGCCGCCGGGGCCGCCGGACTGTACGGGCGGCTGGCCAGTGGCGGGTTCGCCGCCACCGGCACCGAGGCGGCCCACGCGGCGGAGCTGGCCGCCCGCCTCGGCGCCGACCGGCCCGATGTCATCCTGCTGCTCCGCCCGGCCGAAGGCGGACAGAGGGACGGCGCGGACGGCGCGGCGGCCAGGGCGCCGGGCAAGCGGGATGGCAGCGAGGACCGGGGGGTGGACGGGGCGGCGGCCCGAGCGCAGGGGGCCGCGCTGGTGGCGCGGCTGGCGCGGGAGCCGGGCGTGCAGCGGGTCCGCTCCCCCTGGGCGGCGGGCCCGGGCGGCGACCCCGCGCAGCGCACCGGCGACGGGCGCCAGGGCGGCGACCCCGCGCTGCGCACCCGCGACGGGCGGGCCGCCCTGGTCCTGGTGCACCTCGCCGGGGACGAGTCGGACGCCGCCCGCCGGGCCGCCGAGCTGGTCCCCCGGCACCGGGAGGCGGCCGGGCCGCTGCGGGTGACGGCGACCGGGCCCGCCTGGTTCTCCGCGCAGTCCACCGAGCGGTCCCGGGCCGATCTGCTGCGCGCCGAACTGCTGGCCGCGCCGCTCACCTTCGCCGTACTGGCGATCGCCTTCCGCTCGCTGGTGGCCGCGCTGCTGCCGGTCGTCGTGGGCGGGATCGCCACCGCCGGGGCGCTGGCCGCGCTGCACGGGGTCACCTTCCTCACCCCGGTGTCGGTGTTCGGCGTCAACCTGGCCGCCGCGCTGGGTTTCGGCCTCGCGGTGGACTACTCGCTGCTGATGGTCAGCCGCTACCGCGAGGAACGCGCCCTGGGCCGGGAGCCGCTGGCGGCGGTGGGCACCGCGACCCGTACGGCGGGCCGTACCGTCGCGGTGTCGGCCTGCACCATCACCGCCGCGCTCGCCGCGCTGCTGGTCTTCCCCTTCCCGTTCCTGCGCTCCATGGCGTACGCCGGGATGGCGGTCGCCGTGCTCGCCGCTGCGACCGCGATCGCGGTCATCCCCGCCGCGCTGCTGTGCCTGGGCCCCCGGGCGGAGGCGTTGGACCCGCTGCGGCGGTTCGGCCGGCCCGCCCGGGCGGACGCGGCGGAGGGCAGCCGGGCCTGGGCGGCGCTGGCCCGCGCGGTGACCCGCCGGCCGGTGCTGTCGCTGACCGCCAGCACCCTGCTGCTGGGGCTGATGCTGCTGCCGTTCGCCTCGGTGCGGCTGAGTCTGACCGACCACCGCAACCTGCCGGTGAGCGCCGAGTCGCACCGGGGCGCCGAGGCGGTGGCCCGGCTCTTCCCCCATGTATCCGACCGGGCCCTGACCGTGGTGTTGCCCGGGCTGCGGACCGGCGCCGGCACCGCGCCCGCCCTGGACCGCTACGGCCGGATGCTGTCCTCGCTGCACGGAGCCGCCGAGGCCACCACCCCCACCGGGCGGTACGAGAAGGGGCGCCGCACCTCCCCCGCGCGGGGCGTGCCCGCCTCCCCCGGGGGCGCCCTGGCCACGGTGGTGCTGACCGACCCGCCCGCCTCCGAGGCGGCGGCCCGGGTGGTACGGGCCGTGCGCGCGCTGCCCGCGCCGGGACCGGCACCGGTCGCGGTGGCCGGCCAGGCCGCGGCCACCGTGGACGCGCGCCGCGCCCTGACCGACCGCCTGCCGCTCGCCGGGGCGCTGGTCGCGCTGGCCACCCTGGCGGTCGTCGGGCTG
Source organism: Streptomyces sp. NPDC046887 (assembly GCF_040644755.1). Taxonomy (NCBI): domain Bacteria; kingdom Bacillati; phylum Actinomycetota; class Actinomycetes; order Kitasatosporales; family Streptomycetaceae; genus Streptomyces; species Streptomyces sp. NPDC046887. The sequence continues at coordinate 105,221 of NZ_JBEYXH010000017.1, forward strand.
CACACCCGCAGTGTGCTGGTGCCGGTCAAGGTGGTGCTGGTGGCCGCGGTCAGTCTGGGAGCCGCGCTCGGCTGCGTGGCGCTGGTGTTCCAGCACGGGGTGTTCGCCCCGCTCACCGCGGGCTTCGCGCCCACCGGCGCCCTGGACACCACCATTCCGGTGCTGGTGTTCTGCATCGCTTTCGGGCTGGCCGTGGACTACGAGCTGTTCCTGCTCTCCCGGATCCAGGAGCACTACCGGGCCACCGGGGACAACACCGCCGCCGTGGTGGAGGGCATCGCCCGCACCGGCCGGGTGTTCACCGCCGCCGCGCTGGCCGTGGCGGTCTCCCTCGGGGCGCTGATCGCCGCCCAGGTGATGCCGCTGCGCCAACTGGGCTTCGGCATCGCGCTGGCGGTGCTGGTGGACGCCACGGTGGTGCGCGGGGTCCTGGTCCCGGCGACCATGCGGCTGCTGGGGCGCGCCAACTGGTGGCTGCCCTTCCGCCGGGCGGCCCCGGTGGAGCCCCCGGTCGCCGCGCCGACCCGGCCCGAGGCGGTACGGGTCTGACTGTCCCGCCCCGGGCTCCTCACCAGGAGGTTCACCCGGGTGGCTCCGTATGCGCCCCCGGGCGCCGGGCAGACGCCCGGCATGGCGGTGCGCCTCCCGGGCCGTACCGCCGCTCGTGGGGAACGAGGGGAAAGCCGCAGCCGACCGTCGAGACGGCTGCGGCGAACCTCACCGTTCCAGCGCGGTCAGACAAGCGCCAGAGGGCTCTCGGGGCTCTCGCTCCGGGTGCCGCCCGGGCGCGGCAGACCGTAGTGCTCGCGCAGGGTGCGGCCGGTGTACTCGGTGCGGAACAGCCGCCGCTCCTGGAGGATCGGCACCACGTGGTCCACGAAGTGGTCCAGCCCGCCCGGCAGATACGGCGGCATGATGTTGAAGCCGTCCGCGGCCCCTTGGGTGAACCACTCCTCGATCAGGTCGGCAATCCGCTCGGGGGTGCCGGCCACCACCAGGTGCCCGCGTCCGCCGCCCAGCCGGGCGATCAGCTGGCGCAGGGTCAGCCCGTCCCGCCGGGCCAGCTCGGCGACCAGGGTGAAGCGGCTCTTGTTGCCGTTGATGTCCCGCTCCTCGGGCAGTTCGGGCAGCGGCCCGTCCAGCGGCAGCCCGGTCAGATCGGTGCCCAGCATCCCGGAGAGCTGGGCGAGCCCGTACTCCGGCACCTGGAGGTCGGTCAGCTCCTGCTCCAGCGCCCGGGCCTCGGCCTCGGTGGAGCCGATGACCGGGCAGATGCCGGGCAGGATCCGCACCGCGTCCGCGGCGCGCCCGTGGCGGGCCAGCCGGCCGCGCAGGTCCCCGGCGAAGGCCAGGGCGTCGGCCAGGGTCTGCTGGGCGGTGAAGACGGCCTCCGCGTACCGGGCGGCGAACTCCTTGCCGTCCTCCGAGGAGCCGGCCTGCACCAGCAGCGGGTGGCCCTGCGGGGAGCGCGGCACGTTCAGCGGCCCCTCGACGCCGAAGTGCGGGCCCCGGTGGCCGATGGGGCGGACTTTCTCCGCGTCGGCGTAGATCCCGCGCTCCCGGTCGAGCAGCACCGCCCCGTCCTCCCAGCTGTCCCACAGCCGGGTGGCGACCTCCACGAACTCCCGGGCCCGCTCGTAGCGCAGCCCGTGCTCCAGATGCTCCTTGCGGCCGAAGTTGCGGGCCTCCTGCACGGTGCCGGAGGTGACGATGTTCCAGCCGGCCCGGCCGCCGCTGATGTGGTCCAGCGAGGCGAACTTGCGGGCGGTGTGGAACGGCTCGTTGAAGGTGGTGGAGACGGTGGCGATCAGCCCGATCCGCTCGGTGGCCACGGCGAGCGCGGAGAGCAGGGTGAGCGGTTCGAAGCCGCCGAGCGCGTTGTGCGCGACCTGCCCCCACAGGGCGAGGCCGTCGGCCAGGAAGACCGAGTCGAGCTTGCCGCGCTCGGCGGTCCGGGCCAGCTCCTGGAAGTAGCGGACGTCGGTGACCCGGTCGGGCCGGGTGCGGGGATGGCGCCAGGCGGCGTCATGGTGTCCCGCGTTCATCAGGAAGGCGTTGAGGTGGAGCTGGCGGCGCGGGGCGGGCCGCTCGGGGTGGGCCATGGGGGTTCGTCCTTCGGGGAGTTGCAGGGGAGTTCTAGTCGGTGGGCGGCAGGCGCCAGGAGGTGAGGCGGCGCTCCAGCGCCACCAGCAGCCCGTTGAAGACCACGCCGATGACGGAGATGGTCACGATCCCCGCGTACATCTGCGGGATGGCGAAGTTGTACTGCGAGGCGTTGATGAGATAGCCCAGGCCGGCCTTGGCGCCGATCATCTCGGCGGCGACCAGGACCAGGATGGACACCGCCCCGGCCAGCCGGACGCCGGTGAAGACGGTGGGCACCGAGGCCGGCAGGATCACCTTCTGGAACAGCCGGGGCGCGGACAGGTCCATCGAGCGGGCCAGCCGCAGCAGGGTCGGGTCCACGGTGCGGACGGCGCTGATGGTGTTCAGCAGGATCGGCCAGGCGCAGGCGTAGAACACGATGGAGATCTTGGATGTCTCGCCGATGCCCAGCAGCAGCACGAAGACCGGCAGCAGGGCGAGCGCGGCGGTGTTGCGGAACACCTCAAGCAGCGGGTTCAGCAGCTCCGCCAGCGGCCGGTACCAGCCGATCAGCAGCCCCAGCGGCACCGCGGCCAGCACCGCGAGGCCGAAGCCGCTGAGCGAACGGGTCAGGCTGGCGGCCGCGTTGTCGGCCAGCTGCCCGTCCAGGGCCAGCTCCCACCAGGCGCGCGCCACCTCGCTGAACGGCGGCAGGAAGGTGCCGTCCACCAGGCCGAGGCGGGGCGCGGCCTCCCACACCACCAGCAGCGCGGCGACCGCCACCGACCGGGTGAAGCCCCGGTACAGCAGCGAGACGGCGGCCCAGGCGAACCGTGCGGCGGCCCCGGGGGCATGCCCGGTCGGGGCCTCCGAGTCCTTTGACACGGATACGGGTACGGATACGGGATCGGGCTCCCGTACGGGTCCGGGCTCCGGCACGGCCTGCTCGGCCTCCTGCCCGGCGGCCCTCCCCGTGGTCTTTCTCGTGGACAGCGGGCTCGTCGCGGACACGGGGCTCATACGGCCACGCCCTCCTTCTCCTCCTGCTGGGCCCTGGACACCTCGTCATGCAGCAGGGACCAGATCTCGTGCCGGTAGCGGGCGAACTCGGGGCTGGAGCGCAGGTCGTCGGCGGTCGCGCGCTGCTCGCCGAGTCCGATCGGGACGACGCGCTTGATCCGGCCCGGGCGCGAGGTCATCACGGCGACCCGCTGCCCCAGGTAGACGGCCTCCTCGATGCCGTGCGTGATGAACAGGATCGTCTTGCCGGTGCGCCGCCAGATCCGCAGCAGCTCGTCCTGGAGGGACTCCCGGGTCTGGGCGTCCAGCGCGGCGAACGGCTCGTCCATCAGCAGCACGTCCGGGTCGTAGGCGAGGCTGCGGGCGATCGCCACCCGCTGCCGCATCCCGCCGGACAGCTCATGCGGATGGCGGTCCTCGAACCCGGTGAGGCCGACCAGATCCAGGTACCCGCGGGCCCGGTCGGCGCGCTCCCGCCGGGGCACCCCGATGGCCTCAAGCCCGAACTCGACGTTCCCCTGGGCGGTGCGCCAGGGCAGCAGCGCGTACTGCTGGAAGACGATGCCGCGGTCCAGGCCGGGCCCGGAGACCGGGCGGCCGTCGAGCAGAATGCGGCCGCCGGTGGGGCGGGTGAGCCCGGCCAGCAGGTCCAGCAGGGTCGACTTGCCGCAGCCGCTGGGACCCACGACCACGGTGAACTCCCCGGCCGGGATGGCGAGATCGACGCCGTCCAGCGCGGTGAACCCGGCTGCCGGGTGGGCGCGTCGGGCGGGCGGCCGCCCCGTACCGGCGACCGTCCGGCGGAGCCCGCGGCGGCCGCGCCGCCGGGCCAGGGCGGCGTCCCGGACCGGGAAGTCCTTCCGTACCCCCTCGAAGAGGATCTTCGCGGGACTGGTGGTGTCCTCGGTCATGGCGTCGTCAGCTCCGCTCACTGCTGGTGGACGGGGAGGGGGTGCCCTGGCCGGCCCGGGCGGCCTCGTTGAACTCGTTGGTGTAGAGGCCGTCCAGGCGCACCTTGGAGCGGTCGAGGTCGCCGCGGTCGGCGAGCCAGTCGATCCACAGCTCGATCTCCTTGGCGGCGATCCGCCCGGTGGGGTCGGCGACCCCGTAGGACTTCCAGAACTTCAGCGCCGAGGTGTCCTCGTTGCGGCCCCGCTTGTCCACGATCTCGGTCATCCGGTCGACCACCTGCTCGCGCGGGGTGGTGCGCGACCAGGCCAGGGCCCGTCCGACACCGGTGACGAAGGTCCTGGCGGTGCCGGGGTTCTGCTTCAGGAAGCGCTCGGTCATGACATAGGTGCCGGCACTGAACGGTCCCAGCAGCTTGTGGTCGCTGAACAGCGGCCGTATCCCGCCCTTTTCGAGGGCCTTGTCGCGGAGGATGCCGCCGAGCACCGCGACCTCGATCTGCTTCTGGCGCAGCGACTGCTCGGTGTTGACCGGGGGCACCACCAGCGGCTCGACCTTGCCGATCTCGGCCGCGGAGAGCCCGCCGCGCTCCAGGTAGATGTCGAGCAGCGCCTCGGCGTGGGCGCCCAGGGTGTTCATCCCGACCTTGGCTCCGAGCAGGTCGCGGGGTCCGCGCAGGGGGCTGTCCGCCAGGACGTAGTACCCCTGGTAGGAGTCCTTGTCGGAGCCGTAGTAGCTGATCACGGACCTGATCGGGGCCTTGTTGGCGGCCAGTTTGACCACCGCGCCGTTGAACGCCCCGCCGAAGTCGGTCTGTCCGGTGGCGGCGGACTGGATGTCCTGGGGGCCGCTGATGGTGTTGCCGACCCACTCCAGCTTCACGTCCTCCAGGAAGCCGAGGTCGGCGGCGAGTTCGGCCGGGGTGACCTGGCCGACGGCGCCCTGGTAGCGCAGCTTCCGGGTCTGGTCTCCCCCGCTGCCGCCCACCGCGGTACCGCAGCCGGCGGCAGCGGCCGAGAGGCCGAGGAGGGTGAGGAACTGCCGTCGGTCGGGTCGGGACAACGTGCTCATGAGGAGGTCCTGTTCGCGTTTCGGATGGGGCGGGGGCGGGGGTGCTCAGCCGGCGGCGATCCGGAGCGCCGCGGCCCCGGGGCGGGCGGCCCTGTCCGACAACCGGCCGCCTTGGTCGAGCGCCTGCTCGAAGCCGTCGACGGCCTGGATCAACCGGAGTTCGGCCTCCGGCTCGATCCGGGCCCGCGGGCCGCCCGGCCCGGTTCCGGCGGGCAGCCGCTCCACGGCCCCGTCCAGCACGAAGGTGCCGGCGGTGATGTGCCGGGCGCCGAGCGCGGAGAGCACCGGGCGCAGCGCGTAGTCCAGGGTCAGCAGATGGGCGAGGCTGCCGCCGGTGGCGAGGGGCAGCACGGCCTTGCCGGCCAGCCCGCTCTGCGGCAGCAGGTCCAGGAAGGCCTTGAGCAGCCCGGTGTAGGCGGCCTTGTAGACGGGGGTCGCCACGATGACGCCGTCGGCCTCGGCGATGGCGCTCAGCGCGTCCCGGAGCGGAGTGCTGCCCGCCCGTCCGACGAGCAGGTCGGCGGCGGGCAGCTCGCGGACGGCGAGGTGTTCGGTGCGGTGGCCCGCCAGGGAGAGCCGGCGCAGGGCGTAGTCGGCCACATGGGCGGTGCGGGAGTCGGTGGACGGACTGCCGGAGAGGGCGATGACGGAGGGCACGGGGGACTCCTGGGAGGGGAAAGGCCGGCGTACGGGACGGGGCCGCGGGGCCGGCTCCGACGCCTAGCGGACACAGCCGGAGACGGCCCGGGACGCGTGCGCGGCAGCACGGCGGGCGTCGGTGGTACGCGGGGTGGATGCCGCCGGGAGAAGGCGGCGGGCGGAAGCGCCGGACGGACGGGAACGTCGGACGTCAGCGGGTGCGGCGGCGGTCGGTCAGCGACCGGTCAGGCGACCGGTCATCGACCGGCGGCACACAGCGCGCTGGCCAGACGTCGCAGATCGACGTGGAGGCGCGCGGAGAGGTTGGCTGACTGGCTCACGTCATCGAGGCTGGCAGCCGGCGGTACGGCCCGTCAACGGCCGTCGAACGCCCGTCCCACCCTGTGACCCAGGCGTCATACGGGTCCACACGGCCGCAAGCCTCCGTTCATGAAACGGAGCGGACCCGTCCCGCCCGCCCCGGCCGTTTCGGCGCGGGAGCGGCCGGGCATGTCCTCGGCGGTCGCCAGTGAGGGGGCGTGGGATGGGGGAACCACCGGCGCGAGTGCGGCTGCTGGCCGCCGACCGGGGCTTCGGCGCCCTGGTGTGGAGCGGGGTGCCGAACGCGGTGGGTACGGGGTCGATGGTGGCCCTGGCCGGTGCGGGTGCCGCCCTGGGGGTGGCGGGCACCGCGGCCGCCGCGCTCTGGCTGCCGGCCGCCGTCCCGGCCGGGGTGCTGCTCACCGCCGTACCCCCGGCGCTGCTGTGGTGGCGCCTGCGGCAGCGCCGCCCCGACGGCCCCCGACGGCGGCTGCACTGCTTCGAGCGGGGCCTGGTGTACGTCGACCCCCCGGCCGGCAAGGTCTACGCGCACCCCTGGCGGGAGGTCCGGCTCACCGTGCGGGTGACCACGGTCGCGGGCGACTACGCCGGGGTCCCCACCCGGCTGCGCAGCCTGGAGGTATGGGCCGAGGGCGCCGGGCGGCTGTTCTCCGTGGGCGGCGGCGAACTGTGGACCGTGGTCACCGACAGGGTCACCGAGGCCGGACCGGGCGGGGTGCTGTAGCCGGGCCGGGCGGGGGGTGTAGCCGGGCCCGGCCGGGCGGCGTACGGCCCGGCGGGGCCCCGGGTTAGGTTCCGGGGCCCGGCAGGGCGCCGGAACCCCCCGGACGCCATGCCCACCCGGGCGCCAACCCGCTCGCGCGCGGGCGCGCCCCAGCAGGCCCCCGGCCCAGCCGCCGAGGCCCCCGGCCAAGTAGTCGAGACCCCCGGCCGAGCAGCCGGGGCCCGGCCCGGCTGCGCACGGCCCGTGGGCCCCGGAGCCCCGGCGGGGCGCCAAGCCCGCCCGGGCGGCGGGCGCGCCAGTCGGCGTGCGCGCCCCAGCCGGCTCCCGCCGAGCAGCCAGCACCCGGCCGAGCCGCCGAGGCCCCCGGCCAAGCAGGCAAAACCCCGCCGCCCGAGCCGAGCAGCCCGGGGGCCTTGGCCAAGCAGCTGGGGGGCTGGCCGAGCAGCCGGGGCCCCCAGCCGAGCCGCCGAGGCCCTCGGCCAAGCGGCGGAGGCCCCGCGCCCCGCACCGCCGCGGCGGAGGCCCCGCTCCCCCGGCGCCCGAAGCGGCCTGCCCCACCACTCCCTCAGGCCAGCACCGCCAGCCCGTCGAGCTCTACCAGGGCCTGTTCGTCCCAGAGCCGTACCACCCCGATGACCGCCATCGCCGGGTAGTCGCGGCCGGCCAGCCGTCGCCAGACGCGGCCGAGGGCGGGGGCCTGGGCGCGGTAGTCGGCGATGTCGGTGGCGTAGACGGTCACCCGGGCGAGGTCGGCGGGGGTGCCACCGGCGGCCTTGAGGGCGGCCAGCAGGTTGCCGAGCGCGGTCTCGAACTGCTCCGCGAGACCGTCTCCCACCACCCTCCCGGCCCCGTCCAGCGCGGTCTGCCCGGCGAGCAGCACCAGCCGGGAGCCGGTGGCGGTGACGGCGTGGCTGAATCCGGTGGGCGGGGAGAGTTCCGGCGGGTTGATCCGCTCCAGGCTCATGCGGTGCCGCCTTCTGGTACGGGTACGGGGACGGCCGCGGCCTCCGCGTACAGCTCGCGGGCGATGATGGTGCGCTGGACCTCGCTGGCACCCTCGTAGATCCGGGGCGCCCGGACCTCGCGGTAGAGGTGTTCCAGCAGATGGCCGCGGCGCAGGGCACGGGCGCCATGGAGCTGGACGGCGGTGTCCACCACCCACTGGGCGGTCTCGGTGGCCAGCAGCTTGGCCATGGCCGCGCGCCGCCGGACGCCCGGTTCCCCGGCGTCGTACGCGGTGGCCGCCGCGTACACCAGCAGCCGGGCCGCCTCGGTGCGGACGGCCATCTCGGCGACCTGGTGGGAGACGGCCTGGAGGTCCTTGAGCGGTCCGCCGAAGGCGGTGCGGGTGGCGGTGTGGGCGAGGGCGGCGTCCAGGGCGGCCTGGGCCATCCCGACGGCGAAGGCGCCGACGCTGGGGCGGAAGCGGTCGAGGGTGCCCAGGGCGACGGCGAAGCCGTGGTCCACCTCGCCGAGGACGTCGCCGGGCCCGACCGGGACGCCGTCGAAGAAGAGGCTGCCGATGGGGTGCGGAGAGAGCATGTCGAGGCGGGCACCGGTGAGGCCGGGGCGGTCGGCGGGGACGAGGAAGGCGGTGATGCCGCGCGCCCCGGCGCCGGGGGTGGTGCGGGCGAAGACGGTGATCAGGTCGGCCTCGGGCGCGTTGGAGATCCACCGCTTCTCGCCGGTGAGCCGCCAGCCGGTGCCGTCCGGTGCGGCCCGGAGGGCCAGCGCGGCGGCGTCGGAGCCGGCCTCCGGCTCGCTGAGCGCGAAGGCGGCGACCGCGCGCCCGGCGGTGACCTCGGGCAGCCAGCGGTCGCGCTGTTCGGCTGTGCCGTGCGCGGCGACCGGGTGGGCGCCCAGGCCCTGGAGGGCCAGCGCGGTCTCCGCCTCGGTGCAGTGGCGGGCCAGCGACTCGCGGAGCAGGCACAGATCGAGCGCGCCGGCCTCGAAGAGCCGCGCGATCAGGCCGAGTTCGCCGAGGGCGGCGACCAGCGGGCGGTTCACCCGCCCCGGCTCCCCCTTCTCGGCGAGCGGCCGCAGCCGCCGCTCGGCCAGCTCACGCAGAGTGGCACACCAGGCGATCTGCTCGGGTTCGAGTGAGAATGCGGTCATTCACGCCCCCTCGGGATGCGGTGCGCGGTGCGCCCCGCATGGGATCTATCGCGGACCGTTGACTGTCGTCACCTTCACGATACGCTCGTGGGGCGTTCCCCCCTCTGAGACGTCCCGGCCGCTCCGGGCGGCTCCTCGTACGGAGGCCCCCGGGGCCCTGGCGGCTCCCGGCAAGGAGGCGAACCATGGAGCTGACGCCCTCGGCGCACCTCGACACCTTCGCCCGGGACCGGCTGCCGCCGCCCGGGCAGTGGCCCGCGCTCGTCTTCGACCTGCCCGAGCTGCGCTACCCCGACCGGCTGAACTGCGGGCACGAGCTACTGGATCGCACGGTGGAACGTTTCGGCGCGGACCGGCCGGTGTTCCTCGACGGCCGGGGCGGGGTCTGGTCCTACGGGGAGCTGAGCGCCCGGGTGGACGCCCTGGCCCATGTGCTCACCCGCGACCTGGGGGTGGTGCCCGGCAACCGGGTGCTGCTGCGCGGCCCCACCACCCCGTGGCTGGCGGCCTGCTGGCTGGCGGTGATGAAGGCGGGCGCGGTCGCCGTCACCGTACTGGCGCAAACCCGCGCCCCGGAGCTGGCGGTGATGTGCGCGATGGCCCGGGTCTCGCACGCGCTGTGCGACGCCCGGTCGGTGGACGAGCTGGTGGCGGCCGACGTACCGGGCCTGACCCTCGCCGCGTACGGCGGGGGCGGGCCGGAGGATCTGCTGCGCCGCGCCACCCGGTACCGGGGCCTCCGGTACGAGGCTGTGGCGACCGCCGCCGACGATGTGGCGCTGATCGCCTTCACCTCGGGGACCACCGGGCGGCCCAAGGGGTGCGCGCACTTCCACCGCGATGTGCTGGCGGTCGCCGACACCTTCTCCGCCCATGTGCTGCGGCCCCGGCCGGACGACCTGTTCGCGGGCAGCCCGCCGCTGGGGTTCACCTTCGGACTGGGCGGCCTGGTGCTCTTCCCGCTGCGCGCCGGGGCCTCGGCGCTGCTGCTGGAGCAGGCCGGGCCGAGGCAGCTGCTGCCGGCGATCGCCGAACACCGGGTGAGCGTGCTGTTCACCGCCCCGACGGCGTACCGGGTGATGCTGGAGGAGCTGGCCGCCCCCGGCGCTCCGGACCTCTCCTCCCTCCGGCGCTGTGTCTCCGCCGGGGAGAACCTGCCCGCCGCCACCTGGCAGGCCTGGCGGGAGCGGACCGGGCTCTGCCTGATCAACGGCATCGGGGCGACCGAGCTGCTGCACATCTTCGTCTCGGCGGCGGACGGCGCGATCCGGCCGGGCGCCACCGGACTGCCGGTGCCCGGCTGGCAGGCCCGCGTGGTGGACGCGGCCGGAGCGCCGGTGCCGGACGGCGAGGAGGGGCTGCTGGCGGTGCGCGGCCCGGTCGGCTGCCGCTACCTCGGCGACCCGCGCCAGCGCGAGTACGTACGCGGGGGCTGGAACCTGACCGGTGACACCTATGTCCGGGAGCCGGACGGCTATCTGCGCTACGTCGCCCGCGCCGACGACATGATCATCTCGGCCGGCTACAACATCGCCGGCCCCCAGGTGGAGGAGGCGCTGCTGGCCCACCCGGACGTGGTGGAGGCGGCGGTGGTCGGGGCCCCCGACGAACTGCGCGGCCAGGTGGTGGTGGCGTACGCGGTGCTGCGCGAGGGCCTGCCCCGCGACCGCGCCGCCGAGGAGGCGCTCCGCACCTTCACCGCCGCCCGCCTCGCCCCGTACAAGTGCCCGCGCCGGATCGTCTTCCTGGACGCCCTCCCCCGCACCGCCACCGGCAAGCTCCAGCGCTTCCGGCTCCGGACGCCCGAGGGTGGCGACGCGGCCGCCGTGACCGCGAACGGGGTGAACGGCGCCCCCGCCGGCGGGGGTGGGGCGATGGCCGCCGACCCCCCGGGCGGCGAGGGCGCCGAGGTGGCGGCCGCCACCGGTCCGGGAGGTGGCGGTGCACCGGCCGCCGACCCGCGGAACGGCGAGGCGACCACCACCGACCCCGCAGACGGCGGCGCGGCGGCCGAAGCCCGCCCGGAGAACACCGGCCCGGAGACCCGCCAAGCGACCGTCACCGGCCCGCAAAGCAGCCAGGGCGCCCCCGGCCCCGCGAGCACCGGCGCGACGCCGCCCTACCCGGAGGGCGGCCGAGGGGCGGACCGGCCCGGGTCGCCGGATCAGGTCGGCCTAGAGTGATCGGGTGGCCGACCAGCACACTCCCCGCTCCCTGATCGTCTCCCTGTACGGCGCCTACGGGCGCGACCCCGGTGGCGAGCCGCTGCCGGTGGCCGAGCTGATCCGGCTGCTGGCGGTGCTCGGGGTGGACGCCCCCTCGGTGCGCTCCTCGGTGTCCCGGCTCAAGCGGCGCGGGCTGCTGGTGCCGCGCCGCACGACGGACGGCGCGGCCGGGTACGCGCTGTCCGAGGAGGCCCGGCAGCTGCTGGACGACGGCGACCGGCGGATCTACCCGGACGCCCGGCGCACGGCCGAACCGGGCTGGGTGCTGGCCGTCTTCTCGGTGCCGGAGGCCGAACGGCACAAGCGGCATCTGCTCCGCTCCCGGCTGGGCCGACTGGGCTTCGGCACCGCCGCGCCCGGGGTGTGGATCGCGCCCGCCGCCCTGTACGAGGAGACCCGGCACACCCTGCGGCGGCTCCAACTCGACCCGTATGTTGACCTGTTCCGCGGCGAGCACCTGGGCTTCACGGCTACCGCGGAGGCGGTGGGCCGCTGGTGGGACCTGGGCGCGATCGCCAAGCTCTACGAGGAGTTCCTGGACCGCCACGAACCGGTGCTGCGCGCCTGGAGCGGTCCGGAGAGCCACAGCGACGAGGACGCCTACCGGGCCCATCTGCTGGCGCTGGACTCCTGGCGGCGGCTGCCGTACGCCGACCCGGGCCTCCCCGGTGAACTGCTGCCCGCGGGCTGGCCGGGGGGCCGCGCGGCCCAGGTCTTCGCCGAACTGCACACCCGCCTGCGGGAACCCGCCGCCCGCTTCACCGGCCGGCCCGCCGGGCGGCGCTAGCGCGGAGGCCGGGCGGGCGGTTCCGTTCCGCTGCCCGTCTCCGAACCCCCGTACCGCCGTACGAGGTTGAACCTGCGTCACCCTCTCCCCCGTCCCCCTGGATACGATCCACCTCTCGGGGGGTGACCGGAGGTCCGGCGGTGTGCGTCCGAGGCTGCCCGACCATGGCCCCGCCCCCGGTCCGAGAGAGGGAACGACGCCTGTGACCACCAACGGCTCCGACGCGCGGGTCCGGCCCGCCCGCCCCGGCGATCCCGAGCGGATCGGCCCGTACCGGATCACCGGCCGGCTCGGCTCCGGCGGGATGGGCACCGTCCACGCCGGTCTCGACCCGTCCGGGCTGCGTGTCGCGGTCAAGGTCATCCACGCCGCCCAGGCCGAGGACCCCGAGTGGCGGGCGCGGTTCCGCCGCGAGGTGCAGTTGTCCGCGCGCGTCCAGGGCCCCTGCCTGATACCGCTGCTGGCGGCCGACCCGGAGGCGGCGGCGCCCTGGCTGGCCACCGCGTACGCGCCGGGCCTCACCCTCGACCGGCATCTGGCCGAGCACGGCCCGCTCACCGGCGGCACCCTGTACGCCTTCGCCACCGGTACCGCCCGGGCCCTGGCGGCGGTGCACGCCGCCGGTGTGGTCCACCGGGACGTCAAGCCGCAGAACGTCATCCTCACCGGCTCCGGGCCCCGGGTGCTGGACTTCGGCATCGCCCACGCCGCCGACGGCACCTCGGTGACCCGTACCGGCATGATGACCGGCACCCCCGGCTGGATCAGCCCCGAGCACTACCGCACCGGCTCCCCCGGGCCCGCCGGTGACGTCTTCGCCTGGGGCGCCCTGGTCGGCTACGCGGCCACCGGGCGCCCGCCGTTCGGCACCGGCAACGCGGATGTGGTGGCCTACCGGGTGCTCTCCGGCGAGGCCGACCTCGACGGGGTCCCCGGGGAACTGCGGGCCGTGGTGGACCGGGCGCTCGCCAAGGATCCCGGCGGGCGGATGAGCGCGGCCGCCGCGGCCGAGGAGTGCGCACGGCTGCTGGCCGGGCAGGCCACCCAGGTGCTGCCCACCGCGGCGGCCGGGGCGCCCACCGCGGTCGCGGTCGCGGACCGGCTGGTCGCCGCCGAATGGCGGGTGCCGCCGGTGGCCGACCCCGCCTGGCCCGCTCCGCCGGCCGCTCCCCGGTCGGTACGGAAGGGAGTGCTGCTCGCCGCCCTGGGCGCCGCGGTCGCCGGCGCCGCCTTCGCGGGCAGCCTGTACTTCCAGGGGACGTTCGACGGCAAGGGCGAGGACGACGCGAAACGTGACGGGGGCACGGTGGCCGCCGGGCCGGACGGCGGCGACGGCAAGCCGGTCGAGGACGGGCCGCTCGGGGGCGGGCAGGTCGAGGACGGGCAGGCCGGCTCGGATACGGCGTCCGGCGCGGATCCGAGGGAGGCCCGGGTGCCCAGGGACCCGCTGGCCGGGGTGGACGACCCGGCCTACACCCGGGCCGGGGACGGGAGCCAGCCCTCGCCGGACGAGTGGCGGGCCAGTACCTCCGCCGCCTCCGGCTCCGGGGAGGAGGCCGCCGAACGCACCATCCGCGAGCGGCTGCGTACCGTGCTGGCCACCAAGGGGCTCGACGCCGTCGAACCGGTCGTCAGCTTCAACCGGCGGGCCCAGACGGTGATGGTCACCGGCGGACCGGTCTCCCAACTCCCCGATGAGCACCGGAATATGTTCGCCCGCGCGGCCGGGGCGGCGGCCTGCGCCACCCTCGCCCAGCGGTTGGCTGACGCCCCCGCCGCATGGCCCTACGGCCGGTTCGCCGTCTACTGGAAGGACGCCGAGGCGGCCCCCGAGGCCGAGGCGCTGGACTTCGGCGAGGCCACCGGCGGCTGCTCCGACGAGGTCGCCGGGCAGTGGCACGGCGACGAGGCGGGCCTCGCCACGGCGGAGATCCCCAGCACGCCCCCGAAGGAGGTCCAGGTCGCCGACGCCGCCGTCAAGGACCTGATCGCCGCCTGGAACGCCCAGGCCGCCGACTTCGGCGAGGAGCCGATCAGCACCACCGACGGCATCAGCCTCGGCTTCGACCCGGTGGAGAACGCCGCCTACATCTGGACCGACGACCCCTATGCCCGCTTCCCGGGCCGGGCCCAGCGCTCCAACCTGGCCGGCGCCGTCCAGCAGGGCGTCTGCGGCCGACTGCTGGACGCCTACACCAGTGACCGGAACTGGACCTACATCCGCTGGACCCTCGCAGTCGGCGACGGCGAGGGCGGCCGCGAGCTCGTCCGCTCGGGCACCTGCGCCCGCTGACCGGGCCGGGCCCTACGCCGCGGCCGGCACCCGCTCGTAGGAGAACCGGGCGAGCGGGGCCTCACCGGCCAGGAAGGTCCGGGCCCGCTCCAGGGCGGCCGTGTCCTGCCGTACGTCCCCGGGCTTGGAGCCGTTGCCGAAGAGCACTCCGCCGAAGCGCATCCCCATATAGGCGGCCGAGTGGGTGAGGGTGGTGACCAGCCCGTCCGCCGCGGCCTCCTGGCGGTCGGACATGGCGGTCACCCCCCACAGGGTGCGGCCGGCCATTCTCGCCTTGAAGTCCAGGCCGGGGACGCCCAGCCAGCCCGACCAGTAGTCCAGATACCGCTTGGTGTGCGCGGAGACGGTGTACCAGTACAGCGGCGAGGCGAGCACGATGTCGGTGGCCGCCAGGGTGGCCTGGCGCAGCTCGTCCTCCACCTCCCCGCCGATCCGCTCGCCCTTCTCATGGCGGCCGTCCTGGAAGTCGGGCAGGGCGAGAGCGCCGAGGTCCACCCAGCGCTGCTCGGCCCCGGGTGGCAGCGCTTCGGCGGCGGCCCGGGCGAGTATCCCGGTGTTGCCGTCCGGCCGGGAGCTGCCGAGGACGAAGAGGAAGGAGCGGTGCTCGCCGGGACGGTGGGCGGTGTTCGCGTCGATGGTCATGATCGCCCCAACCCGCCCCGCCCGTACGGTATTCCGGCCTCCCGCGTACGGCGTTCCGGCCGGTCATACGGTGGACGGCGGGCCGAGGGTCAGCCGGGGCCGGGGGGCGTCGGTACGGCCGGTGGGCGGGGTGCGGCTGCCCGCGCGGTACGGGGCGGGCCAGGGCGCCGCGCCCCCTTCGTACCCCTGCTCGGCGGCGGCGTGCAGGGTCCAGTGCGGATCGTAGAGGTGCGGGCGGGCCAGGGCGCAGAGGTCGACGCGGCCGGCCAGGAGCAGGGAGTTGACGTCGTCCCAGGAGGAGATGGCGCCCACCGCGATGACCGGTACGCCGAGGGCGTTGCGGATCCGGTCGGCGTACGGGGTCTGGTACGAGCGGCCGAACTCGGGCCGTTCGTCCGGGACGACCTGCCCGGTGGAGACGTCGATGGCGTCGGCGCCGTGCGCGGTGAAGGCGCGGGCGATCTCCACGGCATCCTCGGCGGTGGTGCCGCCGGGCGCCCAGTCGGTGGCGGAGATCCGCACGGTCATGGGGCGTTCGGCGGGCCAGACCTGGCGGACGGCGTCGAAGACCTCCAGCGGGAAGCGGAGCCGGCCGGTGAGGTCGCCGCCATAGGCGTCGGTGCGGCGGTTGGTGAGCGGGGAGAGGAAGCCGGAGAGCAGGTAGCCGTGGGCCGCGTGCAGTTCCAGCAGGTCGAAGCCGGCCCGGGCGGCCCGCCGGGCGGCGGCGGCGAACTGCTCCCGCAGGTCGGTGAGCGCGGCCCGGTGGAGCGCGGACGGGACCTGACTGGTGCCGGGGAGGTACGGCAGCGGGGAGGCGGCGACCAGGGGCCAGTTGCCGTACGGCAGCGGCTGGTCGATGCCCTCCCACATCAGCCGGGTGGAGCCCTTGCGGCCGGAGTGGCCGAGCTGGACGCCGATCGCGGTGCCGGGTGACTGCTGGTGGACGAAGTCGGTGATCCGCTGCCAGCCGGCCGTCTGGGCCGGGTTCCACAGTCCGGTGCAGCCGGGGGTGATCCGGCCCTCCGCACTGACGCAGACCATCTCGGTCATGACGAGTCCGGCGCCGCCCAGCGCGCGGGCGCCGAGGTGGACCAGATGGAAGTCGCCGGGCAGCCCGTCGGTGGCGGAGTACATGTCCATGGGCGAGACCACCACCCGGTTGCGCAGGGTCAGTTCGCGCAGCCGGAACGGGGTGAACATCGGCGGGGTGCCGGGCGGGCAGCCGAAGTCCCGTTCCACGGCGGTGGTGAACTGCTCGTCGCGCAGCCGCAGATTGCCGTGGGTGACCCGGCGGCTGCGGGTGAGCAGGTTGAAGGCGAACTGCCGGGGCGGCTGGTCCACATATCCGGCAAGCCCCTCGAACCAGCGCAGCGAGGCGGCGGCGGCCCGCTGGGTGGAGGCGACCACGGGCCGCCGCTCGACCTCGTAGGCGGCCAGCGCCTCGGGCAGGGTGGGCTGTTCGCGGACGCAGGCGGCGAGCGCGAGGGCGTCCTCCACGGCCAGTTTGGTGCCGGAGCCGATGGAGAAGTGCGCGGTGTGCGCGGCGTCCCCGAGCAGCACCAGATTGCCGTGCGACCAGCGCTCGTTGACGACGGTGCGGAAGGCGGTCCAGGCGGAGGAGGGCCCGGCGGTGAGCGGGCGGCCGTGCAGGGCGTCGGAGAAGACCTTGGCGCAGCGGGCGACCGACTCCTCGGTGGCCATCTCGTCGAACCCGGCCGCGTACCAGACCTCCTCGCGCATCTCGACGATGACGGTGGAGGCGTCGGCGGAGAACGGGTAGCCGTGCAGCTGCATCACGCCGTGCTCGGTCTCGGCGATCTCGAAGCGGAAGGCGTCGAAGGCGAAGTCGGCGGCGAGCCAGACATAGCGGCAGCGGTGCCGGGTGAGGGTGGGTCCGAGGACGGCGGCGTGCGCCTCGCGGGTACGGCTGCCGGCGCCGTCGGCGGCGATCACCAGGTCGTGGGTGGCCGCGAGTTCGGCGGCGGAGGGGGCGTCGGTACGGAAGCGGAGCCGCACGCCCAGCTCGGCGCAGCGGGCCTGGAGGACGGCGAGCAGCCGGCGGCGGCCGAGCGCGGCGAAACCATGGCCCTGGGAGGTGAGGGTGCGGCCGCGGTGCACCACGTCGATGGCGTCCCAGCGGACGAACTCCCCGGCCAGCGCCCGGTACACCTCCGGGTCGGCGTGCTCGATGCCGCCGAGGGTCTCGTCGGAGAGCACGACACCGAAGCCGAAGGTGTCGTCGGGGGCGTTGCGCTCGTACACGGTGATCTCGCGCCCCGGATCCAGCCGCTTGAGCAGCACCGCCGCGTACAGCCCCCCGGGGCCACCCCCGATCACGGCCACCTTGAGCGGGCGGCCGGGGACGGAGGGAGCGGTGGACTCCGGCTCAGGGCGGACGGGGGCGGTGGACTCCGGCTCAGGACAGGCGGGGGCGGTGGACTCCGGCTCAGGACAGGCGGGGGCGGTGGACTCCGGCTCAGGACAGGCGGGGGCGGTGGACTCCGGCTCAGGACAGGCGGGG